>NZ_JBWGIO010000016.1:0-184982 GCF_057784215.1 Mesorhizobium sp. CNPSo 4661 | reverse complement strand
TTCAACCTTGACCGCCGCGACAACCCGCTCGCGCAAATCCATCGAATATCCAGCCATCGATGCTGGCCTCCTGCCCAGCATCGATGTTGAATCAGATCATTGCTGATTTGGGAATCCAACGACTCCTACAAATCTCATCCCGCTCTAGAGCATGATCCCGAAAAGTGGGAACCGGTTTTCGGAAAGGATCATGCTCCAACAAACATGATCCCGAAAAGTGGGAACCGGTTTTCGGAGAAGATCATGCTCCAACAAACATGATCCCGAAAAGTGGGAACCGGTTTTCGGGGAAGATCATGCTCCAACAACAAGTTAGCTCAGGCCGGCACGCCAAGCCCCGCCAATTGCCGCCCGACTTCGTGCCAGTCGGCGCAGACGAAATCGGCGCCGGCCGCCTTCAGCCGTGCGCCGTGCTCGGGGTAAGTGTGACCGCCGCCAGTATAGCCGATCGCGATCATGCCGGCCGCCACCGCGCCCTGGATGCCGAAGGGAGAATCCTCGATGACGATGCAATCGGCCGGCTTTGCGCCCATCTTTTCGGCGGCGTAGAGGAAGATGTCCGGCGCCGGCTTGCCGTTCTTCACCATCGATGAGGAGAAGATCGCCTCGCCGAAGAAGCGCGACAGCCCGGTCACCGACAGGCTGTGGTTGATGCGTTCGACCGAGGATGACGAGGCGACGCAGCGGTCGCCGGCAAGCGCGCTGAGGAACGGCGCGATCCCCGGCGTCGGCTTCAGTTCCTCGGAAAACAGCAGCTTGGTCTCGGCCCAGATGTCGCCGTCAGCGGCGGATGGGAATTGATGGCCGGTCAGTTCCTTGATTTTGACGATGATGTCGGACTGCTTCATGCCGATGCATTGGGCGATGATGCCGCCATGGACGCCGGGCATGCCGTGCTTCTCATAGACGCGCTCATAGGCCTTGGCGGCCAGCGGCTCGCTGTCGACGAGAACGCCGTCGCAATCGAAAATCATCAGTCTAGGTTGCGCCACGCGCTTCTCCCGGCTCCTGTGCCAATGCGCACATCGCTATCGATAAAAAGTCAGATGTTCAATAGCAGGGCGGCTAGGTCCCCAACGCTTCAAAGCTGGCGCAGCGCCTCGCTGACCGGCGTGGATCCAAGCGCGCGCTGCATGGCCTGGCGCGACTGCGCGCGGTCGGGCGTGATCCAGTTGGGCTCGGCGCCGAGGAAGCGGTCGAGGAAGGCCACGGCATAGGCGGGAATTTCCGTGGCGTTCTCGCGGTAGGACCACCAGATGCGCAGGTCGTCGGCGCATTTGTCGATGCTGGGCGCCGTGCCGAATTCCTGCTCGTGCACGGCCAGGATCGCCGACACGCAGTAGTTGGTATAGAGGAAACCTTCCGGCCAGAAGCGCACGATTTCCGCCGTGCCGGCATTGGCCTCCGTCTCGATCATTTCGGTGAGGCCGGAAATCTCGCGCGCCGGTGCCTGCCGGATCAGCTCGCGCAGCACCAGCCCGGCGGCGAAGACGATGAAGTCCGCGCGGTCTATCGCCGCGAATCGCTTCTGCGCTTCCATGACTTCGATCCAGTCGAGGAAGGCGCGTGTCAGCTTGGCCTCGTCGATCTCGAAACGAACGCCGAACGTCTCGGACACCACCTTCGCGCTGCTGCGGAAGGTGGCGCGAAACCAGCGCAGCTGCCGCAGCCGGTGACGAAGGTCCGGCATAAGCGCGAGTTCGTGCCTGAAAGGCAGATCCATGTCTCATATCCCGTTTGGCGACAGGCTAGCACAGGCGCTGCCGATGCCGAAATCGGCCAGCCGCCTGTGGAGCGTTATGGCGGCTAATATAATACATGTTGACATTCGAGGAAACAAATGTTCTCACTTTCGGGTCATCTCGCCTCCGTCCAATATGTGCCGGAGAAAGAGACTCGGGAGGAAACCGAAATGGCGATCTGGCAGTGGGCGCTGCTTCTGCTTTTTGTTGTCTGGGCGCTGCAATCGCTCGGTGTCTGGCTGCAGATGCGGCATTATTCGGACGTCTTCAAAGGTGTCACCGGAGAGTTCGAGGACGGCTTCGTCGGCGCGGGCAATTTCCGCGGACGGCTGGCCAAGGGCACGATTGCGCTCGTCGTCGTGACGCCGGATCTCATCGTGCGCCGCATGATGGTCATGAGCGGACGCTCGGTGCTGACCAAGTTCAAGCGACATGAAGAATTCGAGGGCATCCCCCTCGATCGACTCCGGTCCAACCCTGCGATCATGGGGGAGGGGGAACCCGGTGTGGCCGAGGCCGTGAAACGGGCGATCGAGCAGATCGACCGCGCGCGGTCGGAGCCGGGGAAGAAGCCGGGCCTGTCCGGCTTGAACGTAGCAAGGGCTTAAACGACACCGGCGGCCGGCTGGGAATGACCGGCAGGGGTCATAAGGAGGAGAAATGTCTGTAATTACATTATTGGCGCAGCATGCCGACCTGGCGGTGCACAACCTGCATGTGGCAGGCACCATGGTCTCGGACGCTGCCTGGCACGGCAAGCTCGGCGTCGGGCATGCCACCGATCATCTCGTGGTCCTCGCGCAGGCGACGACCGACAGCGCGCCGGTCACCGCCGACCAGCTGAAGGAACAGCTGAAGAACGTGCAGCAGGAAGAGCAGCTCGGCTGGCTGACCGCGATCGGCAAGTATTTCATCGGCATCTTCCAGAAGGGCGGCGAGGTGTTCGCCGGCTTCGTCACCGGCATCATTCCGACGCTGGTGGTGCTGATGACCGCCTTCTATGCCGTCACCGAACTGGTCGGCGAAGAGCGCGTCCACGGCCTGGCGCGCGGCGCCGGCCGCATCGCCCTGACCCGCTATACCGTGCTGCCGGTCCTGTCGGTGTTCTTCCTCACCAACCCGATGGCATACACCTTCGGCTCCTTCCTGGAAGAAAAGCACAAGCCTGCCTTCTACGACGCGGCAGTGTCCTATGTGCATCCGCCGCTCGGCCTGTTCCCGCACATCAATCCCGGCGAATATTTCGTGTGGGGCGGCATGCTGGTCGCGCTGCTCGACCTCGAGAAGCGGGGCGTCATCGCCAACGGCTATCACGTCAAGGTGGCCATCTGGTACGCCATCGTCGGCCTCGTCGTCATCCTGCTGAAGGGCATCCTGACCGAGCGCATCACGGCCATCATGGCACGCCGCCAGGGCGTCGAGCTCTAAGGGCGGGAGGACACCATGGCCAAGACATACAAGGCAGTAAAGATTTCGAAGGGGTCCACCGGTTGGGGCGGCCCACTGGTCATCGAACCGACCGAACAGCGCAGCAAGGTCGTGTCGGTAACCGGCGGCGGCATCCATCCAGTGGCGCAGCTCATCGCCGACATGACCGGCGCCGAGGCCGTCGACGGGTTCAAGGCGCCGCCGATCGAAAGCGAGATGGCGGTCGTCGTCGTCGACTGCGGCGGCACCGCGCGCTGCGGCGTCTATCCGCGCAAGCGCATCCCGACCGTCAACCTGACGCCGGTCGGCCAGGCGGGTCCGCTCGCCCAGTTCATCACGGAAGACATCTACGTTTCGGGCGTGAAGCCGGCCAACGTCACGATGGCGGACGGATCCGAAGC
Source organism: Mesorhizobium sp. CNPSo 4661 (assembly GCF_057784215.1). NCBI lineage: Bacteria > Pseudomonadati > Pseudomonadota > Alphaproteobacteria > Hyphomicrobiales > Phyllobacteriaceae > Mesorhizobium > Mesorhizobium sp. CNPSo 4661. The sequence continues at coordinate 181,411 of NZ_JBWGIO010000016.1, read as the reverse complement.
GGTCACCACTGCGGGGGGAGCAGCATCGATGAGTTCAAACAACAACACTGCATCCAGGGCGGCCGAGCCGCTGCCGAGCGAAGGCGGGATGATCGGCCTGATCAGCTCGATCGGCCGTGTCATGGGCCGTGTCGTCGGCATCTTCTTCAACTCCGGCCGCCGCACCATCGATCAGGTGATCCGCAACGTGCTGCCCTTCATGGCCTTCGTGACCATGCTGATCGGCCTCATCCTCTATACCGGCATCGGTGACGTGCTGGCACAACCGATGGGTCCGCTGGCCAACAACATCGTCGGCCTGCTGGTCATCTCGGCCATCTGTGGCCTGCCGTTCCTGTCGCCCATCCTGGGACCAGGCGCGGTCATCGCGCAGGTCATCGGCGTTGCCATCATCGGCCCGCAGATCGCCAACGGCACCATCTCGCCCGCAATGGCTCTGCCGGCGCTGTTTGCCTACAACACCCAGGTCGGCTGCGACTTCGTTCCCGTCGGTCTGGCGCTCGGTGAGGCCAAGCCGAAGACGATCGAGATCGGCGTGCCGGCGGTGCTCATCAGCCGCCAGATCATGGGTCCCGTCTCCGTGCTGATCGCATGGGTCGTCTCCCTGATCGTGTTCTAAGCCATCAAAAGTATCGAGGTTCGCCATATGTCGGTTCTTCTCAAGACACGGGTCACAGCAATAGGACCCGAAGTGGCGGACCTCGCCGAGGGCGGCGTGGTCATCCTGTTCGCGGATGGCTCGCCTCCCGAGCTGGCCGAGGTTTCCGTGCTTCACCTGACAGAGCAGGAGCCTAGTGAAGACGCGCCGCAAAAGGGCGCATCGATCACCCTCGGACCAGTGTCAGCGACGATAACGGCGGTCGGCTCCACCGCATGGAGCAAGGTCCGCGAGATGGGCCATGTCGTGATCTCCTTCAACGGAGCGACCGAGGCCGAAAGGCCGGGCGAGGTTTGCGCATCCGAAGTCGATACCGGAGCGCTTGTGGCCGCCCTTACACCGGGCGCTGTCATCACCATCGCCGCCTGATAATATCCGCGCTGTCTGTCGACGGCGCCCAAACCTAGAGTATTGCCATGGAACGCTCGACCATCGTCAGAGTGCACGAAGGTTTGCACGCCCGTCCCGCGACTCGGTTCGTGAAGCTCGCCAAGGCTTTCGAGTCCGATGTAGAGCTGGTCAAGGACGGCAAGGCGGTCAGCGCCAAGAGCTCGGTCAAGCTGATGCTATTGGCGGTCAAGGAGAACCAGGAAGTCACCGTGCGCGCCAATGGCGCCGACGCCATCGAAGCGATCGAGGCGCTGATAGGCTATCTGGAGAACCCGCGCGCCGGCCTCGACGATGAGGGCGACGCGGGCGAGGGTGGCCCGCAAGCAGCCGCGCCTGCGCCGGAGGCGACGCTCGTGGCAGCCGCGCCGACGGATGGAACACCCAAGCTCCAAGGTGTTGCCGCCAGCGAGGGCGTGGCGATCGGGCCGGCCTTTGCGCATTTTCCGCCGGAGATCGAGGGGCCGGGCAGGCGCCTGCAGGCCGACGAGATCGAAGGTGAGCTCCAGCGCTTCCGCGGCGCTGTCGCCAGCGTCCAGGCGCGCATGGACCGCACGCTAGCCGAGAACAATCTCTCCGCCGGCGACCGTGGCATTGTCGCGGCCCTGCGCGACATCGCCGCCGACGACAGCCTTACCGGCGAGGTCGAAAGGCTGATCCGTGGCGGTGACGACGCGGTCTCGGCGGTCATCGCGGCCGCGGCCACCATCGCCGCCGATTTCAGCGCGGTCGACGATCACTATCTCAACGCCCGGGCCGACGACGTCCATGCCGTCGGCCGGCAGATCTGCCTGGTGCTGCTCGGCCAGGACGAGGTCAGCCTGGAGACCATCCCGCAGGGCGCGATCCTGATCGCCGACGACATCGGCGCCTGGGATCTGGCGCGCGCGCCGCTGAAGCGCATCGGCGGCGTGATCTGCGGCCATGGCGGCGCCACCTCGCACATTGCCATCATTGCCCGCTCGCACGGCATCCCGGCGGTACTGGGTCTCGGCGACAAGGTCAACGAGTTACGCACCGCCAAGGAAGTGGCGATCGACGGTAATGCCGGGCATGTGATCGTCGATCCGGACGAGGCCGCGCGGGCAGACTTCACCCGCCGCGTCGAGGCTGCGGCGCAGGAGCGCGCCGGCCTCAAAGTGTTCAAGGGCGTGACCCCGAAACGCGCCGACGGCACGGTGATCGAGGTCGCGGCCAATATCGGCTCGCTGGAGGAGATCGAGGCGGCGCAGGAAGCCGGCGCCATGGGCGTCGGCCTGTTCCGCACCGAGCTGCTCTTCATGCGCCACATGCATCTGCCGTCGGAGGACATGCAGGCCGAGACCTACAGCGCCTTGGCCAAGGCGTTTGCGCCGCATCCGGTCATCGTGCGCACGCTCGACATCGGCGGCGACAAGCCGATCGCCGGCATCGAATTTCCCGACGAGGAAAATCCCTTCCTCGGCTGGCGCGGCATCCGCATGTGCCTCGACCGTCCCGACATTTTCAAAAAGCAGTTGCGGGCGCTGCTGCGCGCCGCCGTCCATGGCAACATCAAGGTGATGCTGCCGATGGTTTCGGAAATCGCCGAAGTGACGCGCACGCGCGCGCTGGTCGATGAATGCGCGTCCGAATTGAAGGCCGAAGGCGTGCCGCATGCAAGTTTTGACCTCGGCGTGATGATCGAGACGCCAGCCGCCGTGCTGATCGCGCCGGCGTTGGCAAAAGAAGTGGCGTTCTTCTCGATCGGCACCAACGACCTCACCCAGTACATCATGGCCGCCGACCGCCTCAATCCGACGGTCGCCAAGCTCAATGACGTCACCAATCCTGCGGTGATGTCGGCGATCGAGCTGACGGCCAAGGCGGGTGTCGCCGCTGGCATCATGGTGGGCATGTGCGGCGAGGCCGCCGGCCGTCCGGACCTGATCCCGGCCTTCGTCGGGATGGGCCTGACCGAGCTCAGCATGAGCCCTGCCTCGATCCAGCGCGCCAAGAAAACCATCGCGACCATGGTGGCCGAACGATAGCGGATTCCCTCGCGGCGGTTACGTCAGATGCGCAAGCAGGGTGGCGAGAACCGGCGTCAGTTCCTGGACGGCATTGGTCTGGGCGCAGGCCTGCCGGATGCGATCCTCCCGCACTTCGGCGGCCAGCACCGCGATCTCGAGAATGTCGGGCTCGGGCGCGCCGTCCGCCTTGGTCGCCAGTCCACAGGCAAGCACCACCGGCGCAAGGCATCTGATGTCGAGAGACCGGTCGCCGGCGATCGCCGGACCTGTCCCGACCTCGCCAGGCTGGACCGGACGGTGGTTGAGGCATTCGACGAGCAGAGCCGCGCAAGCCGCGGCGACCTGATCCGTGGATGCCGCGTCCGCCGTCGCGCCGGCCAGAAGATCCGCGTGACGCTTGCGCATCGCGGCGTGCACGGCCGAAAAGCTCGCCTCGTGAACGCGCGGATTGTCGATGCCGTAACCGGCGAGAACCGCGCGGGTCAGATAATACATGTCACGCCTGAACTGACGTTCGCCGCCGATCTGCCGGTCTTCATCGCCTTGCGGGAAATAAGCCCGCAGGCTTTTTACGGTCGTGCCGTCGACCTTGAGCGGCCGGGAATGCGGAACGAAGGATTCGGCGATCGTCAGCGCCTCGTCGACGGCGCTCGCGGCATGACCAAGCAGGCTGCGGCCCGGAAAGGGCGGCCAATTACCGGCGATATCGCGCAACGGATCGCCGGCGCTGTCGTGGCGGTTTTGGCGGATCGCGTCGCGCAACTCCCGAAGCCGATCCTTCAGGTTGGCGCGGACATCTTCGGAAATTTGTCGCAACATCGCCAATTGCCTCGAAATGCTGAAGCCGATCACGGCTTGGGGCGCCAGTCGCCCTCTCTAGATTGTTCGTCTCGATTGGTAGATCAATAGGCGATATTTAACCAGCATGCAGAATCGGCGAGGCAGCATCATCGCCGGACTTGGAGGGGAAATTGGGCAGGCGGCGGCAGGGCGAATCCGAAAACGGCAGGGCGGCTGAAGCCTCCGAGCAGGTCGTCAGCGAAAGCCGGACCGACCGTCTCAGGATCCGCGCCGCCTGGATGTATTTCGTCGAGCAGATGACGCAAAACGAGATAGCCGACGTGCTCGGCGTCGGTCGCGTCACCATCGTGCGCATGCTTGCCGAGGCGCGGGCGCGCAACGAGGTGAAGATCACTATCGAAAGCGAGCTTTTGGAGATCGTGCGGCTGGAGCGGGCGCTGGAGAAAACCTTCGGGCTGCAGCAGGCGCTGGTCGCGCCGCTCACCGACCCCAACGCCGATCCGATCCCGGCAATCGCCGCCAAGACCGGCATGTTCCTGTCCGACGCGATGAAATCGGGCATGCGGGTCGGCGTCGGCTGGGGTGTCACGCTGTTCCACACCTTGCCCTTCATCAGCGCCAAATCGCTGGCCGATTTCAGCGTGATCTCGCTGCTTGGCGGCGTCGGCGTCGCGCGGCGGGTCAACCCGGCCGAGTTCGCCTGGCGCTTCGCCCAGATCTTCCAGGGTGACGGCTATCTGATGCCGACGCCGGCCGTCGTCGACAGCGTCGAGACCAAGATCGCGCTGGTAGAGCGTTGCGGCCTGCAGGAGATCTTCGAGATGGCCGACGCGCTCGATGCCGTCCTGCTGAGCGTCGGCGGCATCGCTTCGGCCACCACCTTCTCGCGCGGCGGCTTCCTCAAGGAAGCGGACCGCGAGGCCCTGCTGGCGCGCGGCGCCGTCGGCGACCTTCTGTTCCATTTCTACGACCGCAATGGCGATCTGGTCGACCATCCCGTCAACAGCCACGTGATGTCGGTCGATGTCGATCGCCTGCGCAAGGCGCCGATCCGCATCCTCACCTCCGGCGGCGCCGAGAAGACCGAGGCGCTGCTCGGCGCCATGAGCCTGATAGCGCCGACCATCCTGATCACCGACGAGGAAAGCGCGAGGCGCATGCTGGCCGCGCATGAGGCTTAGCCAGCGAGCATAGATTCGCCGCGGACGGTTCGTGCTGCCTTCGCGCGGGATTTCGAGGATATAGATGGTCGGAGTGGCCGGATTCGAGCTTCATCCGGAGTCCGGATTCGTGACTCCTCGGTGGGAGGCCGCCTAAAGCATGTCTCCCGAAAGTGGGCCCGGTTTCGGGACAAAGACATGCTTAAAATCAAACACTTAAAGCAGGTCGCGTGAATCCTTTTTCACGCGACCTGCTTTAAGGATTCCCGCTTGGGGCATTTTCGGGGCTTTAGACCCACAGGGGATCAGGCATAGGTTCCGCAAACTCGCCAGTCACTTGGGTTCGACGAAGGCATAGTGCCGGGTCGTTACCTCTCCCCTGTCGACACGCCGCGGATGAACGCCGTCGCACTCAAGTGGCTGACATGCGGCCCAATCTCATATCTCCCCGAAGTAGCGGGCGCGGGCATGATCGTCTGACGGAGCTTCGGGGCCTAAGCCCAATGCATCCGGAATGCGTGAGGAATCGCGGGCAAAGAGCGCGAAGGCGTGGTCGCGCCGCCGGTCAGCCGCATCTCCGCGTTCGAACAGTAGCGTGGTTTGCATCTCCTCCAATCGTCGCATCCTGCCGTAAAAATCATCGTGGTCGCTCGCGTATGCCTCCGCGGCCAATCGCCAATCGGAACTCTCCAGCAATCGGTCTCTCAGCAGCCGAACGTCCCGAAGCGTCCGCGACAGGCCCCTGCCCCAGGCGGGGTCGGTAGCAGCCGCCGCATCACCGATGAGGACGACGCCATCTCGATAAGGGCTGCCGACCCATCGATGCGAACCGTCGAAACTGGCGAATGGACCTGCCTGCCTTGCTCCGTCGAACCAATGGCTGGGTGCCCCCACCTCCTGAAGTTGCCGTATCATCTCCTCAACAGAATGGCGACCTGACAGGCGCTTCGGCAGGACATCTTTGTGGTAGACGAGATAGACGCGATTGCGCTTGGGCGCGATGCGCATCGCGATCACCATGCGCCCGCCCTTGGGGTCATAGAAGAGATTGACCGTGTTTGCCGGTGTCCGCGCCTCGTCGGCGAGGAACTCCGAATAGTTGATGTCACCCTCCATGATCATGCCCGCCGTGAACAGCTGGCACTCGTCGTGCCGCACCTCGAAGCCGAGAAGCGAGCGCAGCCGTGAATCTCGGCCGTCCGCTAGAACGACCAGGCGGGCAGAGAGTCCTCTGATGTCGTCGCCTATGTGGACCCGTGGCACCTCTCCAGAAGTCACACCAGACGCCAAATGTCCGCGCCTGACCTCGGCTCCGAGCGCCTCGGCTTGCTTCAAGAGAACCGCTTGCATTTCCGAATGGGGAAACGTCATGCAGCAGGTGGCAGCCGGGGTCGTCGCGCGCAGATCCCGAATCGCAGGTGGCGAGCCATTGGTAAATGTCGAAAAGTAGGCTGTCTCGATGGCGCAGTCCTTAAGAAGCAGATCGTAAATACCCAAGCCCTTCGCCTCGAGGCTGCCCCATGGCATGAGGACTTCGCCGCGAATGCGGTCCCTGAACTCCTCTTGCTGCTCGAGAATGAGGGTTCGGATGCCGCGGCCCGCAAGGGCGATGGCCAGCGACGAACCTGCAAGCCCGCCACCAACGACGATCAGATCGTAGTCAGCACCGCCGTTTGACAATAGAGTCCCGCTGGTTTTCCCGTGTGACGTGGCTCGCAGTCGATGAATATTTGTATTTTCTAATATAATGAGCTTACATCGGTCTTAAGTCAAATCCCGGGACTTGGTGCGGTGGCTGTTGCTGATTGGCACGGAGCCGCTTCATTGCCGGCGCCGTTGGTCGACCATCCCGTCAACAGCCATGTGATGTCGGTCGATGTCGATCGCCTGCGCAAGGCGCCGATCCGCATCCTCACCTCCGGCGGCGCCGAGAAGACCGAGGCGTTGCTCGGCGCCATGAACCTGATCGCGCCGACCATCCTGATCACCGACGAGGAAAGCGCGAGGCGCATGCTGGCCGGGCACGCAGGTTAGGCAGCGGGCATAAATTCGCCGCGCACGCTTCGTGATGCCTTCGCGGGGGATTTCAAGGATTTAATGGTCGGAGTGGCCGGATTCGAACCGACGACCCCTTGACCCCCAGTCAAAAATCTCGGCCTAACGCCGCCTCACAAGTCAAAACGTTCACGCCTGCCAGACCCCTTGGTTTTCCTAGAAAGTGAGCCTATGTTAGGATGTGTTGATAACATAGGGTAACGGGCCATAACGCGTCCATTCTGTTACCCCGGTGTTACCCAGACAGGGGAAAGCAGATGGCAAAGGCATTGACGGGCGCGACGCTCACCAAGCTGAAGGCGGACCCGGAGAAGCGTCTGGAGATCCCGGATGCGGTACTTCCTGGCCTGTTTTTCATCGTGCAGCCGACGGGCCGGAAGGCTTGGGCACTGCGCTACAGACACCGAGGCAAGCCGCGGAAACTGACCCTCGGCAACTATTTGGCCGGGAGCGACGAGAAGAAGGCCGGCGAGGAACTGAAGAAGATCCGCCTTGATGCCAGCGGGACGCTCGAACGAATCCGCGCGGGCGCCGATCCAGCGGCCGAGAAGCAGGAAACCCGAAAGGCCGCAAAGGCCGAGGCCGAAGACCAGTCGCTCCTGTTCAAGAACGTCGTGGCGGACTTCATCGACAAATACCACCGGCACAAGAAAAAGAACCGCTATGCCGATTGGGTCGAAACTCTGTTCGCGAACCATGTGACGCCGAAGTGGGGCGTCAAGCACATTTCGGAAATCACAGACACCGACGTCCGCAACCTCATCAACAAGATCGACGCGGCCGGCAAGCATGTGATGGCCAATCGGGTCTTCACCGCGTTGAGCACGTTCTTCGACTGGTGCGCAAAGCCGAAGAACGGAATTCCCGTCACGGCTTCACCGATGGAAGGAATGGAGAAGTCCTACGACGAGACGCCGCGCGATCGTGTCCTGACCGACGATGAAATCAGATGGTTCTGGCACGCCGCGACGAAGCACGGCCAGCCGTTCGGCCATATGTTCAAGGTGCTGCTCTTGACCGGCCAACGCCGCACCGAAGTCGCCGCCATGACTACGAAAGAGGTCGACGGCAACGACTGGGTTATCCCTGGATCTCGGACGAAGAACGGACGCGACAACGTGGTGCCGATCTCGACCGCAGTCCAAGAGGTTCTTGACGATATGAAGGCTATTCGGACCAAGGCCGGCTACGTCTTCACCACCACCGGCGATACCTACGCAACGGGGTGGTCGCGCGCTACGAAGGCCATCGCCAAGTCGATGCTGGAAATCGCCCAGGAAGAAACCAGCGACCCGGAATTCAAGATCGAACACTGGACCCTTCACGATCTACGCCGGACAGCTGCCAGCGGCATGGCACGGCTGCGCATCCGGCCTCACGTGATTGAAGCCGTGCTCAATCATTCGAGCGGCATCATCCGCGGCATCGCAGCCATCTACAACCGCTACGACTACTACGAGGAGAAACAGGCCGCTCTGGATGCGTGGGGCAGATACGTCGAGGAATTGGTCACTGGCAAAGCGGCTGGCAATGTCGTGCCGATGAAGGCGGTGTCCAAATGAGGCGCGATAGGTTCGCCGAAAAGGACGTCGCGGCGCTTCGCCAAATGCTGGAGCAGAACGGGTTCGAGCCGGAGGAAGGGTGGATCGAGGTTCGTCTGCAGGACATGGCATTCAGGTTCGACGAGGATTTGAAAAGGCGCGACATTGATACGCTTGCGGCAAGGATTGCCGCCGCCCGTTCAGAGCTTGATGGAATAACCAGCACCATCAAGTTCCTCGACCGGTGGGTGCATGAGCTCACAGCGGAAAAGATCAACAAAGAAGCGCCGTTCGTATACGGGGCCTGGGACGAACCGCGGCATGGGCCAACCACGGCCGAGGAAGTCGCGGCGTACATCGTGCCGGCCGACTTTACGGCGGAGGAGATAAGCTCAACCAGGCGTGTCCTTGAACAACTCGCAATGTACGCAGCGTCGGTCCATGGCTATCACGTGGGAAACCGTTCGATGAGCCCGAACCGCAACGAGCGGCCGGAGATCGATGGCCTTGTGAGAGGCCTCGCAAAGCTATGGTGCGCGGCGTTCAAGATCCCTGTGGGACACATCAAAATCTCGGAGAGCACCGGCAGTCCGGCGGCCAATTTCATTGAGGCTGGCGTGGAGATATTCCTAGGAAAGTCGCTTTCCCGCAAATCGATCGTGACGCGTGTATGTGCCTATCGTGACGAGGAAAAGAACAAACTATCCTGATTTGCCGCCCGGTTTTGTTTTTAAAATGGGATGAAGGTTTGCTCGCGAAATAATCTCTCAAAGGGGCATATTCTCGCGAGTCCCGATCCATATACTGAGAGGCCTAACGTTAATAACGGAAGGCCACTTTCCAATGTCAACCGAGGTCTACATTCCCGCACCGAAGGTGCTGGACCGATATCATATTAGCGATATGAGCCTTCACCGGTGGCTCAAAAATCCGGAACTCAATTTCCCCCGGCCGATCGTAATCAACCGTCGGCGCTACTTCCTCGAAGCCGATCTCGTCGCCTGGGAGCGCGCCCGTGCTGCGAAGGCAGCATGACCGCCCTCGATCACTCCCCGCCAGAGCACGAGCACTCGGCCATCGTCGACCAGGCGATCGAGTTCTATGTCGCCAACTACGGCAACATCGAGCGGCCGATCGTGCCGGCGCTACAGCGCCGATTTGGCCTCACGCCTCACCAGGCCGTTGTCGTGATCCGCGAAACCACGTTGCGGAGGGCACGCGCGGCATGAGCGATGACGACGACGAAAAACCGAAAGCGGCTTCGCTCGCCAGTCGGAAATTCGACTTCGAGGACATGATCAACGCCGATCCGAAATGTCCGATCGCGGCATTGAAAATCGTTCGCGCCTACCTTCGGTTCATATCCGATTTCGAGAAGGATTCCGCCTACGTGTCGATCATCGATCTTCAGGTGGCAACCGGTCTTAGCACGCGCGCCATCATCGACAATCGCAACGCGCTGGTGGCGCTTGGCTACTTCGAAGTCGACAGCAAGACAGGCGCCGGCGCCGTCCGCTACAAGTTGAAATTTGCCCGCGAGAATATGGTCCTAGACCACATGATTATCGCTCGGGAAACGCTTAGGCGGATCGATGCCGAGCGGAAAGAACGGCAACGGGAGAAGCGTCAGGCGGCATCTTCTGTGATTGAGCCAAATACAGGCCCTGACACCGCGCGGGCCTGTAATTCGCGCAGGGGCGTGATTGAGCCAAATGCAGGCAACTACCTAGAATATAACCTAGAAGGTATTAGCTCTGAAGAAGGGAAAGACCTTTCAAGGGTTGGCTCTGCCCACTCCCCTGATGATGTTCCATACCCTGTTCCCGACAACGAGGACGATGCGGCCGCGATCCTGGAAAGGCTCCGAGCCGGCCGGAAGCTGTCGCCTGGCGTGATGCAGGTGTTCCGTCGCCGCATGATGGAAGGCACTTTAACGCCTGCCATGGTCGAAGCGCAGATGAGGTTCGTCGCATGAGCACGCGCAAGAAAACTCATCCCGACCAACTCGACCTATTCGCCTGGGCGGCCGCTCGACCGACGGCCAAGGTCATCAGCGCTATCCCCGGTATCGCCAAGCGGATGTGGCGTGAGCGGCATATGGTCCAGCCGAACAATCCACCGCACGTCGTACCGATGCGGAGGCGCGCATGAGCCCGGCCGCCTACCGCTCCGCCGCGACATGGATAGACCAGGCTCTCGGATGCCTTGCCGAGGCGGTAGAGAGGATGCCCGAGCCGCAGTTCCTCGCCGAGCACCAGGCAGCGCATAACGCACCGCGGACGCCGTCGGGCGATCTGGTGGCAGGCGTGCTTGAGCGCGAATGGTGGCGCAGATTTCCCTGCGGGCGCGACGAATGAGCGCCGCGTTACATGTTGCTGCAGGGGCGGATCGGCGGCTTCGGCTTGAACGGAACTGTTTGGCGCCTGAGAGGAACGTCGGCGAGCGACGTTCGGATCGGCTTGACGGTAGCGGTGGTGGACTGAGCGGCGGCCGCACGCCTAGCGAGCAGCGCCGCCGACATTTTGGCGAGCTTCGATTTCATATCCAAAGGACGGAACTCCTCCCAAGAGACATCCAGCCTTTCGCCTCTACCACAACCGCCGACGCGCCCACATTAAGCTTTGACGTGTGGGGAGGAATATATCGATTAACCCGACCATCAGACCGGGACCGACCTTGCGCCGCGAGCTCGTCAATGCGCGGTTGTCGGCGGCACGATCTTCAGCAGCCGGCGCCTGGCAGCCTTCGCTCTCGCCTGGCCGGCTCGTATTCGGCTGCAGAGGGCAAGGCTAACAGCGAGACCGTGGTCCTCGTCGAGCAGATCTGTGGCCTGTTTCAAGGAGCGCTCGGCACGCTTCGCGCGTCGCCTTGCGGCTGCCATCTCCAAGACCGTAAGCTCAAACATTGTTCGGCATCCTTTCGGGTTGCCGTCCCTTCCCGAAATCAATGGGCACCATCATTTTTTGTTCCTGCGACGGAACGTCCGGGGAGGTGCGCATGACCTCCGCTCCCGATCCGCAACTCGAGGCTTACATCGCCACGGCAGAAGCGGCCTTGGCCGATCTGCGCCGGTACATCGGCCAGCAGCCGAGGCCCCAGACGGCGACGCCAGCGCCGATATCAGCCGAGCCGGAAAGGAGAGTCGACCTGATCGGGATAGAGTGGTTCGAGACTGCGGCCGCGGCGCAGCGTTTTGGCAAATCAAAAGAACTGATCCTGTCCTGGTGCCAGCGATACGACGGCTTCGGTTGGAAACATGGGGGTCGCTGGCTTGTCTCCGTCACCAAGATGCAGGCGCGGCTCGGCATCGACTGATCTTGTCGTGTTTGTCGTGTTTGTCGTGTTTTGCACTCTTCGGTTGTCGTGTTTCGCCCGCCATCCTCTGGTCATAAACCCGACCCGGAGACCGACTGTGAACATCCAGACCATCGTCAAATCGCTGCGCGGCCAGGCGAACACGGTCGACCAGCTGCAGCAGACGCTCGACCAGATCGATATTCCCGGATTGGAAGCCGCTGCAGAGAAACTTGAGGCCGAACGGCGCCGCGTGCTGCTCGACGGCAGCGACAAGGATCTCGAAGCGATCGAGGCGAAGATCGCAAGTGCCAACCGTGACGTCGAGCGCGCCTATGCCGCTCAAGCCGAACTCACCAAGCGGATCGAGATTGCCAAGGCTGCCGCCACTGAAAGCGAACTGCGGGCGCGCTACGACGAGGCCAAGGCAAAGTCGGACGCTGCCGCAAAGATGCTGCGCAAGGAATACCCTGAACTCGCCAAGCGCCTGGTCGGACTGATCCGCATCCTCGCCGAGGCCGATGTCGCCGTCGAAGAGGCCAACAGGCAGTTGCCGGCCGACGTGCCTCCGCTGCTCCCGGCAGAGATCGAGGTCCGCCGGCGCCCTGGTTCAGAGGAGAAGACGATCAGCGAGGAGGAGGTGGCGCTCTGGACCCATGCCGGCAGTTGGACTCTCTTCGCCGAGGACAGGCAGTCAGAAGCAGATGCTCGCGCTAAGGAATACGCCTCCAATTACAGCGGCATGCCGCCCAACGGTGTCATCCAGGTGGGCAACAGTCGCGTAGTGAAGCGCCGCTTCATCCGCAGAACCTACATCCCTCGTGGCATGGCACTGCCACAGCCGCCGCTCGCCTCAATCGAACTGCCCGGCCTCGTCGGTGGCGATCCTCCTTTCTGGGATCAGTCTCGCGTCGGCGTCCACAGCTCGCGCTCCATACTGGCGCGATTGCAGGAGCTTGCGGCACTCAAGCCGGTGCCGCCTGCAGAAGCTGCCCAGCCTGTCGTGCAGTTGCTTCCTCTCGAAGAGGCCGCCGCATAATGAATACGCTGACCAACCCCGCGTTGGCTGGCGTCGCTCCCCGGAAGGCCAAGCGGGCGCGCGGTCTCCGGGGGGCAATCAATCCTTTGGCTGCCGATGACATACCCGGCACCCACCCCCGCGTAAGGTTCCTCACCCAGCGCGGCGGACGGATACGGGGCGGCGCAGCCCGCTCAACGCGTGTTTTTCCGACTTCGAAAATTCCACTTTCCTTTCCATTTGGCGGGTCCGATCCACTCGCTCACCAATTGCCAAGCCCTCCTGCTGTCGGGGTAGTGGCAAAGAGCCAGCGGACTTCTCAGCGGTGGTCCGCCGGCTCAACAGATTTCACCAAAGGCGCGGTCGCGGTGTTCCTTTCCCGCATCTCGCCGCGACCAGGGTTGACTGAAGCAGCCTTGGTCTCCGAGCGGGTCGGGCACTGGAGGGTCCGGCCCGCCCATCGTCCCGGCCGACGGCAATCACCGGGTCCTTGGAAAACCGCTCTGACCATGCGGGGCGGCTGTGCGCATGCCTCTCCTAGAGACAGAAATTTGCATCGTGCTCCACCACAGGAGGCCCCGACGTGGCAATGACGCGGCAGCTTTTCTCAATTTCAGGCCTCGCGGTCGAGCTTGATCGTGACAGGCGCACCATCGCCAAGGCACTTGAGCGGGTGCCGGCCGAAGGCACCGTCTCTGGCGGACACCAGGCCTGGTATCTGTCCACGGCCATTCGCGCAATGAAGAGTGGCCGCGGCGACGTTTCCACGCTCGACCACTATCTCGACCGGCTGGTTGATTGGGAGGAGCTTTCGGCACGGGAGCCTGTCGATCTGCCGATCGACGAGGCGAGCGCTGCATTCAGCATCCCGCGCGAAACGCTGCTCACCTGGCTTCGTTGCGGCATGCCCTATGCCGGCGCTGCGGGTGACTTCACCACCGGCAACGGATTCGTGCTGCGGTCGAAGTGGCTTTTCGACTGGCAAATTTCTCTCACCGTCATCGCCTCGGCCGCTGGCTGGCCGCCGGCCGCGCGCACCCTCAAGATTCCGGAGGCTTGAACCATGACTACCCCCGCCAACTTCCCCGTTCACTGGCGCCAGGCTCTGGCCACCGGCGATGCTTCCGGTTTCCGGGATCCGTCCGACATGGTCTCATTCTTCCATCAGGCAAGGCGCGTCACCGCGCTTTATTCGGAGGAAGAGAGGAATTACCTCGACCTCGCCGATCGGCATCCCCAGCAGTACGAAGCTGGGCTGGCCATAGCGCGCGCCGAAGATCGAGCGAAGCGCGACGCCGAGGCGCCAAAGGACGCCACCTTCAACGATGGGCCTGCGGCGCCATTCCAGGAAACTAGGTCCAGCGGCGCTGCCTCATGGGATCGAGTGATTGCCAAGGCCAACCGCGACTTCGCTGCAATGGCTCCAGCGATCTACGCTAGGCGCAACCGGAGGGCATGAACCCATGGCCGAACGCAACGCAATTGCCGTCCTGATCAAGCTGCTCGGCGGCGAAGCCATGACTGCCGAACTTGAAAAGCTTGGCAAAACCGGTGAAGCGGCTATGGCCAGCATCGAGGAGTCGGCCAGGAAGGTCCAGTTCGCTGGCATAGGCGAGAACGTCGCCAACGTGATCGCGCAGGCCGAACTCGTCGCCAAGCGCTCGATTATCGCCTTCACGGTGCTGAAGGGTGCCGCTGACGCCGTTGGAGCCAGCCTGTTCTTCCTCGCTAAATCCGGCGCCGAAGCCGCTGATGCTGCCGGCAAAGCCGCTCAAGCCGCGGGCCTATCGGCAAAAAGCTATCAAGAATGGGCGTTTGCGGCAGATTCCGTCGGCGTCAGCCAGGCGCAGGTCAGCACCGCGCTCAACACCTTCAACAAACAGGTCATCAAGACAGCGGACGAAACCAGCAAGGCCGGCAAGGCCGGCGCGCAGATGGGGCGCGATATCCAGCAGGGCATCGGTTTCACGGTCGAAAGCTTCAAGGATCTCAATGTCGAGGTGACGCGCTTCGGCGACAACGTGAAAGGCTCCGGCGACAAGGCCAAGGCCGGCGCGGCAAAAGCTAAAACCGGCTTCGATGAACTCGGAATCGCGGTCAAGAACTCCGACGGCACGCTAAAGACTAATGAGCAGCTGCTGATCGAGGTCGCAAACGCCTTCCAGAAATTGCCGGACGGCGCGCTCAAGTCGCAGATCGCCCTGAAGCTGTTTGGTCTGGAAGGCGCGAAGCTTATCCCGCTGCTCGATCAGGGCGCGGCCGGGATTGATGAATTCAAGGCCAAGGCGGCGGAGCTCGGCATCGTCTTCACCGACGACCAGATCAGGCAGGCGGCCAAGTTCAACGACGCGCTCAACGAATTGCAGAAGGCCATTGGTGGCGTTCTGCGTGGCATCGGTTTGATCTTCGTTCCAGCTTTCGCGACCGGGGCCAACGCCTTCCGTGATTTGATCTTGCGTAACCGTGCCGTCGTTCTCGACTTCGCCAACAATGCCTTGGCGCGTGCGAAAGTGATCATCGCTGATTTCTTCGCCGCGCTGTCAGGCCGCGACTCCGACGTCACCTCAAATCGCTGGATCCTCACTTTGCGAGACGGCATTGTCGGCTTTGGCCAAGACGTCAGTCGGGTCATCACCGGCTTGGTCATCCCGGCGATCGAGAAGATCAAAGCCGGCACCGACCTGGCGGCCAAGGGTATCAACGCGCTCAGCGGTGCCGGCCTCACCGGCGGCGAGCTTCTGATAACGTTCGCCATCGCTCGCGCTGCCGGCGCCATCCAGCTGATTATCCAGTCTGGCGCTGTTGCCATCAAAACGCTGTCGGCGTTGAGCACATTCCTGCTCGCCAATCCGTGGGTTGCCGCCATAACCGCGGTTGCGGCAGGTATCACGCTCTGGGCCACGCGCACTGACGCAGCTACGGCGGCTCTACAGCGGCATGAAGGCCTGGTTGAGGGTGTGGCTGGCGCCTATGCGAAGGCCGGAAACAACGTCAAGAACATGACTGATGAGATCAAAAATGGTCTCCTCATTCAGGAGCGAGCAGCCCTTCAGGATCTCGTCCCGGCGTTCGAAGCCGAGCTTAAGCGACTGCGCGACCTGGCAGCAGCACCGGCGAAGGAAAATCCATTCTCGCAAGCGCTCCGCGACTTCGCCGCGGGCGGTTCGCTCGATGATTATCTGAAGGCGGTCAAGGCCATCGGCGCAGCCAATCCCGAGCTCAACGCGGCCGCCGATGCCTTTGTGCACCTCACCGACAAAGCCACCGAACTGGAAACGAAAATCAGGCCCGCATCCGATTTCGTCGATCTTCTGACCGGGAAGATCAGCGATGCGACGTTTCAGGCGCGACAGGCAGGCGCAGGGTTCCAGGCGCTCGGTGCAGACGCCGAAGCCGGCTTGAGCAAGGCTGGCGCTACCGCTGACACGACGAAGGGCAAAGTCGAGGCCTTAGGCCAGACCATCACAGTGTTCCGTGGTGGTGCCAACGGGATATCGAAGGAAGTCTTCGACGTGGTCAACGGCGTCGCGCAACGTGCCGACCAGGGCAAGCAGGCGGTCGACGGTCTTTCCCGATCTGTCGACGAGACCAGCAAGTCGGTGGACGGCGTTAGCAGCGAGATCACCAACTCGATCGGCACCATCGCGCCGGCGGCGCAGCAAGCCGCCGACGGCTTCAATAGCTCCCTCGGCAGTCTCGACGCTGGGGCGGCCAAGGCAGCTGCCGAGGCCATCGTTGCACCGTTCAACGTGCTACCGGGGCAGTTCTCGACGATCCTTGGCGGCATTCGCGCGCTACTGCAGGGCGGCTTCTCGGGCCTTCAGGCGGTTGTCTCGAGCTTGGCTAGTCAGATCGAGTCCGCCATCAGCCAGATTCTTGCATCCCTGCGCGCCGCGGCCGATGCAGCGGCACAGTTGCGCTCGCAAGCGAACGGCTCGACGGCAGCCGATTCCGGTGGATCGCATGGCGGATTCAAAGACGGTGGCATGATCCGCGGCGCCGGCGGGCCGAAGACCGATAGCATTCTGGCCTGGGTTTCGAGCGGTGAATTCATAAACCAGGCCGCATCTGTGGCCTACTATGGTCCCGACATATTCCATGCTCTGAACAATATGCTGCTGCCGCGCGATTTCCTGAAAGGGCTTCGCGGATTCAGCCTCGGCGGCGTCGTCGACAACTTCAGCCGCTCGATGGCAATCCCGCGCTTTGCGGCTGGCGGGCTGGCAACGGCAAGCCTCGCGCCTGCTTCACCCTTCGGCGGCGCGGAGAAACTGGTGCGCGTGCAGCTGCAGTACGGGGTCAGCGCGGATGAGGTTGTGGAGATGATCGCGGCCGACAACAGCGGCCTCATGAAGCTTCAGAGGTACGCACTCAATCATGCGCGCACCAGCGCAGGGCGCTCTCCCAGGAGGGGTACATGATCAATATGCCCAACTTCGACCCGAACACGATCCCGCAGCTCGGCGACCCTCAGAATCCCCGCGTGAAGGCAAATCAGGCCGAGTTCCAAGAGCAGTTCGGCGACTTCAAGAGCCGCCACATAATGGGCTTTCGCATGGGGCCGGCGCCGAAAGGCGAGTGGGTCGGGATACGGTTCGACATGGAAGACGGCTCGACCGTCGACGTGTCGGTGCCGTTCACGCTGTGGCAGCAGTTCGGCAACGAATGGGTGCTGGCGATGATGTCGGCGGCCGAGCTGGTGGAAGCGGCCTATGGCAAACCCGGGGGCAAGGCATGATGCCCTTGCTCGCCTTCCTCGCCTCATGCGCCGTCGTCGCGGCGCTGCTGCTGCATTAGCGACGTCGAGCGAGCGGCGATGGCGGTACAGCGGTTCCGGTGATCTTGCCGTATACAGCACAACCGCCGAAAACGATCACTAGCGCGACAGGGCAGCACACTATGAAGAAGGTGCCCAAACCCAGCGACAGATGCATAAGCAGGATTCCATAGCCAGCTAGCGTCAGCACCAAGCAGGCGACGAACACCCCCAAGACCACAGGCGCCCCGTACTTGACCATGTTGAGCGTCTTAGAGGCCGGATGCGCGATTGCGTATACGCTTAGCATCAACGGCACCACCATCGAGAAGCAGACGATGGCCCAAAGGACGTAATTATCGAACGTCGCGCTTGTGTAGGCGGTCAAAATTCCCGCCAAGCTGGCGCCCGCCAAGCCAAGTGTCATGGACTGTTCAATATCCCAGGTGGCGGCTGCCTCCGCTTCGGTTTGAAAGTCGCTGCTCATTGGAAACCCCACATCTTAATCCCTAACCCGTTTTACCCGTTGAGGCATAGAGAAAATGGGCAGCAGCAGGCCGCGTTAGCCTGGCGGCGGGCCGCAAACAGCCATGAACGCGAGTGCGCCCTTCGCATCCATGGTCTTCTCCGCCAGCACGCTTTGGTTCGCAGCCGACACGGTGTCGATATTCTTCTGCAGCCGATCGGTTATCGGATGCATCTTGTCGGCGCCCCCAAGCTGCTCCAACTCGAATTTAAGCGTGGCGAGGTCCAGCAAGGCGAGTTGGATGTCTTTGAGCGCTTCGTGGGCGCGCTTCAAGGCCGTGGTGCTCACGACAAGCTCCGAACGGATGCTCTCGCACTGCTCTCGCGAAATCTCCATTGCTTGGGCGCCGCTTACCGCACCAACAAACATCGCGAAAGCTGCGGCAGCCCTCGATGCTAACATCCTGAAATCCCCAATTGCCGGGCCGCTGCACATCTCATCGCGACGCCGCATCCTTTCAATGAAAGACCGCGTTATTGCAGGTTGCGGTGATTGTGCCGTCGCCAAGACGGCGTGCGTCGACAACTGTGGGCAGGCATCTGACGGGGAAATTGTTCTGGATGACTTGCTGCGCGACCTCGGCCGGTTCCCCGTCGGGCGCGCGGCTGAACTGCGCATAGGCAACCGACGACGTCATCAGCGCAACACTGATGGTGGCACCTATCCTTCGGCCGATCGCGTTCATTGGCCTCCTGGACGGCTCTCAGCGGAACGTTTGCCGCATCGAGAATTGTCGGTTGCCCGGCTTTCATCAGTAGGACAACTGCCTGTGTAGCCGCCACCGCCGCCGCCCGACTTGTATTGCTGGATAACAGCAACGCTCCGGGCTCCATCGCCTTCGATATGGGTGTTGTTGCTGTTCGGATTGAAAGGGGCGACGGTCTGCAAAAGCTGGTTGGTGTGGTTAGCGTCACCCGCGGCAAGCGTCGTCGTGTCGTAGTTGTTGAGATAGTCAGCCGCGCAACCGCTCAGCGTCAGGGCGATCACAAGGCATAGGCTAATCCCTCGTTGCATCAGGTCGACCCTCAACTCGACGGATTCATGCCGACTGCCCTCAGCTTCGCGCCGAGTTGCGCGCGAGTGGCGCAAGCACCCTTGTCGCCAGCGATGCACTTCTTGTTTGCGTCGGACCAATCCAGCAGAGCCGTGTTGATCCAACTGCCAGGCGCCCGCGCGATGCCGTAGGGCGTTGGCGATTTGCCGGCGGCTTCCGCAGCCACAGCCGCCGCGCCCTGACCACGCGGCGCTCGTTTCCATCCATTCAGGATGAGGCAGTTTTTCATGTATTGATCTTCAAGGGCCAAGTTGCCAAGCGCATTGCCGATGCCGGCGCCCGCAACAAAGCCAGGCGACCCGATAGCAAGATAGCCTTGGTCAACTGAGCCCTTTTGCATCTCGCATTGAGCATGAGCGACGTCGAAACTCGGCCCGTACCCAATCTGAACGTAGTCTGCTTGATTGCTTGTTTGACAGCCGCACAGCGCGGCAGTGGCACACAGTGCCATCAACGCCTTTACTCT
Organism: Mesorhizobium sp. CNPSo 4661; assembly: GCF_057784215.1. NCBI lineage: Bacteria > Pseudomonadati > Pseudomonadota > Alphaproteobacteria > Hyphomicrobiales > Phyllobacteriaceae > Mesorhizobium > Mesorhizobium sp. CNPSo 4661. Next base: position 161,704 of record NZ_JBWGIO010000016.1, on the reverse strand, counting down.
CATACCCCCAGCCCTCCCACGGCTTGGGGTTAAGCATCTCTTAAAGTGAATATTTGCGCAAGGGGGAGCGTATTTCTCGGTAATCGCCGCTGCGTTTCGGCAAGACCAAGTCGTCGACCAGATATAGGCCGCTATTACTTTTCTCATCTACGTGGCTTTGTCGGCCAGCGGCATCTTCTCCTTCGGCGCCACATGGCCGGTGACGAGCCGCACGGGACTGCGCTTGGTACTTAGTCAAGCATCTTCTAATGGACGCGATTTTTTGGAATAAAACCTTTTGCGAGGTGCTATTGTCACTTGCATGCCTCGCTTTTTCTTCGATCTATCGCATGGCGGTGATGTCTATCACGATGCACGTGGGGACAGCTTCAAAAGCTCTGTGGAAGCCAATGCACGGGCACTCCGCATCCTCCGCAGTTTCCCGAGCAGCGGGCACGATCTAACCTGTACGATCCGCGACGCTTTCGGCCACTCGGTCGCAAAAGTTAGCATCAAATAAGGCATTTCGGGCCTGGCGCCTCTCACGGCAGGCGAATGAAGCTTTATGGAACGTCCGGCAGCACGTAGCTGGTGACCAACCGCACTACATCGATGTCCACCGTCACCGGCGGGGATAGGTTCACCGTCACAGTATTCTCGTCGACCCGCAGGACATCACCGGTGAGTTCAATCGGCTGGCCTTTCTTCAGCGTCGATGTCCGGTCAACTATTGAATGTGGAAACCCATAGTTCGGGATCGAGACGCTGACCCTGTCTTCGGTGACGCGCTTGCGCACCGTCGCGGTGATCGCCACCTCGTCGCCGACCTTAATGCCCTTCGCCATGCGATGATTCTGCCGTGGTCTGGGGCTTAGTCAAGCAGTTGCTAATTTATGTGGGATGCTGCCGGAACCAAATCTAACAGTCGCCGTTTTTTGGCCTAGCCGGGGATGCCCGTCCCGAAATCCTATCGGCTTCCCGGTGTGTCAAAGGCCCGCTGCTAACGCCTGGCAGCGGGCTTTTGTTCTGCGACGGGCTTTCTTATCGGAACCCAGCGTTTGTGCTATGATTCGCCTCATGGGAAAGAAGGCGAAACAGAAGGCTCGGCAGGCGATTGAAGCCCCGTTGGAAGCCGACCTTGAAACGGAAGCCGCCTACTATGCTCGCAAGGTCGGCATTACCGTATTCGAGGCCGCCAAGATCATTCGGGAAGCCCGCGCGCCGAAGCTCTCGATTGTCCGCAAGGACAAGGCCAGGTAGATCATCAGCGTTCGCCGATAGCCCGCCGCTGGCGTGCCCCCACGCCTAGCGGCGGGGTGTAAGCCCTTGGCAAGCGATCTGCGATTTGCCACGAGTGCCGCGGCGCCGGTCGAGACGACCGGCGGCCGACGCATACAGTTGGGGGGGCGGTTGGGTACATGAAAACGTCGGCCGCCGTCTTTGGGCGGGGGCGCGGTTGGAACGCCTCATGCTGCCGGCAGAGATGGCGCTTGCCAGTCTCAACGTTTCGTTTGGAGCACTTGTCGAGGCTGCTAAAGAGAGAGCCGCCAGCGCATCGTGACCCGTGAGGGGACCAACGTCTCCGCGCTACCTAATTTCCCTTATGAGCGGCCGGTCTGCCCCTGCGGTCTGATCCCGGCAAGATATTGTCGCCTACTAGCTGATCGTCATGTGATAGCTTGGGCGGCCTGAAGTGGCCGGTTGCGCCGATCTCACCCAGCCATTCCTCATAACCAGAATTCATCTTGGCTTTCAGGTGCTCTGGGTCGGTCACTCCGGACTGAAACAACCCCATGAGCCGCCGCCCGAAATGTGCTCTGGCCGGGTGCCATTCCGGAATACCCGCTTCGTCGCAATAGGCATTAAGTACCTTGGCGAGCATAGATAGCTGTTCGGAATCGATTGATGTTTTGGGCAACATTCGCTTCTCCCATGGAGGGCGAAAGCGTGATCTACTCTTCCAAGCGCCCGTTGCCTTGCCAGATCGAGCGACGAAACAACCGTACTCTTTCGAACAGGATTAGCGAGTCAATTCGACGGGAACCGGTGACAAGCAAGGTGCGTTGTGCGGCCTAAAAGGAGGTCGGCTTTAGTAGGCGACGCGAAAGCGAAAGCACACACCGAGACCGAGATGCCCGTTCGCACCTTCCCAGCGATAGTAAACTGGGCCACACAGAAAACGGGCTGCCGGCACCGATACCCCGTTGACGCGCGTCCATTGTCGCTATTGCGCCCGACGCGGCGAGCAGTATCAGCCAGACCGCCATGAAGCCCCAGGACGCGCGTTCTTGCTTACTGCGGTGGCGGCCCGCACACGTTTATAAACGCAAGAGCGCCTTCTGCATCCATTTTGCAATTACGTTGCCTTGTCTACCAGAGGCGTTTTCCGCTTCGGCGGCACATAGCGCGTGACCAGGCGCGCGGTGTTGGCATCGACGGTGACTGGAATGCCAAGGTTGATTGTGACCTTTCCCGCCTCATGATCGACATGAGTGACGTCGCCGACAAGCTCGATCGGCTGGCCCTGCTTCACCTTTGTCGTTCGGTCGACGATCGAATGCGGCTGGCCATAGGATTGTATGGACACGCTCACCCGATCTTCGGTGACGCGTCTGCGCACCTTGGCTGTAATGGCGACTTCATCGCCAATGTTAAATGAGCCCTTCGCCATAGGAGGAGTCTGGCGCTGCAACCGGCTTAGTCAAGCGGTTGCTAATGTAGTTATGGTCTGCCAGCATCCGCATGCTAAATCTAAGCGGACATGAAGCTGCTTTTGATCGCGCTCATTGTCGCTCACAGCTGGTATACCGGCTACCATGATCCGGTCACCGGCTATGAATGCTGTGACGACAAGAAAGATTGTGGTGTCATCAATCCGCGCTTTGTCGAGCCGCTGCCTGGCGGTGGGTTCAATGTCCGCACGGGATCGGGGCCTAAAAACCGATATTTCATCCCCAAGAACCGCGTCATCGAGAGTGAAGACAGCCAGTATCACATCTGCTTGTCCCCGCCGTTTTCGTATATCCGTTGCTTCTTTGCACCCCGCACAGAGGCGAGGCGATGAACTTTCTTAGGCGTGAGAGCGCGCCAAGCGCGGCATCGAAAGATTTTCGTGACGAATCGGCTTGAAGGCAGACGCAGGCACCAATAGATCAACCACGGATGGGGCGACCTCTTTGGAGATCGCCATGGGCAAGGAATATCCGTTTTCAGAAGGCACGCTCGGCGGCAAGCTCAAGGCAGGCACAGGCTTGTCCGTGTACTGCCTCGGCTGCCGGCGCCGCGCGGTACTTGATGTCGCCGAGCTGGTCAAGCGGTTCGGGCCGGATCAGCCCTGCCTCCACTGGGACTTGCTCAAGATCATCTATTGCCACGAATGCCGCGGCGCCGGCCGAGACGATCGGAACCTGCAGTTCACCAACCACGCGATGACGCCAGAGCAGCGCGAGGGCTGGACACCCTGTCCCTGACGCGGGAGCGGCCCGGCAGGCTGGCGGGTGTAGGCCAGCAAATGCCGGGCCTAACCGGCAGGAGACTCGGGGGACGAGAGACGGCGCCGGCTGACCCTGAATATACACCCCCTGCCGAGATGATCGGCACCATCCATAAGGATGACGGTGGGAGTAGGGCGTTATGGTCTGAGCGCGACAGCCGTGACCCTGGATGCGCCCGATAAGCGGAAGGGCTGGACGCCATGGCCCATCAGATGGGCGCCAATCGTAAGTGATCTGTCGGACCAATGCCTTTGATGTTTGCGACCTCAGTCACCGGCTCAGGTTCTGGCGTATCCAAGGACCGAGGCGCAGAATGACCAGCGCGGTGCGTTGGGGCAGGCCCGTTGCCGAAGCGGCTTTGCGGCAACGGGCCTTCCGGCCGCTAGTGCTCATCTTCCTCAGCTTGGTCCGTAGAGGCGGCCCGACAGTTCCGCAAGTTGGGGTGCGTTGGGTTGAACCGCCGGGCCTAACCGACTCGGTAGGGGAGAGTCGGCTGGAGCGGAGGTTACATTAGCGAGGCTGCATGAATATCACGGTTCATTACGTTCCACCGGTTTCGCTGAAACTCGCCGGGCGAGGCCCCCAACAACTGCCTCGAGCCCGACGAGCTGCCGGGGATCAACCCGGCAATCATGCCCTTGCAAGGCCGATGCCAGCGCTGCCGTCCTTAAATGATACAGCTTGCCGATAAACGCCAATTCACGCCTGAGAAGCGGCGGGGCTGGATGTAACCTTTCAGCAACCGGAGTACATTAGTATCCACTAATGCGCTTCACCATGATGCTCTTCTGCTGGGTCGCATTCTTTGGCTGGGATCTCGCGGCCAATCATGGTGCATTTGTCGAAGCGGTTGGCACCCGCATTTTTCATTTATTCCATCTGATAGGGCTCGTTTGAGGCACCATTGTCAGGGCCTTGCCTATAAGCCGCGACTTATGCAATATCCGCCTCGTTCTCCAAGCGAGGCGCGGCATGCTGGCACGAACTCCCTTCACCGAAGTCGAGATCGAGGGCGTCGGCACCTATCGCCTGCCCAATGACTGGCAGTACATGCGGCTTCGGCGCCTCAAGGGCTATGCCAGGCACATCGCAATGCTGGCTTTTGGATGCGGGATGACGGTCCAGCAATTCCAGAAGCTCCCGATCGAGAAGCAGCAGGAGGTGCATCGCGCCTACCTCACCCTGACGTCGCCAAGCTTCGGCCAGCCCAAGCCCGAGCCCGTCGATCCCAATGTGATGGTCCTACCGAAGGGACACTGGTCGGCCGAGTTCAAGCTCAAGGTCGGGTGCTGGCTGATGCACAACAAGGAAACGCTCCCGCACGGCCATTTCGGACCGTGGCTGGATAAGCAGAACGGGCTTTCCCGCGGCATGGCTTCGCAGTGCATGGCGCTGGCGAGGGACTATGCGGCGGATAGGGCCAGCGCGGCCACAGGGACGCGCCAGGAAGCGATCGGCACTCCGGCGCTGTAGGATGGTGGCGACGGGAAGCGTGCGGTGTTCGCTACAGAACCGGGCGGCCTGGCCTCCTCGGTTCCGGCAAGCTGTCACACGGATTTGCGGCCAATGCGGCGAAGCGCAAATCTCTTAGGCATAGGGACGACTTCATCTCACTTGCCCGTATCTCAATGTGATCATCATCAGCGGTCGCTCGGCTTTTCTTCGCGGCAAGCAGATAGTCGGCTCTGTTCGTTCGATAGTCTTCTTTTTTCGCAGACATCGTTTCCTCCCGGAAATTCGTAGGCGTTGCCCTCCTTTGGCCTAGCGGGGGGACACTAACTGCCGATGCGTCGCACGAGTCCACCAATTGGGGATTGTGTAGAACGATATATCCCAGTGTCACCGGGCCACAGGCAGGCGCCAGAGCGGGGGAGAGGTTGCGGCGGTGTAGGAGAGCGGCGAGAGCAAACGCGCGCTAGCGGGCCTGCTTACGGTTCCGGATCGTCCCTCGGCTCTTTAGCGTGAGGGCCGAATTTGGCCTTGAACATCGCAGCCAGTTCTTCCGGCTTTTTCCTTTTTGATTTCGGGCCAAGCACATCGACAAGCGCTTTACGAGCGCTATCTCGAATCGACCTTTCGGCGGCGGTCAAACGCTTCATTTCAACAATCTCCCCCTAAGCCGGCAAAGCATTGCGCACCTGCAGCGGACGCGCAAGCGGGCTCCCGGAAGCGGGTTGACGATTTCAGCAGGGGCAGCGGGGATCGATCCTGCTATAATCCCCTATGGCCGTTCGAATAGCGGTTGTCCTGGCGCTTCTTTTCGCCTTCGCTTACGGATTCGCAAAACTCGTGGAACGTTATGGCGGCGTTGGCGGTAGACCCTCTCCATGTGCGGAATGGTCAAACCCGAATTGCGCAGAGCCGAACGCACCGCCTCCGAAGCCTAAGCCTTCCTGAGCCTCACCCCGGCGCCGCCGCCGTTCTCGGGGATGAACTCGACGCCGGCCGCTTCGAGGGCGGCGCGCAGCGAAGCGACGGTCGATTGCTTTGCATCTGAACCGTTTTCGATACGCGTCACCGTGTTAGCGGTCACGCCTGCCTTTTCGGCAAGATCCCTGACTCCCCAGCCAAGAGCCGCCCGAGCCATCCGCATTTGAACTGGCGTCATTTGTACATTGTACCTATGCAAGTTGACGGAAAGTCGTTTAGTCGCTATCTGTTGGTACGTTGTACACTTAGATAGCTACAGGAGCAACCAATGCCGAACACCCATGTTCCGGCAGCTGGCGGAGCTATGCCCGCTGCCAAGATAGCCATCGTCGGAAGGTTTTCCGGCCACATCCTGCTTGTCCAGCGGAGGCCGTCATGACCTTCGCCGCGGATCCCGAAACCCTGCTTGTGCCGCTCACCAATCGGAAGACGATCGCCGATTCGATAGAACGCCTGATCGACATGCTCGACGCCATGTCGCCGGATCCAGACCTCGAGGACGGCGCCGACGATGAACCATGGCTGGGCAGGCCGGAGCAAGGCGCCGCCGCTCCTGCGTGCTTCAACCCCGACGTTCGCGGAAATCCCCACGACGACCGGGAAGACGAAAACGAGCACGGCGGCGACATCAACGACGAGCCCCAGGCCGGCGGTAGCGGCGGCACGTGGGAAGGCGACGACGAGCATTCCCTGGGCTGGTCCGAGGACGCCTCGCTCACCGGCGACCTCAAATGCTACGGCAGTCAGGGCGATCTCGAGCCGGAGCTCGGCTGGACCGAGCACGTAAACCAAGCAAGCCTGTCGCGCTTCGCTCGGCCGGTTCCGTGGGCGGTAGAGGATGGCGAGCCATACCTTGGATGGCGGGAGAAGACCGGCTTCGGAGTCGTCGGCCAACAGAACTTCGATGACCGCGAGCATGATGACGAACGCGAGCCGAACGGGGACGAGGGCGACACGAGCTACACCGACGACGAGCCCTATGGCTCAATAGGCGGCGGCGACGGTTCCGGCGCCGCCTTGGCCTCAAGGCTGCTGGAGAAGGCCAGACGCCTTCGGAGCGGCGAAATCGTGAGGGAGGTCAGCCCGATGGTCGTGCCGCAGATCGATCCGAGGAAGTTCGATCCCGACAGGCTCGACGCCCGCGCGCACTACTGGGCGGCAAAGGGATTCTGATAAGCGCCAACGTTGGCGGATTTGGCCCGGCTGCTATGTGGCCGGGCTCTCAATCTGTTAGCTGCTGCCTTTTAGACGCTTAGCCATCTTTTCATGCTCGGGACTTAGTTGCATTCCGTATCTTGCACGGAGCTTGGACGCGATCTCCAACGCCCGACGGCCTAGCATTCTCGTAGAATCATCGAAATCGAACGGGTTGCCCTCGAAAGTGCGCGCGTAGGCTGCTTCTGATTCCGCGATCTTGCTGGACGTCATGAAGGACATGATCTCGTCCGCCAAAGTTGGATCCAACGAGCGCCAATCAATGTCATCCGGAATGACAGGTGCCGGTGGAAGTGATTCCGAGTAGGCCTCCTCGACCATTTGGAAATGCCCCTCGCTCATATTGGCGTTGTTCCAGCAATCGGCGGCATAATGCTCAAAAGCGACCGCGCACCGCATGGCGCCGTACCTCGCCGACCGCCTTTCAGCCCAACTTTCCTTCACAAAATCGGCCGCCCATCCGGCCAAAGCCGAAATCAACCCAGTCGCAATGATCGCTAGTACGATGTCTTTGCTCGTCCAAACCGCCTCTGGAGCTGCCGGCATCGGAACGCTGCCCCTCTCAATATTTCTCGAATGTTGGATTGTAAAAACGATCTGCAAGCTCTTCGAGCGTTTCCATCACTTCGCGAATAGCCCTGGGAGCCGCGTCTTGCGACGACATCTCAGCCAGCTTGAAGCGACCGACTTGGAGTTCGATGATGATACGCGCGATAACCGCCATGAATGCCCGCATCCGATCAAGGGCATAGTCCTCAGCCCAAAAGTCCGAGAAGTCTTTCCTGCGCAGTTCGCCATGCCATTGAGGGTTCCTGTTGAAGACGACCGTATTGCCTGCCTTCGCCGGCAGGCCGTGAACGATGTCGTTTCTTACCTCAAAGGCAAGACGAGCGGCCTTGCACCAGGTCTCTAGGAAATGACGCTCATTGACCGACGTCAATGTCGCCGCGTGCCGCTCGAGCATCCCGATCATATCGGTGATTTTCATTAGATCCGTTTTGGGCCGGACGCCTTTGTAGGGAATCTTGAGCGCGTGCCAGATGTAGCGTTCGATGTGATACTCGATTGCCGAACCGAAGGTTACGATCGCCGCGATCTTTGCGCCTATTTCCGGCGATATGCCTTGCATCTCCTGCAATCGATCGGGTTGGCCATACTGCTCGTAGATTGGTGGCTTGATCATCGTGTGGCCATCTGCCGATGGTGGCGGGCTTTCGTTACCCAGAACGTTACCCAGAACGATTTTTTAGAAGATTTTCAGAGATCGGACTTTGGGGGTAAGTCCTTGTTTTTATAATGGTCGGAGTGGCCGGATTCGAACCGACGACCCCTTGACCCCCAGTCAAGTGCGCTACCGGGCTGCGCTACACTCCGGACCGCGCAAAGCCCTATATTCTCAAAGGTTGGAGTGCAAGGGCCAGTCGGGCAAAATCCTCGAAATTGTAGACCGACCCGCGAGACCTGCCCTGTTGGGCGTCGGTGGAAATCGGTAAGCTTTCCTGATCTCTCGGAGAAAACCTCAGTGTCGTTGGCGAATGGCGCCGTACCGGGAATTCCTGATCGCGCAGACGGCGCTCAGAGCGTGATTGCTCGGTTTCGCCCGCACTGGGCGCGGATGGGGATTACCAGGGTCGCCAATGTGACCGGGCTTGATCGCATAGGCATACCGGTGGTGATGGTGTGCCGCCCCAACGCCCGATCGCTGGCTGTTTCACAAGGCAAGGGCATCGACCTGGAATCGGCAACGGCTTCGGGCCTTATGGAAGCGGCGGAACTTTACCATGCGGAGCACATCGAGCGCCCGCTGAAACTCGGCAGCATGGCTGAGCTCTCCCAATCGCATCGGTTCGCCGAGATTGGGAGGCTGGCTCGCATCACCGGCAGGGCATTCACGAAGGACATTGTGACGCTGTGGATTGAAGGCCAGGAGATGATCTCCGGCGGGAAGCGCTGGCTGCCATACGAGTCGGTGCGGGCCAACTTCACTGTGCCACCGCCCCCTGGAAGCGGCTTCTTCGATTGCAGCAGCAATGGGCTCGCCTCTGGAAATACAGCCGATGAAGCGATCCACCACGGGGTTTGCGAAATCATCGAACGCGACGCGACTGCCTTGTGGAACCGGATACCGTCCGCCAGCCGCCGGCGCACCGGCGTCGACCTCGGCAGTGCGCCGGACGGCCCGTGTCGCGAAGTGTTGAAGAAACTGGAAGGCGCGGACTTCGACGTCGCGGCGTGGGAAACGACCTCCGACATCGGCGTGCCGGCCTTTTTCTGCCTGATCGCGGATCGCCGGGACCGCAACAGCCACTACGGCATAGGCGCGGCAGCGCACCCGCTGCCGGAGACCGCCTTGCTGAAGGCGCTTATCGAGGCCGCTCAGGTGCGAACGACCTACGTATCGGCGGCACGAGACGATCTGACCGCCGAGGAATATAGCGAAGCCTACCGGGACAAACGCCGCCGGCAGGCAGAGCGATTGCTGGCCGAACGATCCAGCACGAGGCGACTTGGCTCTGCCGCGGAGAGAGCTGCACACGGGATTGCCCGCAATGTGGCCTGGCTGGTCGAAAGGCTGCAGGCGGCAGGCGTAAGCGAGATCATCGCCGTCGATCTGTCCAAGGAGGATATCGGGCTGCCTGTGGTTCGCGTTGTGATACCTGGCCTCGAAGGCCCCGACGACCATGACGCCTATATGCCGGGCGAGCGAGCCCGCCGAATGTCGGATGGCGGACCGTGAATCCGATCGTCTTTTGCGGCCCAAGCCTGCGCGCGCATGACATCGCGTCTTACGACGGATTCGAATTCCGCCCTCCCGTGCGACAGGGAGATCTTTATGCCGCCACGCGCGACTGCCCCAGGGCAATCGGCGTCATCGACGGTTATTTCGACGGTCAGCCGGCTGTCTTGCACAAGGAGATACTTTGGGCCTTGACGCAAGGGATCGCCATATTCGGCGCGTCCAGCATGGGCGCGCTCCGCGCCGCAGAATTGCACTCGTTCGGCATGCGCGGCGTCGGGCGTATTTTCGAAGCCTATCGCGACGGCGAGCTCACCGACGACGACGAGGTCGCGCTCATTCATGGTCCGCCGGAGACCGGCTACATCCATCTGAGCGAGCCGATGGTCAATATCCGCGCGACGCTCGAGCAGGCGGTTGCAGAAGGTATCATCGACAGACCGACAGGGGCGCGCCTTGCGGCTTCGTCAAAGGCACGCTTCTACCGGGAAAGAACCTGGCCCGACGTGCTGGCGGACATCGGCGATCACCGTACGGAGCAGGAATTGGCGACCTGGCTGCGAACGGGCAAGGTCGACAGGAAGCGCCAAGACGGGCTGGAGCTGCTGAAGGAGATGGACGCATTTATCCGCAGTGGGGCTGCGCAGGGGCCTCCCGACTTCCATTTCGAATGGACGGAGAATTGGCACAATGCGTCCTGGCGCAACGAAACCGCGCAGCCGGGCGGAACGGCTGAAGAGGGTGCCATTCTCGATGAGCTTCGGTTGCGTGGCGACTATGCGCAATTGCGCCGCGAGGCGCTGCTTCGTCTGCTGGCCCGCGGCGAGCAGGCGGCACCGGATCGCCAGGCGGTCAAGCGTGCCATGGGCGATTTTCGCTCGCGGCGCGGGCTTATGCGGCAGACGGACGTCGTCGACTGGGCGCGCGACAATGGAATGGATCTTCCCGGTCTTGATCGCATGATCGAGGATGATGCGGCCGTCGAGACGCTCGCACGAGATCGCGATGCCGAACTGCACCGAGCCATCCTAGACAGACTGCGCGAACTGGGTCTCTACCCCGACTATCGAGACAAGGCTCTGGCCAGGCAGCGGGCACCGTCGCTGTCCGCGCCGGTGCCGCGTGCCCTGCTCGCAGCCTGGTTTTTCGAGAAACGACTCGGCCGCGCCGTGCCTCGAGACATTGACGACTATGCCATCTCCATCGGATTGCCTGGCATCGAGGAATTCTACGACCTGCTGGCGCATGAGTATGCTTTCATGGTCGGCCGCGGCTCGTCCGATGACTCTGGCCTGACCGATGAAAACGGGCTAACTTGAAACCGCATTCGCCGACGATATCGCAGCCAGTTTGACGTGCATGCCTTTGTCCATGCGAGGGGACAAGCGTGACATCTGGAGAGGAAGGCTCTGTATTCAAGAACGGGACGCGCTTCCGGCTATTCGCCCAGGCGCCGTTCCTGGAAGCTTTTCGTCGGCCCGAAATCGTGCTCGTGTCGTCGCCGGCGGGGTCGGTCGGCCCTGGCCCGGGCGACGGGCGCATGTATGTCGTCGACCCTATTGGCAAGGCGTTTGCCTACGGTCTTGCGGAAAATGTCCGCGGCGACCCGCTCTATCTGACGCCGCCTTGGCGTGGCGACGTCTTTCCCCCGGCGTTTCCCGATCTCGACGGGCATTTCGATCACATCGGCCCGGACGATCCGACATTCGAGGCGGCGCATCTGTTCGGCTCGGTGCGTTTCACGCTGGACGTGTGGGAGAAATATTTCGGCCATCCCATCAGATGGCATTTCCGGCGCGACCTCGACCGCCTGGAACTGGTGATACAGCGCAATCTGCACGAAAACGCCTTCATGGGTTACGGCTTTCTGGAGGTCGGCATCCACGAGACGCCGGATGGCCAGGTGGAGCCGTTCACCCTCAACTTCGACGTTGTCGCCCACGAGGTCGGCCACTGCGTCATCTATTCCATCATCGGCGTGCCCGACCTCGGGACGGCCAGCGCGGAATATTACGGCTTTCACGAATCCTCGGCCGACCTCGCTGCGCTCATCACCGCCCTGCATTTCGATTCAGTCATAGATGAGCTGTTGGAAACCAGTCACGGCAATCTCTACACGCACAATCTCGTCAACCGCATCGCCGAGTTATCCTCCAACAGCCAGATCAGGCTCGCGGCCAACCCGCTGTCGATGCTGGATTTCGTCCAGGGCTGGAGCGACGAGCATGCTCTCGCCCAGCCGCTCACTGGCGCGATGTTCGACATTTTTGTCGACCTTTTCCACGAAGAGCTGGTCGCGAGGGGTCTGATCACCCAAAGCCAGGAAGATCTGTCCGACCGGCTGGAGGACAGTCCCGACTATTTTCGCGCCATCCAGCCGATGTTCGACGAAGCCTATGCGGCGTCGCCTTTGGCGTTTCGCGAAGCACTGGTCGCCTCGCGCGACGAGCTCGGCATGCTTCTCGCCGAAACCTGGCGGCGGCTTTCGCCGGACGATCTCAGCTACGCGGAAGTCGGATACACGTTGCGCGCCGTTGACAGGCTGATGACAGGCGGACGCTGGCGCACGATCATCGACGTCAACCTCAACCGTCGCGCGATCGGTTTTGTAAGCGCCGGCCCCAAGATCAAGCCGTTTGGGCCCAAAAGCCACTTCGGTTTGCCGAGGGTGTTCGTGCCGGCACGTCATGGCGCTTGTTGTGCACGGCATCTGCGTGTTGCGAGACAGACGGGAACGCGAGACAGACTGGCAAGAAGCAGGGCCGGCGTTCTTTGAGTCAGATGAGGAGGAATGCTCAATGCCTTACGTCGTGACGGAAATCATGGACGACATTGAATTGTTGCAGGCTCATGTAGACAGCATATCCAAAAAGCGAGGCAGGATCGTAAGCGTATTATGGCGTGAAAGCGATCGCACTTATGTTGTGACGCATGAGGTGGAAGGGACTGAGAAACAAAATAGAAGCCAAAAGGCCGCATGATGCCAAGAAATCATACTGTTTGACACTAGATATATGATCCAGGAACCGGAGGGTTGCGGCTATGGTAGAGAGCCTTCTTAGCGTGTCGGGTATTAATCTATTCGGCCATTTTGTAATCGATCTGCAGGTTGTGAACCCACTTCTGAATCCTATCGTGGCGCAGGTGGCGACCGCCAAGAACATACCGGCATTGACTGGCAACAAGGTCGTGAATGGTGTGCGTCTGGCGGATAAGAGCAAGATTGTTGTCTGGAAACAGAAGGTCCTGGATCAGATCGGCGTGTACACGGTAGGCGGCGCTGACGGTCGGTGGACCAAGGATGACACGCCGGCCGGTGCAATAATCCAGGTGACCGGCGGGAATAGCTTCGTCGGCTATTTCATGAAGCTTGAGGGCGGGTTCGAATTCATCGGGCGCCGCCCGGGCGCCGCAAACCGAAGCGGGAAGAACAGGCTCCTTGAGGACCAACTGCAAAACGGCAGGTTTGCAAGGATATATGGCTTCAGTTTTGAGGGCAGCTACTACGACCTGCCAAGGCCCATAATATTCCTTGTGCACGGTGATGGAGAACTCGTCGCGGAGGATCTCGGCACGTTCAGTCCCGCCCGTTCACCCAGTCCGACCGGACTGACGGGCCTCGCGGCAGCCGACTTCGATTTCGCCGATGGCTTGCGCGTCTGGTCCTACGACAAGGCCGACTACACAGTCCGCATGGATGTCGAGACAGGCATGTTCGAGGATGTGCTGCTTGCAGCGACACTCGGCGGCGGCGGACCGGGCGGCATGGACAGTGCCGGCATGAGCGCGCGCGGAATGAGTGCAAGGGGAATGAGCGCGCGTGGCATGAGCGCAAGGGGAATGAGCGCGCGCGGCATGAGCGCCCGCGGCGGTGGCAACAGCGATTGACCTGCATGCAATGAGTGCCTGACGGGGCGGGGCTTCTTCACGATGCCGAGGGTTGGCCGCGGCTAGCGATCAACCAGGCGGAGCTTTTCCACTCCCAGATCGCGCGCGCGTTGCATTAGAAGCAGCTAATTCCTTTAAATCTCAGCAATATTCCTTTGAGCACGTCCTTCTTTCTCGGCTGCTGTTAGCGATTTCAGCGTGCTATGCTGCAGTGCCCGGTGGTTGCTGGGAACGCCGGCGGGAAGAGCAATGGTCACAAGCCGATTCGAGCTGCTTAATCGAAAGCTGTCGGCGATCGTCTATGCGGACGTGCACGGCTACAGCCGCCTTATGGATCAGGATGAGGCAGGGACGGTTGTCCGCCTGACCCAATCGCTCAGCTTCATCCGCGGCCTGGTTGGCGATTATGGCGGTTCAGTTGTCGATACTGCCGGCGACGGCGTGGTGGCTTTGTTCCCTAGCCCGACCCTGGCATTGCATTTCGCGGTCGAGATGCAGCGGGAACTGTCCAACGAGACCGTGTGGTCAGGCGGCGAGGATCCCATCGCCTACCGGATCGGCATTAACGTTGGAGACACGATCGCAAGCGATGGTGAGATCTATGGCCACAGCATCAATTTGGCCGCTCGAATCCAGTCGCTGGCGGAGCCGCGCGGCATATGCATCGCCGAATCCGTTCGCCAATTCGTTCGCGGTGAGGCGGAGTGTTCGTTCCGGTCGCTGGGCAAGCAAAAGCTGAAGAACATTGCTGAAGAGGTCGAGGTCTTCGCGGTCGACTTCGAATTGGCACATGCGGAGCCAAGGGAGTCGGCGCCACACTTTGTCCCTGCGACTGAGCGTTTCGTGCCGGAGAGTTCACTGGCGGTCTTGCCGCTTGAGAACGTTTCGGGTGACCCAGCGGACCTTCATTTGTGCCAGGGTGTCGTCGCGGACCTCATTTCCAACCTGTGCCGGTTCCGTAACTTGATGGTGATTGCTCGGCACTCGACATTGGCCGTCGTCACGCAGACACGATCGCTGCGCGAGATCGCCAATCAACTGGGTGTTCGCTATCTCCTGACGGGAAGCCTGCGCCGTGCGGGCACTCGTCTCCGGGTTGCGATGGACCTGGTTGAGGCGCAAACCGAGCATACAATCTGGTCGGAACGCTACGACGGTAGCATTGAGGATATCTTCGCCTTCCAGGACGACGTTACCGCGACGACCGCTTCGCGGCTGGCCGTGCATATCGACATGGCTGAGAGACGGCGGCTGATGTCGCAAAATCATCCCAACATTCATGCCTACGGCATGATCCTGCGCGGGCAGGATCTCAGCTTCCGCTTCCGACCGGAGAGCAATTGGCATGCCAGGCGGCTTTATGAGCAGGCGAGGAATCTCGATCCTCGCTATGCCCGCAGCTATGCAGCGCTGTCACGGACGTTCAACGTCGAATGGCGCTATGCGTGGACCAATGATCCGGAAGCTGCGCTGAACGAGGCGTTGAAGCTCGCGAGTCTGGCCGTGCTGCACGATGACCTCGATGCACGCGGTTACTCGGAGATGGGCCTGGCCCACCTCTACAAGAAAGAGCACGATCCAGCGATCGCCGCCTACGAACGTGCTCTGCAGCTCAATCCCAACGACGCCGACCTGCTGGCCGAGATGGGCGACTGCCTTGTCTATGTTCGGCAGGCGGAGCGGTCCGTGAAGCTGCTGGAGCGGGCGATGCGGCTGAACCCTTACTACCCCGACGCTTATCTTTGGTATCTGGGCGACGCCTATTTTCAGCTGGGCGAATATGAAAAAACGATAGAGACGCTGCAAAAGATGCGGGATGGCTCCGAGAGCCATCGGCTTATGGCGGCGAGCCATGCCTATCTCGGGAACACCCAGGAAGCGGAAAGGCATGCCCGTGCGCTGCTGGAGGTGCACCCGAATTTCACCACCGAGCAATGGCGGAAAGTTCCTCCGCACAAATATCCCGAGGACACTGAGCTGCTTGTCGATGGCCTGCGCAAAGCAGGGTTAAAATAGCGCGGCGACAGGAGCGTGCCGCGCGATAGACGCCGCGGCCGCTGCCGGAACGGGAACTCGCGCCAGCCTCAATTCCCGTTGGTGCCGATACTCCAGAGCGATGGCGCCCCAGACCAGCCCGAGCAGCAGGTAGAGATGGCGCCAGTGGTCGATGTCGATGAAGGTGCCTAGCCCGATATTGCCGAGATAGGCGACATAGGCGCAAAGCAGATAGGGCTGCCATGGCCGGTCGCGCAACAGGATGCGGAAGCCGGCGCCGATCGTCCAGAGCGTCAGCGTCAGGAACGAGACGAAGCCAAGCCAGCCGTAATCCATCAGCGCCTTCAGCCAGATGTCGTGCGTGTCCTCGCCGTAGATCGTGCCGAAAACCAGCGGACCGATGCCGAACGGGTGTTCCATCGCCAGCTGGAAGCCGATCGCGTAGCGGGCGAAGCGACCGAGCCGTGCCGAGTCGTAGCTCTGCTCGAGCTGCGCGCGCTGGGTGAACATATCCGACACGCCGGGCAGTTGCAGGATGACCAGGAAGGCGATGATCAGCAGCGCCACGGCCGCGATCGTCATCACCACGACCCGCAACCGGAACTTGCCGCTGGCGCTCTGCAGGAAGAGGCACGCGGTGAGCAGCACCGCCGACACCGCGAACATGCCCCAGGCGCCGCGCGAGAAGGAGAAGAAGATGCCGGCGGTGATGATGAGCAGCGGCAAGGCGAGCAGCGGCATGCGCGACACCGGGCCGGTCAAGAGCAGGTAGAGCAGGTAAGTGCCGGGCAGCACCAGGAACGGCCCGAACACGTTCGGGTCCTGGAAGGCGCCGGCGGCTCGGTCGTATTTGGTGAACATTTCCGCGCCGGGAAAGGCATGGAAATAACCGGCGATGCCAAGCAGCGACGTCGCCACCGCCGATACGACATAGGCGATGAAGATCAGCCGGTAGAGGCTCGGTTGAACCGAGGTCACCGAGGCAAAGAACACCGCGCTGAAGGCGAGAAACAGCGAGACGGCGAGATAGAGCGGCGTGTTGGCGAGATCCGCCATCTGCGTCATGGCAATCATGCCGCCGATGTTCATCGCCACCAGCAGCACCAGCAGCGGAACGATCGCGCGCGAGATTCGAAGACCGAAGAGCGCCCAGACCGCGATCAGCCCGGCCATGTAGATTTCGTAAGGCGCGGGTTCACTGATGACGAAGCCGGAGAGCAGGATGCCGATGCCGATCGCGGCCGACGCGATCAGAGAAATCAGCTTGGCGTTGACCGCTGACGCCGGCAACTCATGGGCGATGGCGCTCAATAGGCATTTTCCGTGTTGAGCAGGCGGATCGGCGTGAGGAACAGGATGCGCAGGTCGAACAGCATCGACCAGTTCTCGATGTAATAGAGGTCGTATTCGGTGCGCATGCGGATCTTTTCGTTGGTGTCCATCTCGCCGCGCCAGCCGTTGATCTGCGCCCAGCCGGTGACGCCGGGCTTGACCTTGTGGCGGGCGAAGTAGCCGTCGACCACCTCGTTGTAGAGCAGATTGTGCGACTGCGCGGCGATGGCATGCGGGCGCGGCCCGACCAGCGACAGCGAGCCGAGCAACGAATTGAAGAACTGCGGCAGCTCGTCGATCGAGGTCTTGCGGATGAAGCGGCCGACACGGGTGACGCGCGGATCGTTCTTGGTCACCGTCTGCTTGGCGGTCGGATCCGACCGGTCGGCATACATCGAGCGGAACTTGTAGACCTCGATGATCTCGTTGTTGAAGCCGTGCCGCTTCTGCTTGAACAGCACCGGGCCCTTGCTGTCGAGCTTGATGGCGATCGCGGTGGCGAGCATCACCGGCGAAAAGAGGATGATGCCGACGAGCGAGAAGACGATGTCGAAGGCGCGCTTGGCGACCGAATCCCAGTCGTTGATCGGCTTGTCGAAGATGTCGAGCATCGGCACCGAGCCGATATAGGAGTAGGCGCGCGGCCGGAACTGTAGCGCGTTGGAATGCGCCGAAAGCCGGATGTCGACCGGCAGCACCCAGAGTTTCTTCAGAAGCTGCAAGACGCGCGATTCGGCGGTCAGCGGCAGCGACACGATCAGCATGTCGATGCGAGCGATGCGGGCGAATTCGATGAGCTCCGAGATCGTGCCGAGCTTGGGATAGCCGGCGACGATCGGCGGCGAGCGCTTGTCGTTGCGGTCGTCGAAGATGCCGCAGATGCGGATGTCGTTGTAGGGCTGCTTCTCGACCGAGCGTATCAGTTGTTCGGCCGCCTTGCCGCCGCCGACTATCAAGGCGCGGCGCTCCATCCGGCCGTCGCGCGCCCAGCGCCGGATCAGGCTGGACATCACGAGTCTCAGGCCGAAGATCAACACGAAGCCGACCGCGAACCAGGTGCCGAACAGCAGGCGCGAATAGTCTTCCGACGCCTTGATGGCGAAGGCGGTGAGCGCCATCAGCGCGAAGCTGCCGGCCCAGACCAGCAGCACGCGGCCGAAATTGGCGAGCGGGCGCATCAGCGCCGCGATCTGATAGCAGTCGGTCACGTCGAGCAGCACCACGGCCAGGAACGACGTCGCCGCGATCGCCAGCGGATATTGCCAGGCCAGATAGTTGAAGAAACCGACATAGTAGAAATAGACGCCGAGACCCGACAGGAACAGCATGGCGAACTCGACCATGCGCAGCACGCCGCTGACCATGATCGGCGACATGGTATCGCGCCGGTATTGCGAGGCGACCTGGCGCGCCACATCATTGATGCCGCCAGGCTTTTCGCTTCCGGCGGGAGCGTCGTAGTTGCGCACCGCATCTATGGAAAAGCGGTGCGCGGGGTCGATTTCATTCATGGGAACTGTCCGCGAGCTTCGCGCAACTGCATAGCAAAAGAGAGCTAAGAAAGCCTTGAAACAACCGGTGGTTTTGGAGCCGTTCGGGCGGCCGCAAGCCTATCTGTTCAGCGCGGAGAAATAGGCCTTCTCGATTTCGGCCGCCATCACATCGGCTCCGAAGCGGGCTTTGAGCTCGTCCGTCTGCGGCATCTGTCCGCGATAGGCGTCGAAATCGCCGAGCGCCGTCTGCATCTTGGCCGCGAGTTGCGAGGGGTCGGGGCGGATCAGGGCAGGGGAGTTTTCGCCGAAGATTTCCGGAATGCCGCCGACCGCGGTCGCGATCATCGGCATGCCGGCAGCGAGAGCCTCGAGCACGATGTAGGGCATCGCCTCCGCGCGAGACGGCACGACGATCGACTCGGCCAGCGCGAAAGCGTCTCTTGCCGGCATGGGCGGCAGGAATCGGACGTGGTTTTTGAGGCCGAGCCGCTCGACCTGCGCATGGTAGCGCGGCAGGTCGTCGCCGTCGCCGACCATCACGGCGCTCAGCGGACGGCCCGACTCGCTGCCGGCCAAAGCCAGCGAATCGATGAAGATATCGGGACCTTTCAGGTCGCGCATCATGCCGATGTACAGGAAATCTGCGGCATTCGCCGCGGTCGCCACCGGTTCGAATTCGGCGGCGCGCAGGCCGTTATAGACCAGCCGGTTGGGTATGGGCGGCTCGCCGACCTTGCGGCGATAGGTTTTGCGCTCGTAGTCGGAAACGAACAGCAGGCAGTCGGTGAAGCGCGCCATGAAGCGCTCCAGGCCGAAGAACAGTTTTCCTGTCGCCGTCGTCTCGTCATAGTGGAGGGAGCCGCCATGCGGCGAATAGAGGCGGGCAACGCGAAACCTTGATACCCGCAACAATGAGCCGAACAGCCGGGCATAGGCGCCACCCTTGGCGCCATGTCCGTGCAGCACGTCCGGCCGCAATTCCTGGATGATTCGATAGGTGCGCCAGGCCGAGGCGAGGTCGCCCGGCCCGACATGCCGTTGCATCGGCGTGCGATGGATGCCAAGCGCGAGGCTGTCCTTCATCGCCTCGAACAAGCGTTCCTCATAGTCGCCGCCGGTGGTCGAGTCGCAGACGATTCCCACCGCGTGGCCGGCGGCGACCTGCGCCTCGGCCAGGTCGCGCACGTGCCGGAAGATTCCTCCGACAGGTGAGCGAAAGCAGTGGACGATCCTGAGGTTCACCGCCACGACGGGTTTTTCAGAACAGGCGTTCGCGAACGTAGATGGTGTCGCCGGGCAGGAGCGGATCGGATGTCAGCACCCGTCCGGTCATCACCTTGCCGTTGATGTCGCGGGTGATGTCGACGCTCCCCTGATTGGCGCGCGGCGTGAAGCCGCCGGCGATGGCGACCGCCTTTTGCACCGTGAGTCCCGGCACATAGGAATACTGGCCGGCAGCGCCCACTTCGCCCATGACGAAGATCGGCCGGTAGCGGTCGATCTCGACCGAGACGTCGGGATCGCGCAGATAGCCTTGGCGCAGCTTGTCGGCGATCTCCTTTTCCAACTGCTGCGCGGTGTGGCCGCGCGCCGGCACCGAGCCGACCAGCGGGAAGGAGAGATAGCCGGACTGGTCGACGCTGTAGGTGTTGGTCAATCCATCTTGCTCGAACACCGTGACACGGACGCGGTCGCCGGCGCCGAGCCGATAGGGCTGGTCGAGCACTTCATGGAAGGCGGCGGGTGTCGGGCGGTAGCTCGAGCAGCCGGTGAGCAGCGACAGGGCAAGCAAAGCGCGAAAGAGGGAAGCATTGCTTTTCATGACCGGCCAGGAACCTTCATCGCTCTTGCCGCAAGTCGCGGCCAACCCCAGGAAAGTGCGACCGTTATCATCCTGTTAGGGTTAATGGGCGGTAAAGGAGCGTGCTGCGGGAGAGCGGAGATCGGCAAAAAGCCCAATTGTTCTATTGCTTTCGCCCAATCTTCTTTGAGTGCTCTCTAATAAGCATCCATTCTGATCTTAACGGGTGAGTTACCATAGTTGTTTACGGTCCGTCCTCGACTCAAAGTTCGGAGCAGGATGCATGTCCGTTCAGTCCGCGGCCGCAGACGTCGATGTCGATCTGAGACAGCTCTTCGCCAGTCTGGCGAGGAACTGGGTGCGCATTGTCTTCGTGACGCTTCTGGTCACCGGGCTGGCCTTTGCCTTCGCCTGGCTCGCGACGCCCTATTACAAGGCGACAGCCAAGCTGGAGATCGGCTCGCGCGAATCGGAATACACCCGGCCGCCAGGCACCAACGATGACGAAAAGCCGATTCTCGACGAGCAGGGCGTCGCGACCCAGGTCCAGATCATTTCCTCGCCCGACATCCTCAAGCAGGTGGCGACCAAGCTCAACCTGGACAAGCTGCCGGAGTTCGACGAAACGCTGAAGATGTCGACGCTCGGGCGCATGCTCGTTCTTGTCGGCTTGAAAAGCGATCCCTTCGATATTCCGCCGGAAGAGCGCGTGCTGAATGCCATGCACGACAAGCTCAACGTCTACGCCGTTGAGAAGACGCGCGCGATCGCCATCGAGTTCGCCTCGAAGGATCCCAAGCTTGCCGCCGACATCGCGAACGGCATCGCCAACGCCTATATCGCCTCGAAGGGCGACGCCAAGCTCGAATCGAATGCCGCCGCTACCGACTTCCTGGCGCCGGAAATCGCGGACCTGCAGAATCGCGTCAAGGACGCCGAGGCCAAGGTCGCGGCGTTCCGCGCCCAGTCCGACCTTTTGATGGGTGGCAACAATGCGGTGCTTCCGACCCAGCAGCTCGCCGAACTGTCGAGCGAGTTGTCGCGCGTGCGCGCCAGCCGCGCCGCCGCCGAAGCGAGCGCCGAAAGCGTGCGCCGGGCGCTGCAGAATGGCGGTTCGCTGGACAGCGTGCCGGAAGTCCTGTCTTCCGATCTGATCCAGCGCCTGCGTGAGCGCCAGGTGGAACTCAGGGCTAATATCGCCGACCTTTCCACGACCCTGCTGGACAACCACCCGCGCATCCGGGCGCTGAAGTCGCAACTGGCCGATCTCGACGGCCAGATTGGCAACGAGGCGCAAAAGATCATCCGTGGCCTGGCCGCCCAGGCCCAGACGGCCAAGGCCCGCGAGGATCAGCTGGTCGCGGACGTCAACACGCTGAAAGCCGCGTCGGCCCGCGCCGGCGAGCAGCAGGTGCAGCTGGACGCCTTGCAGCGCGACGCGAATGTTCAGCGCCAACAGCTTGAATCCTATATGACAAGCTACAATGCGGTGGCCTCGCGCAAGGATCGCAAATACTCGCCTGTCGCGGCGAGCCTGATTGCCAGCGCCCAGGTGCCGTCCCAGCCCTATTTCCCGAAGATTGGGCCGATCACCGGTGCCGCCGCCGCCGCTTCGCTGCTGCTGATGGCGATCGGCACGCTGCTTGGCGAGCTGTTCTCGGGCCGCGCCATGCGTCCGGCCGCCGGTGCTCGCTTTACCGATATCGAGCAGGTGGCGATGCCCGTGGCCAGGGTGGAACCGACGGTCGTTGAGGCTCACGACGGAGGTCGGGCCTTTGCGCCTTACGAGGAAGCCGCGGCGGGGCATTCGATTGCGGAATCGGAACTCCCGAGGCCGGCCGAGCGCGAGCTGGCGGAGGCTCGCGCTGCGGCTGTCAAGCAGGCTGGGCCAAGCGAATCGACCCCGGAACCAAGGCAATCCAGGCTCGGCGAGATCGATGTCGACAAGGCCGCGGAGAAGCTGATCGCTTCCGGCGCCGCGCGCGCGATCTTCGTGTCGCCGGAGGGCGACGAGGCGGCCGCGTCCGCCGTGCTCGTGGCGCGCGAAGTATCCGATGCCGGTCTGCGTGTGCTGCTGCTCGATCTCACCGCATCGGGCGCGGCGTCGCTGCCGATGCTGGACACGAGCCTGTTCCCCGGCATCACCAATCTGCTTGCGTCCGAAGCGCAGTTCAGCGACGTCATCCATCCCGATCTCTATTCGGATGCGCATGTCATTCCGGTCGGCACCGCCGACCCTGTCCGCGCCATGCGCGCCGCCGACCGGCTGCCGATCATCATGCAGTCGCTCACCACGGCCTATGATCTCGTCGTGGTCGAGTGCGGCCCGGCCGACGCGCAAGGCATTGGCCGCCTGGTCGGCGACGGGACCGAAGTCTTCCTGTCGATGCTGGAGGCCGACGACCAGGTGACGCAGGCCGCGGTGAAGCTGATCGAGAACGGCTACCCCAACTTGACGCTGGTCACGCCGGTCGGCCACGAACCGCCGGGAACCCCGGTGCCGGGACGCCGCTCGGCGGCTTGAACGCCGCGCGAAAACGCGACGGGGTGTCGAAGCAACCGTGCGTCCGATTAAAGCGTGGTGATCAGTTATCGTCTTCGGCTGGAACGGGCGCGGCCTGACCGGCCGCCTTGCGGCGCAGCATCTTGGTCAGCTTCCAGACCGTCGGATTGTTCTTGATGAAGGCCTTGGCGCGCGCGCCTTGCCGCATCGTCGTCGCCAATGCGCGGCCTTTCAGCGTCAACGGCGCAAGCACCTCGAAATGCTGGATCTCGATATCGCACCAGAGCCGTTTGTAAGGCTCGTCGCCGACCGAGAAGTCATACACCTCGAAGCCGAGCTCGGAGGCTTCCTGGATGTTGTCGAAGAACAGGAAATCGCCGGGGCTGGCGAAGGCGAGGTCGTCCTCGGCGATGGCGCCGAACTCGCAGATCAGCCGCTTGCCAGAGCGGCTGGAGCCAGTGACCGCACGCAGTTTTCCCGCCACGTCCAGGCCGTGCAGCAGGAAGGAGGGATTTTCCTCGCTCAGCGCATCGGTAAACAGCGCCCGGAAGAAGTCGCGCACTTGCCTGTCGCCGAAGACATCGGCGATGCCCATCTTGGCGAAGCGTACTTCCTTCATATCGAGGAAGGCGTCGAGCAGCCTGTCGACCTCCTCGCTGGTGCCTGCCTCGATCCGGCGGAAGGGGCCGACAGCCTCGAACTTGCGTGTCTGCGAGCGGTGCTTCTTGCGCTTGCGCTTACCGCTCGCGCGCGACAAGAGCGCGTCGAACCCGCCGTCGAGGTCGACCGCGAGCGCGAGGTTCGGACTTGGAAAGCCGGGCAGCGCGGCGAGCGGGTTGGCAACGCCATCGAGGTCGGGCAGCAGCCTTTCCAGCGAGATCAGGTCGATGTCCGGCCGCGTTTGCACGATCGCCTTGAACGCCGAGCGGATCGCCTGGCCGTCGATAGCAGGCAGGAAACGTGGATCGGCGGCGGCGAAATTGCCGTTGGCGTGGCGCCCGCCGGCGAAACGGGCAACTTTGAACGGGCCGCGTCTTACGATCTCCAGGGCCAGGGATAGCGCCGGGCGGCCATCGCAGGCCAGCGTCGCAAAAACCATGTCGGCGCCGGTTGCGGTCGCCCAGTTGCCCACCCAGGATGCGCTTTGCGCCGGCGCGAACAGCGCCGAGGTGCAGAATTGAACATAGTCGGCAAGCCCGGCGCCGTCCCTTGCGGTCGCAGTCCACCGACCCTGATCGGCTCGCATGGCGCGCGCGGAAATCTCATTGGTCGCGACCCGGTTGCCGTCAAATGACGCGGTGGCGTCAACCATACCTCAATCCTTAAGACGTATTGGTTCCGGCTTGGGGGTTCGCATAGGCGCAATTCGTGCTTGCATGAGCCTAGGCGCAAAAGGTGAAGGAATGATCGACGGGGGCGAGGCAATCCGGAAACTGGCGTTGAACCTTGCCCGCTACTCCGGTCTCGCGCCTCTGGCGCGGCCGTTTGTTGGCGGCATCGGCGCTATCCTGATGCTGCACCGTGTCACCGCGACGCCGGAAAAGCCGAACAGCGTCAATCGGCACCTGAACATCGCTCCGGCCTTCCTCGACAGGCTGATCGCTGACATGAAGGGGCGGGGTTATACCTTTGTTTCCCTTGATGAAGCGATCGAACGCATCAAGACGGGCGGCAAGGGCCGCCAGTTCGCCACGATCACCGCCGACGACGCCTATCGCGACAACATGACCGAGGCGCTTCCGGTGCTGCAAAAGCACGCCGCGCCGATCACCATCTATGTCGCCCCCGGCTTGATCGACGGCGCCGTCGATCTCTGGTGGGACGTGATCGAGGACATTGTCGACACCAGTTCGCGCCTGACGCTGACCAGGGCGGGCAAGCCGACGCTGATCGATTGCTCGACGCCAGGCAGGAAGATCCAAGCCATTGCCCGGCTGAACGCCTGGCTGACCCTGGAAGTCTCCGAGGAAAAGCAGGGAGCCGCGCTGCGCGAGCTAGCCCGTTCGAACGGGCTCGAATTCGGCTCGGGCCGCCCATGCGCCTTGATGAATTGGGATGAACTTCGCAGCATGGCAGCGCACCCGCTGGTGACCATCGGCGCGCACACCATCAACCATCGGAACTTGAAGCGACTGTCCGAAGCCGATGCGCGCCATGAGATCGGCGACGTCCGCCGCATCCTTAAGGAAAGGCTCGGCGAGGAGCCGCGTCATCTGGCTTACCCGTATGGCTATGCGAGCGCCGTCGGCTGCCGCGAGGTGGGCTTCGCCCGCGACGCAGGCTATGCCTCGGCGGTGACCACGCGGCATGGTGTGCTGCGCGCCGAGCATGCCGGCTTCCTGCACGCGCTGCCGCGCATCTCCGTCAATGGCCGCTATCAGAGCGTGGCGCATATCCGCACGATGCTGTCCGGCATCACGACGCCGCTCGCCAATGCGGGCAAGATGGTGGTGACCATCTAAGGCTGCGTCAGCCCTTCGGGCCGGGCTCTAGTATCAGCCATTTGATGATGCCCATGGCAGGCAGCACCCACAACAGGCCGCTGAACAGGAAGAACAACAGATGCGCGACAGGGCCGTATTCGGCGAGCCTGGTGACCGCGACGGCCGACGCGATCAGCGCGTAGATGATGACCAGCGCCACCAGCAATATGGTTCCGATCAGCTTTTTCAGGCGAATGGGCATGTCGAGGTTCCGTTGACCCGCTTCGCTTAGGCCGAATGAAGAGGGCGCGCAACCGTCGCGGCCCGGCGCGACGGCGTGCCGCGCTGTCCAGTCTTGCCAGTTGGGCGACCTTGGTCCACCAATCGCGCGTTTCAACCGCCGGGAAAGCGAAATGGCTGCCATCACCGCCACGGCCCCCTATGCCGCACGCGACCGCGACCTGCATAACCGCGCCCTGCTGCGCGGCTGGCTCTACGCCGTGCTGCTTGTGCTGTTCGCTCTGGTGCTGGTCGGCGGTTCCACGCGTCTCACCGGCTCGGGGCTGTCTATCACTGAGTGGCAGCCGATACACGGCGTCATCCCGCCGCTCAACGACGCCGAATGGCAGGAAGAGTTCCAGCGTTACCAGCAGATCCCGCAATATACCGAGATCAACAAGGGTATGAGCGTCGACGACTTCAAGTCGATCTTCTGGTGGGAGTGGGCGCACCGCATCCTGGCGCGCAGCGTCGGCGTCGTCTTTGCCTTGCCGCTGCTGTTCTTCTGGGCGACACGCCGCATCGAACGCGGCCTCGGGCTGAAGCTCGTCGGCATCCTGGCGCTCGGCGGGTTGCAAGGCGCCATCGGCTGGTGGATGGTGGCTTCCGGCCTGGCGGACCGCGTCTCGGTCAGTCAATACCGGCTGGCGACACACCTGACGCTTGCCGCGCTCATCTTCACAGCCACCATGGTGGTCGCGCGCGGGCTGGCGCCGCATTCGGAGCCCGCCGCCGACCGGCCGACGCAGCGGCTTGCCGGCTTCATCGTGCTTTTGGCGCTGGTCCAGATCTATCTTGGCGGATTGGTCGCCGGGCTCCACGCGGGGCTTAGCTACAACACATGGCCGCTGATGGACGGAAAGCTGATCCCGTCCGACCTGCTTCTCCTGAAACCCGCCTGGCTGAACTTCTTCGAAAATCCGAAAACGGTTCAGTTCGTCCACCGGCTCGGCGCCTATACGGTCCTTGTCGTGGCGCTCTGGCACATGATCGCGACGTGGCGGCGCCAGCCCGGCACCACCCATGCCCGCCGGGCCACGCTTCTGTTCGCGCTGGTGGTCGTCCAGGCCTCGATCGGCATCGGCACGCTCTTGATGCAGGTGCCGCTGCACATGGCGTTGACGCATCAGGCGATCGCGCTTGTGTTGCTCGGCTTCGCTGCCGCGCACTGGCGCGGCACCAAGGGCGCCTATCCGCTTCCGACCGAAATTGCCGTCAGAGGCTGAGGCGAACCTTTCGAACTGCTTCAGCGACGGCTAGCTCGCGTTTTTCGTCGACCGCGTTCTTGTCCTCGCGATGCCAAGCGGCCGACAGGCAGCCATAGGCGATCGCATGGTCGAGGATGGCGCGTGGCGACTGTCCGAGCGTCTTTCCAAACACGTCGGCCATATGCGCGATCCGGCGCGGATCGAGGCAGAGGTCGTCGCGGTCGAGCGGGTTGTAGAAGATGTTCGCCGCGTCGAAGCCGGGATCGCCGAGCACGCCCTTTGGGTCGATCGCCAGCCAGCCGCGCGGCCCGAACAGGATGTTGTCGTGGTGCAGGTCGCCATGCAGCGGGCGCACGGCATGCGGGTCGGCAAGCAACCGCTCGGCTATATTGGCAGCGTCGACATAGAGGCTGTGCCGCCCGGCTTCCTGATCGGTCTTGGCCGCTCGAAACAAGCTGACGTACCGTTCCCGCAAGGGCTGCAGGTCGGCCGGAGGCGTGTGCTCGGAGGGCGACAGCAGCTTCCCCATAATGTCGGCGGCAATCGCCGTCGCGACATCGTCGCCATATTCCGCAAGATGTTCGGAAAGCAGTCGGTCGCCGGCATATTCGAGCAGCATGCGATTGCCGTCACGGCCGAGCAGGCGCACGGCGCCTTCGCCGCCCCGCCAGGCAAGGTAATGCTCGCCGCGCAGCTCGTCGGCGACGTCGTCGAAGGGTTTCAGGTCCTTGACGATTGCCGGCGAACCATCCTCGCGCGTCACCTTCCAGATCCGGCTGGAAAACGTCTCTTCAATGAGTTCGGGAGCGCTGAGCTTCCAGCGCTCGGGAAACGCTTGCATTGCCGCTCAGTGCTTGATGCCGAGCATCAGGTCGAGGTTCTGCACCGCGGCGCCCGACGCGCCCTTGCCGAGATTGTCGTAGACGGCCATCAGCAGCGCCTGCGCCCGCTCGTCATTGGCGAACACGTAGACCTTCATCCGGTTGGTGCCGTTGTAGACCTCCGGGTCGATCTCCGGCATGCGCTCCATGTGCGTGTAGGGCGCGACCTCGACCACGCCGCCGTCGATCGACGCATAGTGATCGGCGATCGCCGCATGAAGCTCAGCCCCTGTCGGGACGCGGTCGAGACCGCCGAGCTGCAGCGGCACCACGGTGATCATGCCTTGCGCGAAATTGCCCACTGCCGGCTGCATGATCGGGTCGTGCGACAGCTTCGCGTAGGTGCGGAGCTCCGGCACGTGCTTGTGCTGCAGCGTCAGCCCGTAGGGCAGGAATTCGGGTGCGTCCTCGCCCTTGCCGACATAATCCTCGATCATCGGCCGGCCACCGCCGGAATAGCCGGAGATGCCGTTGACGGTGACCGGGAAGTCGGCAGGCAGCAGGCCGGCCGCAACCAGCGGCCGCAGCGTCGCGATCGGCCCTTGCGGCCAGCAGCCGGGATTGGCGATGCGCTTCGCGCTGGCTATCTTCTTCGCCTGGTCCTTGTCCATTTCGGCGAAGCCATATTCCCAGCCCTCCGCCACGCGATGCGCGGTCGAGGCGTCAATCACCTTCGTGGTGTCGTTCGTGATCAGCGACACGCTTTCCTTGGCCGCCGCATCCGGCAGGCAAAGGATCGCGACATCGGCCGCGTTGAGGAACTCGGCGCGGGCGGCGGCCTCTTTGCGGCGCTCCGTCGGGATGGAGATGATCTCCAGGTCGCCGCGGTCGGCCAGCAGCGCCCTGATCTGCAGGCCCGTCGTGCCGTGTTCGCCGTCAATGAAGATTTTCGGTTTCATCGCTTGCCTAATTCCCTGCGATTCCAATGTCATATGCCGTTGGCATGATTTATTGCAGCATGATTGCCGTTGCTCAGTTCGTCGAGCCGTGCCTTTCGCTCCGCCAGCAGGCCGAGATAATGCATGGCGATGATCGATCCGGCGATCGCCGTTATATCGGCATGATCATAGGCCGGCGCAACCTCGACGACGTCGGCGCCGACGATGTCGATCTGGCCGAGCTGGCGCAGCGTCGACAGCATCTTGGCCGAAGACGGGCCGCCTGCCACCGGCGTGCCGGTGCCGGGCGCGAAAGCCGGATCGAGGCAGTCGATATCGAAGGTGAGATAGGTCTTCTTGCCGCCGGTGCGCTCGACGATCGCGTAGGCGATGTCGGAGGCGCGCATTTCCTCGACCTCGTGGCCATAGAGGATTTTTATGCCGAACGTGTCCGGCGCATGGGTGCGGATGCCGATCTGGATCGAGCGATCGGGGTCGATGATGCCTTCATTCACCGCGCGGGCGACGAAGGAGCCATGGTCGATGCGCTTGCCGTCGTCCGGCCAGGTGTCCTGGTGCGCGTCGAACTGCACCAGCGCCATCGGCCCGTGGATCGCGGCATGCGCCTTGAGCAGCGGCCAGGTGACGAAATGGTCGCCGCCGAGCGTCAAAAGGAACGCGCCTGATTTCAGGATCTTGGCCGCCTCGCGCTCGATCGTGCCGGGGGTCTTCTGGTGATTGCCGCTGTCGAGCAGGCAATCGCCATAGTCCACTACTGAAAGGTGCTCGAACAGGTCGCGCGAGAACGGGTACTGCGGGTCGTTGTCGAGGATCGCAGAGGCGCGGCGAATAGCCTGCGGCCCGAAGCGGGCGCCGGGCCGGTTGGTGACGGCGGCGTCGAAGGGAATGCCCCACACGACGGCGTCCGCGCCCTTCACGTCCTTCGCGTATTTGCGCCGCATGAACGACAGCGCGCCGGCATAGGTCGGCTCGAGCGACGCGCCCGTTTTGGAACGGGCGGTGAAGGCGTGGTCGATCTCATTGTTCGCCATTAGGAATCCTCGGTTTTCATCGGGGCAGCCACAACTACAGAACCGGCACGCAACATGCCAGTCACAGCTTGCGGAATGGAAGCGGCGCTCGGCGAGTGCCACGCCAACACAGGATCTGTATCATTATGGCTGAGACGGCTCTGCTCAATCTTGCGTCCGCACCCACGGCGACCCGTGTCGGCACGACCGCCGGCGAGCGCTTCCTGGTGCTGGATTCCTGGCGCGGCATCTGCGCGCTGCTGGTGGCGCTGTTCCACTTCCCGACGACCTCGATGATTTCGCAGAGCGCCTTTGTCGGGGGCTCCTACCTGTTCGTCGATTTCTTCTTCGTGCTGTCCGGCTTCGTCATCGCCAGCGCCTACGGCAGTCGCTTGAACAAGGAGGACGACCTTGCCCGCTTCGCGCTGGTGCGCTTCGGCCGCATCTATCCGTTGCATCTCCTGATGCTTGCCGCTTTCGCAGGCTTCGAGGCGCTCCGGCTCGTGCTGCCGGCACTGCACGGAACCGGTCCCGCGCCCTTCACCGCCGGTTTCGACCTGAAAAGCCTCATCGCCAACCTCTTCCTTGTGCAGGGCATGGGCGTCGAGGATCATCTGAGCTGGAACGCGCCGAGCTGGAGCATCTCGGCCGAGTTCTTCACCTATCTGCTTTTTGCCGCCGTCGTCTTCACCACCGGCCAGCGCGCCTGGATATGGTTCGTCGCCGCCGCGGTGACGGCGCCCCTTTTCCTGCTTGCGGTCTCGACGCGTCATATGGACGTGTCCTTCGATTTCGGCTTCATCCGCTGCCTTTACGGCTTCTCGCTCGGTGCGTTGCTTGCCTGGTTTCAGCACGATTCCATTGCAGAGGCGCGACAGGCGCTGAGCGGCGGGGCAGGGCGCCTCGCCTGGACGCTGGCCGAACTGGCGATGATCGCGGGGATCGCCTTGTTCGTCTCCACTGCCGGCACCAACGACCTTGGCATTGCGGCGCCGGTCGTCTTCGCGCTGGCGCTTTATCTTTTTGCCCATGAAGGCGGCTTGGTCAGCGCCGTGCTGCGCAGCCGGCCGATGCTGCTGCTCGGCTCGCTCTCCTATTCGATCTACATGGTCCACATCTTCGTCCAGGCGCGCATGATCAATGTCGGCGGCCTGATCGAACGCAAGCTCGGGCTCGGCATCGTCGGCGACCTGATGCTGCGCGGCGACCATGCGACCGGCTTCGGCGCCGGCTCGCCCTGGATCGGCTTCGCGGCCCTGATCGCCATGTTGATCGCGGTCATCGTCGCGTCGTGGTTCACCTGGCGCTTCGTCGAAATGCCTGCGCTTGCCTGGTTCCGCCGCCTTTCCAGGCGGATTTGACGAACTTTGATGCGAAACAGCTAGCCGGCTTCGTTCACCGCCCTGTCATGGGCATCGCTTAACCGGGTCGCGACCCGGAACGGAGCGATTCCCCGATGCGAACACTCTGGATGAGCCTTGCCTTTTCCGCCGCCCTTGCCACCATTGCCGGACAAAGCTTAGCCGGCGAGACGCGCGCTGCCCAAATCCTCGACCGCTTCGAGCATGCCAACCAGTGGCGCGATCATGTGATGATCGCTGCGCACCGGGCCGGCAGCATGCAGGCCGGCAAGACGCTTTACGCAGAGAATTCGCTTGCCGCGGTCGAAGGCTCGATCGCGATCGGCGCCGAGATCGTCGAGGTCGACGTCCGGCGCGCGAAAGACGGCGAATTCGTCATCATGCATGACAGCTGGCTCGACCGCACGACCACCTGCACTGGCGAGGTGGTGAAATACACGCTTGCCGAGCTGAAGAAATGCCGGCTGGTCATCGAGGGCACGGGCGTCGTCACCAACGAGACGGTGTCGACGCTGCGCGAGATGCTGCTGACGACCAGGGACAGGATCCTGATCAACCTCGACAACAAGCTGGAGGTGACCGACCTGCCGGGCATGATCGCCGAGGCGCGCGATCTCGGCATGGCCGATCAGGTCATCGTCAAGGAGAACCTCTGGAACCGGCAGCGCATCGATGCCGCGAGCGCAGCACTTGCCAAGGCCGGCGGCGGCTTCCAGTTCATGCCGATCCTCGCCGACGACGCCGTCCACGATGCGGGCTTCGCCGGCGAGGTCGACAAGGCTTTCGCGCCCCGCGCCATCGAATTGATCAATTGGCGCAACGGCGCCGAGACGCTGACGTCGACCGGCGGCCCGCTGTTCAGCAACCATATGCGGGCGGAAGCGGCCAGAGGCGACTGGCATCTCTGGGCCGACACTTACGCCATCGTCAACAAGCCGGGTGGATTCCTCGCCGGCGGCCGCGGCGACGAGCTCGCCGTCGCCGCCAGCCTGCCGCGCGAAGCCTGGGGCTTTTGGGTCGACCGCGGCGCGACGATCATCCAGACGGATGAGCCGAAAGCGGCGATCGAGTGGCTGGCGAGCAATGGTTTTCGCGTGCCTTACACGACGGACATCAAGCAGGCCGAGCCGGCGCATACCGCAAGCATTAATTAGAGTGCGGCGCTGGAACTGCGATCTCCCCCCTTGTGGGGAGATCACCCAATCACGCCGCCTTCGCGACCCCATCCAACTCGTTCAGCACATCCCCCGACAGCTCCAACTCCGCAGCCGCAAGATTCTCCCGCAAATGCCCGACCGACGATGTGCCCGGGATCAGCAGGATGTTCGGCGAGCGCTGCAGCAGCCACGCCAGCGCCACCTGCATCGGCGTCGCGCCAAGCCGTTCGGCGACACCGGATAACGTCGACGATTGCAGCGGGCTGAAGCCGCCGAGCGGAAAGAACGGCACATAGGCGATGCCATCGCGCGCTAGTTCGTCGATCAGCGCGTCGTCGTCGCGATGCGCCAGATTGTACTGGTTCTGCACGCAGACAATGTCGCAGATCTTGCGGCCTTCCGCGATCTGGGCGCGGGTGACGTTGCTTAGGCCGATATGGCGCACCAGGCCTTTGCGCTGAAGCTCGGCTAGCTTGGTGACTTGCGCCTCGATGGAGCCCTCCGCTGGACCATGCACCCCGAACATGATGCGCAGATTGACGACGTCCATCACCTCGAGGCCAAGATTGCGAAGATTGTCGTGTACGGCCTGTTCGAGCTCATCGGCTGTGAAGGCCGGCAGCCAGGAGGCGTCTTCGCCACGACGGGCGCCGATCTTGGTGACGATGGTGAGATCGTCGGGATAGGGCGATAGCGCCTCGCGGATCAGCTTGTTGGTGACGTACGGCCCGTAATAGTCACTGGTGTCGATATGATTCACGCCTTGCGCCACCGCCTCGCGCAGCACCGCGATCGCCGCGTCATGGTCCTTCGGCGGACCGAACACGCCTTTGCCAGCAAGCTGCATGGCGCCATAGCCGATGCGATGAACCGTGCGGTTGCCGAGTTTATAGGTGCCGGATTTGTCTACGCTGGACATTGCAGTTCTCCTTCGTTGTCGGTGAGGGAGATAGGACATAGCTGCTGTCCCGATAACCGGATATAATTGGCACAGCTTGTACGGAATTTAGAACAATGGCGGCTGACCTCAACGATCTTCAGGCGTTCATGGCCGTGGCGCGCGCCGGCGGTTTTCGCGAAGGAGCCCGTGTGACGGCGGGCAGTGCGTCCGCGCTCAGCGAAGCCATCCGCCGTCTGGAAACGCAGCTTGGTGTCAGGCTCTTCAACCGCACCACGCGCAGCGTCGCTTTGACCGAGGCTGGTGCCGGCCTGCTGGCGCGGCTCGGCCCCGCATTGGGCGAGGTGGAAGCCGCACTCGATGTGGTGAACGGCTTTCGCGACCGGCCCGCCGGAACCTTGCGGCTCAACGTGCCGATAAGCGCCTCGCGGCTGGTGCTGCCAAGAATCGTTCCGGGATTTCTGGCGGCCTATCCTGCCATTCGCCTGGAGGTGATTGCCGAGGAGAACTTTGTCGATCTGCTGGTGGCGGGCTGCGATGCCGGCATCCGCTATGACGAGCGGCTGGAGCAGGACATGATCGCCGTGCCGATCGGGCCGCGCACGCAGCGCTTCACGACCTCCGCCGCGCCGGCCTACCTTGATCGGTACGGTCGGCCGCAGCATCCCCGTGACCTGCTTGGCCATGCCTGTGTGCGCGGCCGCTTCCCGAGCGGAGTCATGACGCCCTGGGAGTTCGAGCGGGATGGTGAGGTGGTGCGAGTCGATCCCACGGGACCATTGGTCGTCAGCATCGGTGGAGGCGTCGATCTCGCCGTCGATGCGGCGATCGCCGGCGTCGGCATCCTTTGGCTCTTCGAGGACTGGGTGCGCCCATATTTCGAGAGCGGCGTGCTGGAGCCGGTACTGGAGCCGTGGTGGCAAAACTTCTCGGGGCCGTTCCTCTATTATCCCGGCCGCCGTCTGGTACCGGCGCCGCTGCGTGCCTTCATCGACTACATCAAATCGACGGCCGGGCACTGGTAATGGAAACAAAAAGGCCGCCCGGAGGCGGCCTTTCGAAAGCTTGGAACCCGTAAAGCTTAGCGCTTGGAGAACTGGAAGCTGCGGCGGGCCTTCGCCTTGCCGTACTTCTTGCGTTCGACCACGCGGCTGTCGCGGGTCAGGAAGCCGCCCTTCTTGAGCACCGAGCGCAGGCCCGGCTCATAGTAGGTCAGCGCCTTGGAGATGCCGTGACGCACCGCACCCGCCTGGCCCGAGAGGCCGCCGCCGATGACGGTGGCGACGATGTCGTACTGGCCGGCGCGGTTGGCCGCGACGATCGGCTGGTTGAGGATCATCTGCAGCACGGGACGCGCGAAATAGCTCGCGAATTCCTTGTCGTTGACGGTGATCTTGCCGGAGCCCGGCTTCACCCAGACGCGCGCGATGGCGTTCTTGCGCTTGCCGGTGGCGTAGGCGCGGCCCGACTTGTCGAGCTTCTGGACATGCACGGGCGCGGCCGGCTGCGCGGCGACGGTGCCGAGTTCTGCGAGCGAGGAAAGCTCAGCCATTACGAAGCCCTCTTGTTCTTGGAGTTCAGCTTGGCCACGTCGAGCGTGACGGGCTGCTGGGCGGTGTGCGGATGCTCGGCGCCAGCGTAGACGCGGAGATTCTTCATCTGGCGGCGGCCAAGCGGGCCGCGCGGGATCATGCGCTCGACGGCCTTCTCGACGACGCGCTCGGGGAACCGGCCCTCGAGCAGCTGGCGCGCGGTGCGCTCCTTGATGCCGCCGGGATGGCCGGTGTGCCAGTAGTAGACCTTGTCGGTGTACTTCTTGCCGGTGAACACCACCTTGTCGGCATTGATGACGATGACGTTGTCGCCATCATCGACATGCGGGGTGAAGGTGGGCTTGTGCTTGCCGCGCAGATGGTTGGCGATGACGGTGGCCAGACGACCGACGACGAGACCTTCGGCGTCGATCAGCACCCACTTCTTCACCACATCCGCAGGCTTCTGCGAAAAGGTAGCCATGGTTTTGCTCTCACGTTGACCTTTCCAATCAGGAAAGGCGTTTCTTGTTGCTTGGATTGACGGAAGAGCCGGAGCCGACCCGCCAATAACAAAACGGCGGCCTTTGCGGGCCGCTGCTTCGGGTCGGCTTATAGGCGAGGGCGCTTAACGCGTCAAGGCGATCAAAAACCAGCCGGGCGGATAAAATGATGCAAAAACAATGGTTTGGTAAGGTGGTATTATTTTACCACAAGTGTGGCCGGCGCTAATCCGCTCGGGGGCTAGTGCTTAGCTTCGATTTCCTTGCGGGCTGCGCTTGAGAGAAACGCCGATCTGGTAATGCCGCGCTGACGCGCGGCGGCATCGATCGCGCGCAAGACACCGCGTTCGAATGTCACGTTCGCCCTCACCACGGCGCTATCATTATCGATCAGCGGCACCGAGACCAGATAGGCGCCTTCGGACAGCGCGGCGCGGATTTCGGGAAGCGAGACAATAGCCTCGTGGCTGGATGGCTCAGGAACAGACATATCCTCGGCCCAAAGCTGCAGGGCCTCGACCGCATTTGGCACGATATCTTCCGGTGCGTCCGCAGCTGAAAAGCAGCCCGGAATGTCGGGGAAGCGAACACCAAACGCGCTGTCGGCATCCTTCTCAACCAGCGCGAAGTAGTTCTTCATTGCAGTCTCCTGATTGCACGCGTGATTTAAATCGCTCGAATCCAGCCTGCCTGCTTGGCGATCGCGCGAGCGGTGCCGACTGGCAGATCTTTCTCCGGGTGCGGAACGACAAGCACAATGGTGCCTTTGCGGAATTTGTGATGCGAGCCCCGAACCGAGACCAATTCAAAGCCGTCGTCCCTCAGCCGTTTTATGATGCGGCGACTGTCACGCTCGATCAAATGCCACCTATGCGTATATATATACACATCACATTGAGGTATCAAGCTGGGGAGGACTTTCGCGGAATCGAATAGGTGCCGGTGGCATGCGCGACGGTGTGCCCGTCCGGGCCGGCGACAATGTCGATATCGAACACCATCAGGCTTTTGCCGAGCTTCAGGATGCGGCAATGGCCGTCGATCGGACCGGCCCCTGCCTTGCGCATGAAGTTGATGTCGAGGTTGACCGTCACCGATAGCGCGTCCGGTCCGGCATGGCTGAGCACGCAGACGTAACCGCCGATGTCGGCCAGGGTGAACAGCGACGGACCGGACACCGTGCCGCCGGGGCGCAAATGCCGCTCGTCGGCGTTGAGCCGCACCGTGCAGCCGCCTGGAAACACGTCGATCGCCTCGTAGGAGGTGAAATTGTCGTTGAGCTGCGGATAGACGCTTGCCATCAGCGCATTGACTTCCGCCGCGGTGAGCACTGGCTTCACATTGCTTTGGGCTGGCATCGGCGCGTCCTATATGAATGAGCAGCTCCGGGCGGTGCGCCTGGACCAAACGGTGCGACGGAGAAAACACGTCTCGCGGCTGTTCTTCAACCGGCAGCGTGCTAGTTCTGTTGCTCCATAAGCACGAGGATTAGAAGTGGCCGAAGTCGTCGCCATCAAGCCCGCCGTCGCTGACGGCCCCGTTCTTGTCAGCCAGGACAAGGGCATCTTGCGCCTCACGCTGGCCAGCCCGCCGGCCAATGCGCTGTCGCTGGCGACGATGGCGGCGCTGCAGGCCGAGTTCGATCGCGTCAGGGCCGACAGATCCGTGCGCGTCATCATCCTCGCGGCGTCGGGAAAAGTGTTCTGCGCCGGTCACGACCTCAAGGAAATGACGGCGCATCGCGCCGAAGCGGACCGCGGCAAGGCCTTTTTCGAAAAGACCTTCGCGGCCTGCGCAACCTTGATGCAAACGATCGTGCGCCACCCGAAGCCGGTGATCGCCGAGGTCGACGGTCTCGCCACCGCCGCCGGCCTGCAACTGGTCGCCAGCTGCGACCTTGCCATTGCCTCGCACGAGGCGAGTTTCTGCACGCCTGGCGTCAACATCGGCCTGTTCTGCTCGACGCCGATGGTGGCGCTGTCGCGCAACGTCTCGCGCAAGCAGGCGATGGAAATGCTGCTCACCGGCGAGACGATCGACGCCGCGACCGCCAAGGAATTCGGCCTGATCAACCGCATCGTGCCGCGCGAATATCTGAATCAGGTTGTCAACAAATACGCGCAAACCATTGCATCCAAATCCTCTTTGGTGGTCAAGACCGGCAAGGAAGCATTCTACGCCCAGGCCGAGATGGGGCTGGCCGACGCCTATGCCCATACCGGCCGCGTGATGGTCGAGAACATGCTGGCGCGAGATGCGGAGGAAGGCATCGGCGCCTTCATCGGCAAGCGCAAGCCCGAATGGACCGACGAGTAGCCAACTTGAATGGAGCCGTGCCAATCAATCGCTGAAGGTTCGACGTGGCTGCCCGCAAGCAACTGACGCGGCTGAAAACGCCTTATCTCAAGCGCATCCTGCTTGAGCCATCGCGCGTCACGGATTGGGAAAAATATCCCTGGAACCTGCCGATCTTCCACGGCCGCGAATTCGAGTTTGAATTCACGAGCGCCATCACCATCATTGTCGGCGAGAACGGCACCGGCAAATCGACGCTGCTGGAAGCGATCGGCGCGTTGGCTGGTTACGACGAAGCCGGCGGTGGCAAGGGCTACCGCCCGGTCGACCATTCCATTGCGATCGACAAAAGCGGCGCGTCCCTTGCCGACACGCTGCGCGGCCATTGGCTGCCGAAGGTCACCGCCGGTTGGTTCTTCCGGGCTGAATCCTTCTATTCCGTCGCACGCTATCTCGACCGGGCGGCTCTCGAAGATCCGTTCAAGCCACCGCCGCCCGATTTCCTCTCCTGGTCGCATGGCGAGGGCTTTATCCGTTTCTTCGAGGAGCGTTGCCGCCGGCAAGGCATCTATATCCTCGACGAGCCCGAAAGCGCGCTGTCGCCCACGCGCCAGATCGAACTCTTGAAACTGCTCCGGCGCATGGAGCAGTCGGGCAGCGCGCAGGTGATCATGGCCACGCACTCGCCTTTGTTGATGGCTTGTCCGAACGCGCGGCTCTTCCGCGTCAGGCGCTCCGGGCTGGACCTCGTCGATTTTCAGGACACCGATCATTTTCGCATGATGCGCGACTTCTGCAGCGATCCGGCTGCCTTTCTCGCCGAAGCGCTGTATGAGGACGAACCATGAACCACGATACCTACGACAACAGCTATATCGCCGGCATCCTGAATTCGGTGAAGACGATCGCCATGGTCGGCGCTTCGCCCAACGATGTGCGGCCAAGCTACTTCGTGCTGAAATATCTTTTGGCCAAGGGCTTTTCGGTAGTGCCGATCAATCCCGGTCATGCCGGCAAGCAGATCCTCGGACAGACGGTTTATGCCAGCCTCGCCGACCTGCCGCTGCCGGTCGACATGGTGGACATCTTTCGCGCTTCCTCAGCGGTGCCGGGCATCGTCGACCAGGTGCTGAAGCTTGACCCGCTGCCCAAGGTCGTCTGGATGCAACTTGGCGTGCGCCACGACGAGGCGGCGGCCCGTGCCGAAGCCGCCGGCATCAAGGTGGTGATGAACCGCTGCCCGAAGATCGAATACGGCAAGCTGTCCGGCGAGATCGGATGGACCGGGGTCAACTCCGGCGTGCTCTCATCGAAAAAACCCTTGATGCGCCAGGGGTTTCAGAGCTTCGGCGTAAGGCAGAAATAGGCGCGCGGTAATTCGCGCAAAATTATTCCGGGAAGAATTGGATTTTTCCTGGCGTTCGTCGCAGATCGCACGCCGAAAGGTATTTTCTTCTTTGCATTCCCATTCGGGCTTCGGCATGAATGCCCGGCGATTTTCGAAAGATTTGAGAGGGAGGTTTCGATGACCCGTACGCCTGGTTTCAACACGCTCGCTGTTCATGCCGGCGCAAAGCCCGATCCGGCAACCGGCGCACGCGCCACGCCGATCTACCAGACCACCTCCTTTGTCTTCGACGATGCCGACCATGCCGCCTCGCTGTTCGGGCTGAAGGCCTTCGGCAACATCTACACCCGCATCATGAATCCGACGCAGGCGGTTCTCGAGGAACGCGTCGCGGCACTGGAAGGCGGCACGGCGGCGCTCGCCGTCGCCTCGGGCCACGCCGCCCAGGTCATCGTCTTCCACAATCTGATGCAGCCGGGTGACAACTTCGTCGCCGCCAACAAGCTCTATGGCGGTTCGATCAACCAGTTCGGCCATGCCTTCAAGAATTTCGGCTGGGAAGTTCGCTGGGCCGAAGCAAACGATCCGGCGACTTTCGAAAGCCAGATCGACGACAGGACCAAGGCGATCTTCATCGAGAGCCTTGCCAACCCCGGCGGCGTCTTCGTCGATATCGAGAAGATCGGCGACATCGCCCGCAAGCACGGCCTGCCGTTGATCGTCGACAACACGTTGGCCTCGCCCTATCTGGTCCGGCCGATCGAGCACGGCGCCGATATCGTCGTGCATTCGCTGACCAAGTTCATCGGCGGCCATGGCAATTCCATCGGCGGCGTCATCGTCGATGGTGGCACCTTCGACTGGTCGAAGTCCGGCAAATACCCGATGCTGTCGGAGCCGCGGCCCGAATATGGCGGCCTCGTCCTGCACGAGACCTTCGGCAATTTCGCCTTCGCCATTGCCGCGCGCGTGCTCGGCCTGCGAGACATCGGCCCGGCGATCTCGCCGTTCAACGCCTTCCTGATCCTGACCGGCTTGGAAACACTGCCGCTGCGCATGCAGCGCCATTGTGACAACGCGGTGAGCATCGCGGCTTGGCTTTCGAACCATCCGAAAGTCGCGTGGGTGAACTATCCCGGACTGCCGAGCGACAAGAACAATGCCTTGCAGAAGAAGTACTCGCCGCAAGGCGCCGGCGCTGTGTTCACCTTCGGCCTCAAGGGCGGCTACGAAGCCGGCATCAAATTCGTCGAGGCGCTGGAGCTGTTCTCGCATCTCGCCAATGTCGGTGACACCAAGTCGCTGGTCATCCATCCGGCTTCGACCACGCACCGCCAGCTGTCCGACGAGCAGAAGGTCAAGGCCGGCGCCGGGCCGGACACGGTGCGGCTGTCGATCGGCATCGAAGACGTCAACGACATCGTCGCCGATCTCGAGCAAGCGCTCGGCAAGGTCTGATATGTCGGCCTTCCTTGCGGTCAATGTCGACAGCGTCGAACCGGAGGCCGGCGCGCCGGCCCCGGATCGCGTGCTGTCGGGCGATCCGAAATTCCGCACCTGGAATGTCGAGGAGCGCGACGGCGGCCTCTATGCCGGCATCTGGGAAGCGACGCCGGGCAAGTGGCGCATCGTCTATGACGAATGGGAATTCTGCCACATCCTGTCCGGCGTCTCGGTGATCGCCGAGGACGGCGGCGAGGCTCGCACCGTGCGCGCCGGCGACAGTTTCTTGCTGAGGCCGGGCTTCAAGGGCACGTGGGAGGTGCTGGAGACGACGCGCAAGGAATATGTGATCCGGCTTTGACGGCTTCGGCCGGCTCACAGCAGTCGGTCGACATCGTCGTCGGAAAAACCATATT
This sequence comes from Mesorhizobium sp. CNPSo 4661, assembly GCF_057784215.1. Taxonomy (NCBI): domain Bacteria; kingdom Pseudomonadati; phylum Pseudomonadota; class Alphaproteobacteria; order Hyphomicrobiales; family Phyllobacteriaceae; genus Mesorhizobium; species Mesorhizobium sp. CNPSo 4661. Next base: position 121,184 of record NZ_JBWGIO010000016.1, on the reverse strand, counting down.
CGCTCATCATCTTCCGGTGCCAGGGACCGCCGAGTAGATCGCTCAGGCATCGATCGATCCGCTGGCGCAGCGCACCACTGCTTCTGGCCAACGCGAACGCACCGGCGGCGGGCAGTTTCTCGGATGCCGGAACGTCGACTACGTCGAGCCGCGCATCGGGTCGCCGGGCGATGTAGCCGCGATGCGCCATGGCGACGCTGGCATAAGCCTGCACCGCGCCCTTTGCCACGGCCTCCGCTGCCTGCGCCTGCGTTGCGAATATCCTGACCCGATCGGGCGGAACGCCGTTCTGCAAAGCGGTTTGATGCTGGATCTGATCCGCTATTACGGCAAGTATCGCTGAAGGGTGCCGGGCGAGGGAGCGGTAGCCCTTCAGCCCTAACGGATTGTCCTTGGCGACCATCAGTCCGTCAGGCAACGACCAAATCGGCCGTGTAAAGTCCACGAGCCTTTTGCGCTCGTCCGAGACGAACAGACCTGTCGTCATGTCCCAGCGACCGTCGGCCACTCCGGGCAGCAGTTCGGCGAACTCCGCCTCGATCGGCGAGAAGTCCCCCAGGTCGAGCATCTGGCAAATTTTCGAGGCGAGCTTTGTATCGCAGCCATCGACCCTGCCGGAAGCATCGGTGAAGCAGAAGGGAGGTTCCTGCAGGAACGCGTATCTCATTTCGTGGTTTCTCGAAGAGCAACCCTCAGTCTCTCCAGCCCATGGAAATGATAGGTGTCGCGGAAACGCGGCGCTTCTGCCAGGCGCAGATCCGGCAGTCTGTCGAACAGCGTCTTCAGCGACACCTGCAGCTCCAGCCTGGCCAGCGGTGCGCCGATGCAGAAATGGATGCCGGCGCCGAAGGAGACATTCTTCTGGTCCGCGCGGGCCGGATTGAAGGTTTCGGGCTCGGCAAAGGCCAACGGGTCGTGATTGGCCATGCCGAGCAGGAGCGCGACCATCTCGCCGGGCTTGACCAGGATACCCGGCGAAACTTCGATCTCCTCATAGGCATAGCGCAGGAACATATGCAGCGGCGCGTCGAAGCGCAGGCATTCTTCGACCGCCGCGACATTGGCCTCGGGTGTCGCAAAGAAGCGGCGCGGATCGCCGCCTTGCGCCAGGATCGAGCGCACCGCATTGCCGGTCTGGTGCACGGTCGCTTCATGGCCGGCATTGAGAAGCAGGATGGCCGAGGAAACCAGCTCGTCCTCGGAAAGCTTCTGGCCGTTGTCCTGTGCCTCGATCAGCAGCGAAAGCAGGTCGTCGCCCGGCTTCTTGCGCCGCTCGGCCACGTAGCCGCGTAGGAAAGCCTCGAAATCTCGCGCGGCGCGGTTGGCCGTGTCCTCGGTCTCGCGCGTGCGGCCATGCATATACATGGCGACCATCCGATGCGACCAGTCGAGCAGTTGCGGCCCCATCTCGACCGGAACGCCGAGCATTTCGGCGATGATCGTGATCGGCAAGGGCGAGGCGTAAGCGGGCAGAAGGTCGACGCCGTTTGGCTCGAAGCGGTCGATCAATTCGTTGGCCAGCACCTCGATGCGCGGCCTGAGCCGCTCGACCTGGCGCGAGACGAAGGCGCGGTTGACCAGCGTTCTGAGCCGCGTATGCACCGGCGGCTCGAGCTCCAGCATGGAATTGGCCTCGATCGCGTCGAAGGCCGCAAGATGCGAACGGTCGTCACCAACGCCGCGGCTGTCGGGAATCCCGGCCGGATTCTGGCGACCGAAACGGCGGTCGCGCAGCAGGCGGTTGACGTCATCGAAGCCGCCGAAACACCAGAAGCCGTAGTCTTCCCAGAAGAACGCGTTGGCAGCGTCATGCAGGAAGGCATAGGCCTCATAGGGGCTCTGGACGAAGGCCGGCTCATGCGGGTCGAGACGCAGGTGGCGGCTGGTCTGGTCGAAGGCGAGATAGGCTGGCATCATGCTGGATCATTACCGCGCCTTGTCAGGCCGATGCTAGACCATGTCTTGGCGCCCGCAACTCAGAAGCGTTGAGCCAGGCCGCAGCCTTGCGCGGGTTCGACACACCATCACGCGGACGACCCAACCGTTAATGCCCTGTCTTCAGGATGCCTGCGACCTTGGTGGCGATCGCCGCGTCGAGCGCCGGCCAATCCGCCAGCAACTCGCGCGGAAAACGATAGGTCAGGCTGAGGTCGTCACCGACCTGGATGTCGCGCTCGCAGGGCGCCAGCGATTCCTCCGCGCTCGGACCGCTGAGGCAGCGGGCGACGAACGGGTCCTTGCCGGGGCGTTCGGCGACGGCCAGCACCTCGTTGAGATAGCCTGATTTTTCCGTAAAGGCGTAAACCGTCGTGCCGCCTGGGCCGGGCGTGCCCGGCTTTTCGATCAGCGCGCTGTAGATCGGCGCGAAGCGGCCGCTCATGTCGCGCGACATCATCCGCGGCTCGAATGACAGGAAAATGATCTTCCTGGTCGTCGTGTGGTTGAAGTCGTCGCGCGCGGCCGTGCTGTAGCCGTCCATTTCGGGATAGCGCAGATAGAGGTCGAGCCGCGAGGCGATGCCGTCGCGCCTCGCCTGGTCGAAGCGGATGAAGTTTGCCGGCACGCTGATCAGATTGTTGCCCATGACGACCTGACGCACCGTCGCGTCATCCGTATAGCCAGCCATGGCGATCGACCGTCCAAGCCATTTGCCGCCGACGCTGATGGCCACCGAAAGCAGCGCCAGCGCCGCGAAGACGTAGAAGACCCGCCTCATCAAGGTCGAATCGACGACCGCGAAGTCCGGGCTCTCGGCGACATTTGCCTGTCTCATTGCTCTTTCCCGATCCGCCTGCCTGTCCTTCGGCGGCACAGCCTACGCGGCACGGCTCTTGCAGCGCGTTGGCACGACTGTGCGTTTTCATGGTAAATGGTTGGTAAACATGGGTCCCGTTGTGCTTGTTCTTTACGCTTTTGCGGTTGGTCTCACGGCCTGCGGGCTGTCCGGATCTGTCATGGAACTGCTGTCGGGCCGGCGCCTGGCCTTTGCCGAACCCTATGTTTCGCCTGTTCATATCCTGCGTTCGCTGGCGGCAACGGCTTGCGCCGGGCCGTTCATGCTCACCAACGAGGCTTTGGCCGCCCGCCGCGAAGGCCGCATCGGCACGATGGCGCTGTTGTCCTGCGGTTGCACGGCCATCGCCTGGGCGCTGGCGCTCGGCGTCGTGCTCATCGCCATTGCATCCTGGGCGACGGCCAACCTAGGGTCTTTCGAATTCGCTGGTTGAGACGAATCGGAGACGAAAAATGCCGGTCTATGCGATCGATGAGAAGGCGCCTGAGTTCGAGGACGCCGGTACGAACTGGATCGCACCGGACGCGACGCTGATCGGCAACATCACGATTGGCCGCAATGTCGGCTTCTGGTTCGGCGTCGTTATTCGCGGCGATGGCGAGCTCATTGCGATCGGCGCCGACACCAATGTGCAGGAACATACGATCATGCACACCGATCCCGGCTTTCCGCTGACCATCGGCGAAGGCTGCACGATCGGCCACAGGGCGCTGCTGCATGGCTGCACTGTCGGCGACAACAGCCTCATCGGCATGGGCGCCATCGTGCTCAACGGCGCCAGGATCGGCAACAACTCGCTGGTCGGCGCCGGCGCCCTGGTGACCGAAAACAAGGTTTTCCCGGACAATTCGCTGATCGTCGGTTCGCCCGCCAAGGTGATAAGGACGCTGGACGAAGCGGCGATCGAGAGGCTGCGCGTCTCGGCCGCGCATTACGTGGCCAACGCAAAACGCTTCAAGGCCAAGCTGAAGCCAGTGTGACGGCGGCAGCAACTCCGCGCGACCTCATCCGGGGCGACTGTTCATCGCTTCGCGCAGCAGAAAAGCGCCGGCCTCGAAACCAGCCCCTTCCGCGCCTTCCAGCGCTGTTTCGTAGTCGTCGATGCGAGTCCTCAGCAAAGGGTCCGCGCCCGCGAGCAGCAGCAGATGGATCGCCCCGGCATCACGCCGGGACACCGCATGGTGCAGGGGCGTCCAGTCGTTCACGCCGCGCATATCCGGGTCTGCGCCATGCCCAAGCAGGATATGGATGACGTCCAGCCTGTCCGGCCGCTCCGTCGACAGCGCCGCGATGATCGAAGGAAACCCGGCAGGATCTTCATAATTCGGGTTCGAGCCGGCATCGAGCAAGGCGGTGATGAACGTGGCCGGGCTCCAGTAGATGGCATATTCCAGCGGATGACCAAGGCCGAGCTCGAACGGCATCCGCTCGTCGAACCAGCGTGTCGAGCCGCCAAGCGCTTTGCCAAGCCCCTCGAAGTCGCCCGCCTTGAAGGCGCCGTCTATAGCCATGAACAGCCGATGTCTGGCGCCGCAATCCTCAGGGAGTTCCAGCATCGCCTTGATCCGCAATGAACGAGGCATTCTGCTCCCATCCGCCTCGCTCGAAAAGGGCGCACCGGCGCCGCGTCGACAGGCGCGGCCCAAAATAGCGGAGCCGGCCCCGGGGACAGGGGCCGGCTCCTAAAACCCGGTCGTTGGGGACGGGGAGGGTGGGGACTCGACCGGGCTTTCTCCTTGGGTATGTCGCCGCGTCACGGCGACGTACCCGATAGCTTTGGCGCTCTAGCGGACGCTGGCGACGGCGTCCTCGCGGCCGTCGTTGATCGTCTCCCAAACGCCCGAATTCTCCGTCGATTGACGCTTGAGGTAGGTGTAGACCGTGTCGTTCCAGGCGAGCACTTTCGGCTCGAGATTGTCGAGAATGAATTCGCCGAGGCTGGTGCGCACCGTGAGCACCGCATGGCCGTCGCCATTCGGCTGGCGCACCACCGTCATCAAAAGATTGCCGGCCGGCACGCCGACGGCCATCAACTCGCGGCGCTTCTCCAGCGCGTAGTCCTCGCAGTCGCCATAGCCGTTGTCGGGATAGGCCCAGTATTCCTCGACACCGTAGATCTCCATATCGGTGCGCGGCTTGACCCGGACGTTGACCGAATTGTTGACGTTGACGATCGTCGCCCACAGCTTGCGCGTCAGCTCGACCGGCGGACCCTTCGGCGTCCGTTGGTTGCATTCGACCGGAATGCGCTGGCAGAAATCGTAGTGGCCGACCGGCTGGGTGGTGCGGCCATCCGTATGCATGAAAGCCGGTCCTGCGCTTGCCGTGCCCCACGCGGAAAGCTGCATCGCCATTGCCAAGAGCAACAGCTTGCCCCTCGTCATTTTCATTGTTGTAGTCTCCCCGTTCGAAGGAGACTGTGCCACGTTGGGATTTATTTGACGCAAAAACCCGAAGTAGATATTGAGTAAAACCTCAGTAGAATAAACATAAAATTTGAACTATCTCGATCTTGGATTGTTCAGGTTTTACCCGGTTCGCACGAGATCCTGGTGACGCGCCAGGCGGTGCCAAAGGCGGGCAACAAAAAACCGGCCGTTAACGGCCGGTTCGCTTCGCGCTTGCAGTACGGTCGCGTCAAGAGCGCGGCGCGTTGAATTCCTGATCGAGCGTTTCCGGCCGCTGGATGACCGCGAACTCGATGGCGACGCCGTCCTCGAAATGGCGCACCACCTGGCCGCGCATCGTGCCGAGCGTGACTTGGACGCCGATGGCCGGCTTGACGTCGATCTCGATCGCCGCGCCGGAGAGCGACAGGTCGATGATGCGGCACTGATACTGGCGCCCGTCGGTAAGCTGCAGGACGCTCATCGGATTACGCGGTGCCACGCGCTCGTGGCGGCGGTCCTCGGGCAGGTCGAGCTCATGCTTGTTGGCAAGCCAGGTGAGCTGCGCGGCAAGCTTGTCCTTCTTGCGATCCGAGGCGATGACGGTCATGGCGAAACCGTCCTGTGAGGTGCGCGTCACGATGCCTTCGACACGGCCGATATGGTCGATATAGGCGATCACCTTCTCGCCCGGCATGCCGATACGGTCGGTGCGCAACGCGACGTTGCCGGGCGACATGTCGATCACCTGGCATGGATGCTCGGTACGGTCTTCCAGCATGAAGCGCCCGTAAATCTTGACGCGGACACGCTGAAAGTTGCGCCGCTCAGCTCGTGACGGCGCATATTCTACCGCCGCTGACCTCATGACTGGCTACACCCTGTTGGCATTCCACGCGACGATGCGAGGAATTTCGCCCGAAAAACTACAGCAAAGCAGGTTAACAAACGGGAAAAATCGGCCGCAAAAGCCTGGGCCTGGAGGCTTGCGCGACGCAGAAAAATCAACCGCGAGCGAGGGGAAAATCCCGCGCGGCCAGGCTCACTCGTGACGTCCGCCGTCTAGGACGACGAGATGGCGGATGCGGCGCACGCGGCCGAGCGCCGAAATGGTCTCCGGAGGATCGAATTCCGCCGGAACGAGCGAGGGGACGTCGATCGCCGGACGGTTCTTCAGGAACATCGGCTCCTTGTCGGGATCTATCACCCGGATCGTATCGATGAGCGCATCGGCGAGCGGATCGGCGCCAAGCCAGAACGGCTTGTCGGCAGTGCTGATGATGCCGAGGCAGCGCGGGTTTTCGGCACCCCCGTCCAACGGCAGCGCCAGGAGCTCGAATTTGTGGGAACGGCCGTTGCGGCTGAACCCCTCATAGGTCATGAGCAGAACCGATTTCTGATTGAAAACGCCCTGCATGAGCCGCGATACAAGCCGCTGATCCTTCTCGCGCCAAAGCGAAGGGAAGGAGAATCCCTTGAGCTCTCGGCCATAGAAGGCGCAGAGCCGCGTGCCCGCGAGCCGGAACACCGCCTCGCCGCGCGTGTCGCGCTCCAGGATGAAGGTGTCGGCCAAAAGCGACTTGATGTCGGCCGGCTCCACCTCCGATCGTTTTGGGGCGAGGCGACCATCACGCAACCGGTTCCAATATTGGAACAGCGCGATTGATCCTTTTTCTTTCATGTCCATTCCGCTCCGCACAATCTGTCTTTTGATGTCCCATCGGCGAACAGACAGGGCGCCCTCCGATGACCTTCATGCGGTGCGGAGCAGGATGCGTGCCAGTATCGTTAACGTTTGTTCACGCCTCGGGATCGTTAAGGTTAACAAGTGGTTTACATTGCGCGCCGCCGAGGCCTATGGCACACCAAAACCACTCCAAAACGGTCGTTCCTGCAGCGATCGGCAGCACTTCAGTCACGAGTTTATGGGGAGCAGGGGACTCGACCGGCCGTTCAGGGAAATCCTGGACGGCCTTCTTTTTGATTCGCCCCCGTTCTGATTCGCTCCTTTTCCGATCTGGGCTGTGGCGATTAGCCGTTTGTGATTCGAAAGAGCGTGATCTACATGCTCGCCGAAAACCCTAAGCCCCAGACCCGCAAAGGCGCATGAGCGAGCCTGTAAGCCCCACTGAAACCGAACCGACGCCGGACGAGGCCCCCGAGCCGCGGCGCCGCGAACCCGTGTTCAACCTGCCGCCGGTGGTGCTCGCCGTGATCGGCATATGCGCGGCCGTGTATCTGCTGCAGCAATATGTGCTGAACGAAACGCAGCAAATGACGCTGCTCTATGACGGTGCCTTCATTCCGGTGCTGTACACGGGCCAGTACGGCTTCGACTGGTTCCTGTTCACGCGTCCGTTCACCTATGCGTTCATGCACGGGGGCTTTGCCCATATCGCCATCAACATGATCTGGCTTGCAGCCTTCGGCTCGCCGCTCGCCAATCGTCTCGGCGCGCTGCGTTTCGCGGTGTTCTATGCCGTGACCGGGCTGGCCGCGGTCGCTCTGTTCTGGGCGCTGCATCCCTATGGCGAGGCGCCGCTCGTCGGTGCCTCGGGCGCGATCTCCGGCATGATGGGCGCGGCCGCGCGCTATGGCTTCCGCGTCGACCGCTCGTCGGGCAGTGCGGCCTTCGCAGGTGAGCCGTTACCGATCGCATCCGTGCTGCGCTCGCGCGGCGTCATGACCTTTCTCGGCGTTTGGATGGTGATCAATCTTGCCACGGGCCTGCTTGGCTTCGCGCCGGGCATCGATGGTCAGATCGCGTGGGAAGCCCATATCGGCGGCTTCGTCGCCGGCTTTTTCGGACTGCGTTTTTTCGACCGTCCGCAGGCTGCCGCCTAGTCCTTAGGCGCACTTGAAATGCAGCCAATCACGGCGCACGATGTTCGCCAAGCACCCGGCGTCTTTCTGAGGGCGCCGGGGCTCAAAAGCCGGTCAGGGCGGGGAGCCGGCGTCAAAGGCAGTGGAGGACGCCATGACGGTTAAGGCAATTCTTGAAAGCAAAGGCCATGACGTGTTCACGCTCGGGCCCAATGAAAAACTCAGCGAGGCCATTCGCATGCTGGCCGAGCACAGGATCGGCGCGCTCGTCATCACCAATGGCGATCGCAAGATCGTCGGCATTCTGTCGGAGCGCGATATCGTCAGGGTGGTGGCCAGGGAAGGCGCTGCCGCGCTCGACATCGCCGTGCGCTCGGCGATGACGCCGAAGGTCAAGATCTGCAACGAAAACCATACGGTCAACGAGGTCATGGAGATCATGACGCGTGGCCGCTTCCGCCATCTGCCGGTGGAAAAGGGCGGCCAGCTCGACGGCATCGTCTCCATCGGCGACGTGGTCAAGCGCCGCATTGAGGATGTCGAGCGCGAAGCCGAAGAGATGAAGGCTTACATCGCGACGGCCTGAGCAATTCCAGGAAAACTGTGAGCGGTTAAGTTCGGCAGCTTCGCCGTAACCTTCCGTCTGGAATTGCGTAAAAACAAAGAGATAAGGCGTTTCGCCGTTTCCATGAAACGGTGAAACGCACTAGCAGGCAGGGCGAGGAAACCGCCGGCTGTTTCCAGCCGGCGGCGGTGCAACGCGTTCTATCGGTTGTCGAGCTCGGCGCGGACGAGTTGGAGCCCGCGTCGTGTGATGCGGTAAGGGCCGCCATCCGTCGAGGAAACCGCTTTCTTGCGCCTCAATTTTCGAAAGAGCTCCAGGTCGAAGCCCGGATAACGCCAGCCGTCGCGGGTCAGGCATTGGACCGAGGCGATCTTCCTACTCTCGTTCTTTTCGATTTCGATACGCCCGCCCTGCGCGAGCAGGTGCAGGATGCGCTGTTCGTTGCGCGATATGTCCATTGAAGAATTCCCGGGAAAAACAACAAAAGCCGCCGCCGCGAGACATCGCGGCACGGGGTTTCAGGTTTTGCTGCCCTGCCTCGCTTAAGAGGTCAGGGCTTCACCGGGACTGAGCGTAAGTGGACATCCACTCTCCATTGGGGTGGACGCTTCTTAGGCGAAAGCGCAGGAAAAGGCCAGCGGACGGCTTTGCGCTTGTCTCGCCGGGCGGTTTGCACTAGCGAAGTTGCTCGTCAAATTATCCGTTTGCGCATATTCGCGAATTCTAAGATACGCAGGCCTCCATGAGCATCATCGACACCCGCACCCCCGACGCGAAACGTCTGATCCCCGGCGCCACCGGCGACTGGGAAATCATCATCGGGCTCGAAGTGCATGCGCAAGTGATCTCGGAAGCCAAGCTCTTTTCCGGCGCGTCGACGTCGTTCGGCGCGGCGCCCAATGCCAATGTCAGCCTGGTCGACGCGGCGATGCCCGGCATGCTGCCGGTCATCAACGAGGAATGCGTCAAGCAGGCGATCCGCACCGGGCTGGGCCTGAAGGCCGCGATCAACCACAAGTCGGTCTTCGACCGGAAGAACTATTTCTATCCGGACTTGCCGCAGGGCTACCAGATCTCGCAGTTCAAGCAGCCGATCGTCGGCGAGGGCAAGGTGATCGTCTCGGTCGGCCCTGATCGCCAGGGCGAGTTCGAGGATATCGAGGTCGGCATCGAGCGCCTGCATCTGGAACAGGATGCCGGCAAGTCGATGCACGACCAGCACCCGACCATGTCCTATGTCGATCTCAACCGCTCCGGCGTGGCGCTGATGGAGATCGTCTCCAAGCCCGATATCCGTTCGGCCGACGAAGCCAAGGCCTATGTCACCAAGCTGCGCTCGATCATGCGCTATCTCGGCACCTGCGACGGCAATATGGACGAAGGCTCGCTGCGCGCCGACGTCAACGTCTCGGTGCGCCGTCCGGGCGGTGCCTTCGGCACGCGTTGCGAGATCAAGAACATGAACTCGATCCGCTTCATCGGCCAGGCCATTGAATATGAGGCGCGCCGCCAGATCGCCATTCTGGAGGACGGCGGCAAGATCGATCAGGAGACGCGCCTGTTCGACGCTGTCAAAGGTGAGACGCGTTCGATGCGTTCCAAGGAAGAGGCGCATGACTATCGCTATTTCCCGGATCCCGACCTTTTGCCGCTGGAGTTCGACCAGGCCTATGTCGATGCGCTCGCCACAAGCCTGCCGGAGCTGCCCGACGACAAGAAGGCTCGGCTGGTCGATGTGCTCGGCCTCTCGGCCTACGACGCCTCGGTCCTGGTTTCGGAAAAGCCGATCGCGGACTATTTCGAGAAGGTGGCTGCGGGCCGCGACGGCAAGCTCGCCGCCAACTGGGTCATCAACGATCTCCTGGGTCAGCTGAACAAAGCTGGCAAGGACATTGAAAATGCTCCGGTTTCGCCCGAGCAGCTCGGCGCCGTTCTCGATCTGATCAAGGAAGGCACGATCTCCGGCAAGATCGCCAAGGACCTGTTCGAGATCGTCTGGAACGAGGGCGGCGACCCGCGCCAGCTCGTCGAGAGTCGCGGCATGAAGCAGGTCACCGACACCGGCGCCATCGAGAAGGCGGTCGACGAGGTGATCGCCGCCAACCCGGACAAGGCCGAGCAGGCGCGCGCCAAGCCGACCATGGCCGGCTGGTTCGTCGGCCAGGTGATGAAGGCGACCGGCGGCAAGGCCAACCCGCAGGCGGTCAACGATCTCGTCAAGGCCAAGCTCGGCATCGAATAGGCCGATGTTCGTCCGCACCGCCAGCGAGCGCGACCTTGTTGCGGTGCGTGCGCTGCTGGTCGAGACGTGGCACGCGACCTACGACGCCATCTACGGCGCCGAACGGGTTGCGGCGATCACCGATGACTGGCATTCGATCGCCTCGCTCAAGGCGCGGCTTATGCGGCCGAATTCCGAGTTCCTGGTCGCCGACGATGGCAAGCGGCTCGGTGGCATGGCTTTCGCCGCCGCCACCACCGACCCGAAGATCGTGCTTCTGAACCAGCTCTACGTGCATCCGGCCTGCCAGGGGCAGGGGATTGGCCGGTTGCTGCTCGATGAGGTCGAGGCGAGCTTCCCGGAGATGCGCACGCTGCGCCTCGAGGTCGAGGAAGCGAACGCCGTGGCCATCGCCTTCTACGAGGCGAACGGGTTCAGGCATGCAGGCAGGACCGCGGATTGCGGCGGCGGTTCGGGGTGGCCCGCGCTCATCCTGGAGAAGCGGCTCGGCTAGATCGGCTGCGAGCATGCCTGGTCATCGCGCGGTTTTGATTTGATCGCGGCGATCCGCGCGATCAAGGCTGCTCGTCGCGGTCGCACCCTCCACAACGCAGAGGCGTCGCCCGCAATGGGGGATTGCCATGCCGAGCTTGCCGGAATTGATGCCGACCGAGGTGTCGGATGAGACTTTTGGCGGCGTGACCTATCACGTCGCGGGCGAACTGGTGCCGGTGCTGTCGGTCGATGTGACCAACATGCCGGTCTATTTCGAACACCACATCCTGCTCTGGAAGAACACCACCATCACCATCGGCCTGAAGTCGCTGAAGGGCGCGCTGAAGCGAATGATCGCCGGCATGCAGATCTTCGTCACCGAGGCGTCCGGGCCGGGCGTCATCGCCTTCAGCCGCGACGGGCCGGGCCATATCGTGCCGATCCATCTCCGGCGCGGCGAGGAGATCCAGGTGCGCGAACATCAGTTTCTGGCCGCGACCGCCAGCGTCGACTACACTTTCGAGCGCGTGCGCGGGCTGGGAACGATGCTGTTCGGCCAGAGCGGCTTCTTCATCGATCGCTTCCGTGGCGAGACCGGCGACGGCATCGTCTGGCTGCACGGCTACGGCAATGTCTTCGAAAAGGTGCTGGCGCCCGGCGAAACCATCGACATCGAGCCCGGCGGCTGGCTGTTCAAGGACGCTTCGGTGAAGATGGATACGAGGATAGACCGCCTTTCCAGCGGCTTCTTCGGCGCAGCCATGAATTTCGTCGTCAATCGCTTCACCGGGCCGGGCCGCGTCGGCATCCAGTCGATGTATCTGCATATGCCGTCGGAAGAGTAGGCGGCTCGATCAAACGAACTTGGCCGATCAGGCGGAAGCGATCTCCACATTGTCGATCAGTCGCGTCGTGCCGAGCCAGGCTGCCGCGAGCATGCGGCCGTCATGGCCTCGCCGCCAGGGTTCGAGCGTGACACTCGCGCGGGCGGCGACGTAGTCGACCTTTTGGAAGCCGGCGGAGACCAGGGCCTTCGCGGCGGCGGTGGTGGCGTCGGCTTCATCCGTGCCGGTCGAAAGCGCCGCCGCCGTACGGCGCAGGATCACGTTGAGCTTGCGCGCGATGTCGAGCTCGGCCTCGCCTAGATAGGCGTTGCGTGACGACATGGCGAGGCCGTGGGCGTCGCGCACCGTCGGCGCGCCGACGATCTCGACGGGCAGGTCGAGATCGCGGCAGAGCTGCCTGACGACGCAAAGCTGCTGGTAATCCTTCTCGCCGAACACGGCGCAATCGGGCGCCGCCTGCAGGAAGAGCTTGGCCACCACGGTCGCGACGCCGTCGAAGAAATTCGGCCTGAAGTCGGTCTCCAGGCCGCGGGAGGGGCCGCCGACAGAGATTTTCGTGGCGAAACCGGAGGGGTACATTTCGCCCACGCCTGGTGTGAAGGCGAGATGCGCGCCAGCGTCCCGCAACCGGTCAAGATCGCGCGCCAGCTGGCGCGGATATTTGTCGAGATCTTCCGTCGGCGCGAACTGCGTCGGATTGACGAAGATCGAGACGACACAGCGTTCGGCCCGTTCGAGCGCGATCCGGACCAGCGAGACATGGCCGTCATGCAGCGCGCCCATGGTCGGCACCATGGCCACCTTGAGGCCTGCCCGCCGCCAGTCCCGGACTTGCGCCCGAAGGGCGGTGACGCTGTCGACGACGATTGGCGCGTTCATGTCTTGTCCTTGCCGGAGGCCGTCTTGAAGACGTGGTCGGGGCCAGGGAAGGCGCGGCTGCGCACCTCGGCTGCGTAGCGCGCCGCCGCATCCGCTATCGCGCTGCGCAAGTTGGCGTATTCCTTGACGAATTTCGGCACGCGGTCGACGGTCATGCCGACCATGTCGTCGATCACCAGGATCTGGCCGTCGCAGTCGGCACTGGCGCCGATGCCGATGGTCGGTATGGAAATATGACGGGTGAGCTTCGCGGCCACGGTCTCCATCGTGCCCTCGATGACGACCGAGAAGGCGCCTGCTTCTTCCACCGCTTCGGCATCGCTGAGCAGCGCGGCGATGTTATCCTGCGTCCGGCCCTTGATCTTGTAGCCGCCGTCCTTCTCCACCGACTGCGGTTGCAGGCCGATATGGCCCATGACCGGTATTCCCTCTGCGACGATCGCAGCGATCCGGGAGGCCATGTCGACGCCGCCTTCGAGCTTCACGGCCTGGCAGCCTGTTTCCTTCACGATCCGCCTTGCCGACGCCACGGCTAGCTCCGGCGAGGCCTCATAGCTGCCCGCCGGCATGTCGACGACGACGCACGCCTTGACCGAGCCGCGCATCACGGCCTGGCCGTGCGCGATCATCATCTCCAGCGAGGCGCCGAGCGTCGTGGCGTGGCCATGCAGGACCATGGCGACGCTGTCGCCGACCAGCAGCAGATCGACATGTGGATCGAGCAGGCAGGCGACGGGATAGGTATAGGCGGTAAGGCAGACGATCGGCACGCCGCCCTTGCGGCGGCGAATGTCTTCGGCGCTGATCCGGCTATCGGCCGACGGATCCCGGGTCAATCGTCACCTCCCTAGAGCATGATGCCGAAAAGTGTGTAGCGGTTTTCGGACGACACCATGCTCTGGGGCGCGCCCGAAACGGGCGGGCCGAGCTTTAGAAAGACAGGTTACGCTTGGCAAGCCGCGTTGCCGCCGGCGACGCAACTGCATCGATTTAATGCATGTCGCCCAGAAGTGTGGAGCGATTCTGGGGCGACGACATGCATCAAGATAACGCACGAAGCATTTACGTTCGGGGCATGGCAAAACCCTTGCCTTCGCGGTGGCGTGACGCCATAAGCAGGGGGAAAAGGCGCAGCCGCTGCCGCCGCGAGGATCTGGATGAAAACTTTCCTGCTGCAGTTTTTCACCTGGTGGAACAGCCAGACGCTCGGCACCCGCTTCCACACCTGGCGCTTCGGCAAAAAGGTCGGCGAGGACGAAGCCGGCAACGTCTACTATGAGGGCGGCGTCGATTCGGAAGGCCGCACCCGCCGTTGGGTCATCTATCGCGACTATTCGGAAGCCTCGAAGATCCCGCCGGGCTGGCATGGCTGGATCCACCATCGCGTCGACACCGCGCCTTCGAGCGAGAGCTACAAGGCTCGCGAGTGGCAGAAGCAGCATCGGCCGAACCTGACCGGAACGCCCGGCGCCTATCGTCCGCAGGGTTCCATCCTGACCAACCAGCATCGCCCGCAGGTGACCGGCGACTACGACGCCTGGACGCCCGGATCGTAATCCGCGTCCACGACGCCGCTTCGGTCCTTTGTCGCCACAATTGGCGTTTAGCTGCTTGCTGATAGCGCAGCGTCGATTAGCCTTGGGCATTGAAGAATCACCCGGGCACAACCACCGGTATTTTGCATGAGCTCTTTCGGCCACATATCAAAGGCGCTGATCGCGGCGACGTCCATTCTGGTTACCGCGACAACGGTCTTCGCCGCGGCGCCGGCCGCGGCGCCCGCGGCCTCTGACCGCGTCACCAATGCGGTGGCCGAGTTCGCCGGCATTGACAAGATCACCGGTCGCATCATCGCCTTCGACGTCTATATCGACGAAACCGTGCAGTTCGGCGCTTTGCAGGTGACGCCTCGCGTCTGTTATTCGCGGCCGGATACGGAGCAGCCGAAGACCGATTCCTTCGTCGAGGTCGACGAGATCACGCTTGACCGCAAGATCCGCCGCATCTTCACCGGCTGGATGTTTGCCGAAAGCCCCGGCCTCAACGCCGTTGAGCACGCCGTGTATGACGTGTGGCTCAAGGGTTGCAAGCAGAAGTCGGACGTGCCGCCGCCGACTGCGGCCAAGGCCGACACGGCCAAGCCGAAGGACCAGGCCGCCAAGCCTAAGGCTGCGGCGCAGCCGGCCGACGCCGCGCCCGAGCCGGCTGACGAAGAGCCCTCCACCACCAACTGATATCGGAACCTGCCCGCCCTTGAGCCGTTCCAAATCGGCGAAGGCAAGGAGGATTCCGCGATGACCGCCAAACCGATTACGGCCAACAAGCAGGAGCTTCTCGATATCGAGAAGGGCTTTTGGTCAGGTGATTCCGCCTATTATGAAGCCAATGCCGACGTGGAGTGCCTGGTGGCGTTCCCGCGAATGGCGCAGGCGATGACCAACGCCGATCTGGCAAAGACCGCCGCCAAGCCCAACAAATGGCGCGACCTCGACATCAAGCTGAAGGGCATGGTCGAGCCGGGCAGCGATATCGTCATGCTCACTTACGAAGCGCACGCGACGCGGGAAAACGGCGAGCCCTATGCGGCGCTCGTCAGCACCGGTTATGTCCATCGCGCCGACGGATGGAAGATGATGTTCCATTCGCAAACGCCGATCGAGGCGGCAGAGCAAGCTCAAGGATAAAAGACGGCCTCGCCCTTCAGCGCTTCGGCGAGCAGCTTCTCATACTGGCCGCGCGGCACGTCGACGGCGCCGAAGCGCTTCAAATGCTCGGTGGTGAATTGCGTGTCGAGCAGCGCGAAGCCGCGCGCCTTCAGCCGCTCGACGAGATGGTAGAGACAAGTCTTCGACGCGTCGGTCTCCCTGGCGAACATGCTTTCGCCGAAGAACACACGTCCGAGCGAGACGCCGTAGAGGCCACCGACCAGCCGTTCCTCGCGCCACGCCTCGACCGAATGGCAGTGGCCAAGGCGATAGAGGTCGACATAGGCTTCGCGGATCGGCGCGTTGATCCAGGTCGAGCGGCGCTCCTCGCGCTTTTCGGCGCAGCCGTCGATTGTCGCCTCGAAATCGAAGTCGTAGCGTATCTCGAACGGATGCTTGCGGATCGTCTTCTTCAGGCTGCGCGGTGTGTGGAACCCGTCCAGCGGAATGATGCCGCGCGTTTCCGGCCGCACCCAGAACACTTCCGGGTCGTTGGCGCTCTCGGCCATTGGGAACACGCCAGAGGCGTAGGCCCTGAGCAGCAGGTCGGTCGGAATGCGATAGCCTGGCGCGTAGGGGCGAGTCATCGCATCCCCGTGCTATTCACCCTTGGCCAGGTATTTTTCCAGCCAGTGGATGTCGTAGTCGCCATTGGCGATGTCGGGATTGCCGACAAGGTCGCGGAACAGCGGCAGCGTCGTCTTGATGCCGTCGACGACGAATTCGTCGAGCGCGCGGCGCAGCCGCATCATGCATTCGACTCGGTTGCGGCCGTGCACGATGAGCTTGCCGATCAGGCTGTCGTAATAGGGCGGGATCTTGTAGCCGGAATAGACGCCGGAATCGACACGGATGCCGAGGCCGCCGGGCGTGTGGAAATGAGTGATCGTGCCGGGCGAGGGCGTGAAGGTGCGCGGATCTTCGGCGTTGATGCGGCACTCGATGGCATGGCCGTTGAACTTGATGTCCTCTTGCCTGACCGACAGTCCGCCGCCCGAGGCGACGCGGATCTGTTCGTGCACGAGGTCGATGCCGGTGATCGCTTCGGTCACCGGATGCTCGACCTGAAGACGCGTGTTCATCTCGATGAAATAGAACTCGCCATTCTCGTAGAGGAACTCGATCGTGCCGGCGCCCGAATAGCCGAGATCGGCGATGGCCTTGGCGCAGATGCCGCCGATGCGCGAACGCTCCTCGGCATTGAGCGCGGGGGAATTGGCTTCCTCCCAGACCTTTTGGTGCCGCCGCTGCAGCGAGCAGTCGCGCTCGCCGAAATGCACGCCGCGGCCGGCGCCGTCGCCGAACACCTGCACCTCGATATGGCGCGGCTTCTCCAGATATTTCTCGATATAGACGGCGTCGTCGCCGAACGCCGCGCCCGCTTCCGACTTGGCCGTCTGCAGGGCGACTTCGAGGTCCGCTTCGGTATGCGCCACCTTCATGCCGCGGCCGCCGCCGCCGGCGGAAGCCTTAATGATCACCGGATAGCCGATCTCGGCGGCGACGCGCCTGGCTTCCTTGTCGTCGCTGATCGCGCCGTCGGATCCCGGCACGACCGGAATGCCGAGCCGCTTTGCCGTGCGCTTGGCCTCGATCTTGTCGCCCATGATGCGGATATGGTCACCCGAGGGGCCGATGAAGGTGATGTTGTGGGCGGCCAGAATGTCGGCGAACTTGGCATTCTCCGACAGGAAGCCGTAGCCAGGATGCACGGCGTCGGCGCCGGTGATCTCGCAGGCGGCGACGATCTGGTGGATGTTGAGATAGCTTTCGCGCGAGGGCGGCGGGCCGATGCAGACGCTCTCGTCGGCAAGCCGGACATGCATGGCGTCGGAATCCGCGGTCGAGTGGACCACCACCGTCTGGATGCCGAGCTCCTTGCAGGCGCGCAGCACCCTCAGAGCGATTTCGCCGCGATTGGCGATGAGGATCTTCTGGAACATCTGGCTGTTCCCGGCCCTACTCAAGAACCACCAGCGGCATGCCGTATTCGACCGGCTGGGCATCCTCGATGAGAATCGCCGTCACCGTGCCGGCGCGCGGCGAGGGTATCTGGTTCATCGTCTTCATCGCTTCGATGATGAGCAGCGTCTGGCCTTCCTTGACCTTCTGGCCGACTTCGATGAACGCCTTGGCGTCGGGCGAGGGCGCCAGATAGGCGGTGCCGACCATCGGCGAGGGCACCGCGTTCTTGGACACGTCGGCGGCAACGGCTGCAGTTGCGGGCTGAGCCGCCACCGCGGCAACAGGAGCAACCGCGCTATGCGGCGCGGCGACGGCATGCACGGCCTGCGCCTGGCGCGAGACGCGCACCTTGAGGTCGCCGAGTTCGACCTCGATCTCGGTCAAGTTGGTGTCGTTCAGAATGCCCGCCAGATCGCGGATCAGCTGCTGGTCAACACCGGTCTTTTTTATCGACATTTTCGAGCCTTCTGTTTGGGGGCCGGTCACAGGCGAGCAGCCAGTGCCTGCAGCGCGAGCGTGTAGCCGAGGGGCCCGAACCCGCAGATCATGCCGACAGCGACCGGCGCGACCATGGAGACGTGGCGGAAGGGCTCCCGCGCGTGGATGTTGGAAAGATGGACTTCCGCGACCGGCAGCGGTGCTGCGGCGCGGATGGCGTCGTGAATGGCGATCGACGTGTGGCTGTAGGCGCCCGGATTGATGACGATGCCTGCCGCCTTCTCGCCGGCTTCCTGGATCCAGTCGACCAGGTCGCCCTCATGATTGGATTGGCGAAAATCGATCTCGAGCCCGAGCGCGGCGCCGGCCGCCTTGCAGTCCTCTGCGATGGCCGCAAGTGTCTTGCCGCCATAAATCCCCGGCTCGCGCTTGCCGAGCGCATTGAGGTTGGGACCGTTGAGGACGAAAATCGTTTTCAATATGCCGACCTTGTTCTGCGCCGACCCCAAGCCGGCGCACTGGGCCTCTATAATGGGCATAACCGCCCGCGAAAAGAGCGCAAGTGCGTTCTTTCGCTGTCCACAACGGCCGGCTTCTGCACGCGCACGCGCTTACAGCGCGCTCTTGGCCTCTTCGATCTTTTCCGCCAGAACCTGCTGGCCGAGCGCTCCGAAGATCACCTCGTTACCAACCACATAGGACGGCGTGCCGGTGATCGACAGTTTCGTCGCAAGGTCATAGGTGCGCGAAAGCGTTTCGGCGATGCGCGGGTCCTTCATCTTCTCGCGCAGCGTCGCCTCGTCGGCGCCGAGCGAAAGCGCCACCTTGATGGCGGTCGCTTCGGTGGCGCGGCCCTGGCCGCCGAGCAGCGCGGTGTGGAACTCGCCGTATTTCTCCGGATGCATCAGGTGGAACGCCATGGAGACGACGCTGGCCTTCTGCGAATCCGGG
Source organism: Mesorhizobium sp. CNPSo 4661 (assembly GCF_057784215.1). NCBI lineage: Bacteria > Pseudomonadati > Pseudomonadota > Alphaproteobacteria > Hyphomicrobiales > Phyllobacteriaceae > Mesorhizobium > Mesorhizobium sp. CNPSo 4661. Next base: position 102,116 of record NZ_JBWGIO010000016.1, on the reverse strand, counting down.
CTGAGGATCGGGAACTCCTTAAGCACGAAGCGCAGATCCGAGTCGGACTTGGTCAATGCCTTCATGTCCTCGATGGCGCGTTTGCAGAAGCCGCAATTGTAATCGTAGAACTCGACGATCGTGACCTTGCCCTTCGGGTTGCCGACGACGCCGTCGAAGGTGGAGTTGAAGATCTCGTCCTTGGAGTTCTTGATCACGCCGAGCGCCGCGAGCCGCTGCTCTTCCTTCTGCTTGGCCTCGAGCGCGTCCTGCACCTCGAGCAGAACTTCCGGGTTCTTCAAGAGATAATCGCGGATGATGCCTTCGACCTCCTTGCGATCGATCTTGGTGTCGGCAGCGGCCTTGGTGTCGGTGGAGGACGTAACCTGGGCGACTTGCACGGTGTCGGCCCTCGCGGCTTGCGGGTTTCCCGCCACGAAGCCGAAGGCCAGCATGCCGAGCGCCACCGCCAGACCGCCAGCACTGCCAAGCAGGATTGCCTTGTTCATATCGTCGTTCCTTTTGCCCATTCCGGTCCGCCTTGGTCGCCGCCAACGCCCGGGAGGTTCATTTGAGTTTGTTCGATGGCGTGTAGTTTACAATATCCTGCGCGCGGACCCAGCGGGGTTCGCCGCGCTTCAATTTCTGTTGAGCGCGCATGGCGAAGATCTTAGCGTTTTTGTAGTCGCCCGCATAATAGTGGCCCTCGGCGGTGGCAAGATCGGCGGCCGGAATGTCGCCGAGTTCGCCATAAGCCTGCGCCAGAAAGCGGTAAGCGTCGGCATTCTCCCTTTCCCGCGCGACCCCATTGTTGAGCTGGGTCACCGCCTTCTGGATCGAATCGGGCGTTCCCACCGCCATTAGCGCCTGGCCGAGCGAGACCAACAGCAATCCGGAGCGCGCCGGATCGAGGCTGACCGCCTTGGCATAGGCGTCCGCCGCGTCCTTCGGTTTGTTGGCCTTCATCAGGATATCGCCGCGCAATTCCTGGAAATAGGGGTTCTTCGGTTGTTCCTTGATCAGCGCCGCCGTCTTGGTGAGCGCCGCGCCGGGATTGCCGAATAGATAGGTCTGCTGCGCATCGCCATAGCGCGAGGCGAGGCTGGCCGGGTTCTTGCGCATCAGCCGCGCGACGGCCGCCTGGCCCTGCATATAGGCGGCGATCTTGATGCGCATCATGTCGTGCCGCTGCTGCAAGGCAGGCGGGTCGACAACGTTGACGAACGGGCTCTGCTTGACGAGCACTTCCAGGTTGGCGATGCGCTCCTGCGGCATCGGATGGCTGATCCGGTAGGGGTCGACCTGGGTGCCGGCGAGCGAGAGCGCGCTCTGGAAGCGGCCGAAGGTCTTCAGCATGCCCATGCCGGACTGGCCGGTGGCGTTGAGATAGGTGATCGCCGAACGGTCGGCGGTGATCTCTTCGGTGCGCTGATAGGCAAGGATCGAGCGCTGCGCCATCTCGCCGCCGCCCGCGGCGACGCCCATGCCGGCGCCGGCAAGGCCACGGCTGTTGGTGGTGGCGCCGGCAACCATGGCGCCGGCGCCAAGCAGGGTGGCGATGATGGCCATGGTCTTGGCGCGGTCGAGCTGGTCGCGCAATTTCTGCTGGTGGCCGCCGGCAATATGGCCGGCCTCGTGCGCGATGACGCCGATGATCTCGTTCGGCGTTTCGGCAGTCACCAGCGCGCCGGTGTTGATGAACAGTCGCCGCCCGGTGACGAAGGCGTTGAAACTCTGGTCGTTGACCAGAACGATGTCGATGCCGTCATTGGCGAGCCCCGCGGCCTTGAAGATCGGCCGGGCATAGTCGCGCACCAGCGCCTCGATCTCGGCATCGCGCACCACCGGCACGCCTTGCGCGAAGGCGCTGACCGAGCTCGAGACCGCAACCGCGGCGGCCAGCATAAGGGTCGCGAAGCCGCGCGCGGTTCGGCTGAGGGAGGTCGATTCGCCAATCGATGGTCGGGGTCGGCTCAACATAAGGTCCACTGGTAGACGAGCGGGCGAAAGATGAAAAGTCGGCGCCGGTAACTTCCTGCGCGCTTGTGATCCCCACATCAATCGGGCATTTGTGCGGCGCCGTCCTCGAACCGGGGCGGTTCACGGGCAAATCCGCGACGGTTTCCCCTCGGATTTCGTCGCAGGGCAGTTGGAAGAGGTCAAATGGTCGTTTCGCTTTCGCGCCGAGGGGAAGTCGAGCCGTTCCACGCCATGGACATCCTGGCCGAAGCCAACCGGCTGAAGGCCACCGGCGTGCCTGTGGTGTCGATGGCCGTCGGCCAGCCGTCGGATCCCGCGCCGGTCGGCGTCCGCGAGGCGGCGGCCGCGGCGCTCAGGCATGGCCGCATCGGCTACACCGACGCCTTGGGTCTCGCCGATCTGCGCAAGGCGATCGCGGCGCATTATGGCGAGCATTACGGGATCGACGTCGCGCCGTCGCGCATTGCCGTCACGACCGGCTCATCGGCCGCCTTCAATCTCGCTTTCCTGGCGATGTTCGACCCGGGCGACCGTGTCGCCATCGCCGCACCCGGCTATCCGGCCTACCGCAACATCATGGCCGCGCTCGGCATCGAGATCGTCGAGATCGAGCTCGGCGCGGATGCCTATCTGCATGCCGAGCATCTCAAGGCCACGCATCGCGAGAAGCCGCTGAAGGGGGTGCTGTTTGCCAGCCCCGCCAATCCGACCGGCGCGGTGATCCCGGCGGAGGAACTCGCGACGCTGGTGGAGACGGCCGAGGAACTTGGCATCGCCGTGATCTCCGACGAAATCTATCACCGGCTGGCCTACGCTGCGCCCGATGTCACCGCGCTGACGCATGGCGCCGGCGTGACCGTGGTCAATTCCTTCTCGAAATACTATTGCATGACCGGCTGGCGCATCGGCTGGATGGTGCTGCCGGAAGAGCTGGTGCGGCCGGTCGAGCGTGTCGCCCAGAGCCTCTATATCTCGCCGCCGGAACTGTCGCAGATCGCGGCGATCGAGGCGTTCAAGGCGACGCAGGAGCTGGAAAAGGTGAAGGCGCGCTATGCCTGGAACCGTGACCTCCTGATGAAGCGCCTGCCGGAACTCGGCTTCGCGCTCGCCGCGCCGATGGATGGCGCCTTCTATGCCTTCTGCGATGTCACCCGCCACACCAATGACAGCATGGCTTTCGCGCGCAAAATGCTGGCCGAGGCGCATGTCGCGGCGACGCCCGGCCGTGATTTCGACCCGCTGCAGGGCCATCGCACCATGCGCTTTTCCTATGCCGGCAGCCATGACGACATGGTCGAGGCGCTGGGGCGCATTGAACGCTGGTTGAAATAGAAGCCATGCCGGAACTCGAGCAAGCACTGGCCGAAGTGGCCGCCGAGATGGCTGAGCGCACCGATCGCGGCGCGGTGGCCACCTACATCCCGCAGCTCGGCAAGGTCGATCCGAAGAAATTCGGCATCGCCGCCGTGACCAATGACGGCCGCGTCATCCTTGCCGGCGAAGCCGATCAGCCCTTTTCGATCCAGAGCGTGTCGAAAGTCTTCACGCTCACGCTGGCGCTGGGCAAGGTCGGCGATGCGCTATGGCATCGCGTCGGCCGCGAGCCGTCCGGCAACCCGTTCAACTCCATCGTCCAGCTCGAGCATGAGAATGGCATTCCGCGCAATCCGTTCATCAATGCCGGCGCCATCGTCGTCTCCGACGTCCTGCTCGCGGGCCACCAGCCGCGCGAGGCGATCGGCGAGATCCTGCGTTTCATCCAGTTCCTTGCCGATGACGAGACGATCATCATCGATCGTGAGGTCGCGGCATCCGAGCGGGCCACCGGCTACCGCAACTTCGCCCTGGCCAACTACATGAAATCCTTCGGCAATCTCCATCACGAACCGGAGCTGGCGCTGGGGGTCTATTTCCACCATTGCGCGATCGCCATGAGCTGCCGCCAGCTCGCCATGGCCGGCCGGTTCCTCGCCAATGGCGGCCGGAACCCGGCGACCGGACATTCGGTCGTGTCGACTGAGCGGGCGCGCCGCATCGGCGCCCTGATGCTGACCTGCGGCCACTATGACGGTTCCGGCGATTTCGCCTTCCGCGTAGGCATACCAGGCAAAAGCGGTGTCGGCGGCGGCATTCTCGGCATCGTGCCTGGGGTAGCTTCGCTGGCGGTCTGGTCGCCCGGCCTCAACGAGAACGGCAACTCCAAGCTCGGCTCCATCGCGCTGGAGAAGCTTGCCCGGATGATGAACTGGTCGATCTTCGCGCCGTAAATGAAAAATCCCGCGCCGAGAGTGGCGCGGGATTCCTTTAAAAGATCAACTTAACAGCCTGAAAGGTTTAGAAAAAACCCTTGCGCTGCCACCAGCCGGCGCGCTTCGGTTTGTCTTCGGCCTTGGCCTCGCCGGACACGTTCGAGGAGACGACGGGTACAACCGGCGCGTCGACCGACTGCGGCTTGCGGCGCGTCGGATGCGCACTGGCGGCAGGCTCGGCCTCCGCTGGAGCGGCAGGCGCCGGCTCGGGCGGGGCGGCCACGGGCGCGACCTGGGCCTCGGCAACAGGCTCCGACACCGTCTCGGCCACGGTTTCCTCGGCCACCTTCTTTGCTCGCGAACGGCGGGGCTTCTTCGGCTTCTCGGCCACCTCGGCGTCATCATTGGCGGCCGCTGGAGCAGCAGGCTGTTCGGGCGCGGCTGCCACGACCGGCTCGCCGGCGGCATCCTCGCTTTCCGCCACTTCGTCCTCGGTGTCGCCGACAGTCTCGCCGGCAACCGCCTCCGAAGCCTCGTCCTCGCGGCGGCTGCGCTTGCCGCCGCGCTTGCCGCGCCGCCGCTTCTTGGCCGAACCGTCCTCGGTTGCCGCCGCGGCTTCATCGCCGGCGGTCACGTCCTGAGCCGCTTCTTCGATCGCATCCGTGGCATCGTCGGTTGCTTCGCCCGCTTCCGCCGGTGCCACAGCGTCGCCGGTCTGCTCACGGTCGCGATCCCTGCCGCCACGCCGCCGGCGGCGCTTGCGGCGCCTGCGACCATCGCCGTCCTCGGACCGCTGCTGGTGCTGACCCTGCTGCTGCGGCTGGCGCGGCTGTTCGGCCTGCACCGAAACCTCTTCTTCCTCTTCCTCGATGACGATCTCGTCCTCGGGCTCTTCCGGCTCGACATAGGCCGGCAGGCTGCGCACCTCGACAAAGCCTTCCGGCTTTTCGGCAACGGCGCCGCGGAAGATCGCGTAGTGCTGGGTGCCGAGCGTCTCGTCGGCCTCGATCGTGATCGTCAGGCCGAAGCGGGCTTCGAGCTCCACCAGATTGGCGCGCTTGTGGTTGAGCACATAAAGCGCGGTCACGGCGGGCGTACGCACGATGATGTGGCTGCGCGAATCCTTGAGCAGGAATTCCTCGATCGCCCGCACCACCATCAGCGCCACGGAGGAGTCGGAGCGCACATGGCCGGTGCCGCCGCAATGCGGGCAGGGCTTCATGGTCGATTCCAGCACGCTGGCGCGGATGCGCTGGCGCGACATCTCCATCAGGCCGAAATGCGAGATGCGGCCGACCTGGATACGGGCGCGGTCGTTCTTGAGGTGATCCTTCAGCCGCTTCTCGACGGAGCGGTTGTTGCGGTTCTCCTCCATGTCGATGAAGTCGATGACGATGAGGCCGGCAAGGTCGCGCAGCCTCAGTTGCCGCGCGACTTCCTCGGCCGCTTCCAGATTGGTGTGGAGCGCGGTCTCCTCGATCGAATGCTCCTTGGTGGAGCGGCCGGAGTTGACGTCGATCGAAACCAGCGCCTCTGTCTGGTTGATGATGATGTAGCCGCCGCTCTTCAACGTCACCTGCGGCTGCAGCATGCGGTCGAGCTGCGCCTCGATGCCGTTGCGCACGAAGATCGGCGTGGTGTCGCGGAACGGCTGAACCACCTTGGCGTGGCTCGGCATCAGCATGCGCATGAAGTCCTTGGCCTCGCGGTAGCCGTCTTCGCCGGAAACCAGGATTTCGTCGATGTCCTTGTTGTACAGGTCGCGCACCGAGCGCTTGATCAGGCTGCCTTCCTCGTAGACCAGGGCAGGGGCCGAGGACTGCAGCGTCAGGTTGCGGACGTTTTCCCAAAGCCGCATCAGGTATTCGTAGTCGCGCTTGATTTCGGCCTTGGTGCGGCTTTCGCCGGCGGTGCGCAGGATGACGCCCATGCCCTGCGGCACTTCAAGATCGGCCACGACCTCCTTCAGGCGCTTGCGGTCCTGTGCGTTGGTGATCTTGCGCGATATGCCGCCGCCGCGCGCCGTGTTCGGCATCAGCACCGAATAGCGGCCGGCAAGCGAGAGGTACGTGGTGAGCGCCGCGCCCTTGTTGCCGCGCTCTTCCTTGACCACCTGCACCAAAAGGATCTGGCGGCGCTTGATGACTTCCTGGATCTTGTACTGGCGTCGCACCGGCTTGCGGCGGTTGCGGATTTCCTCGAGCGCATCTTCGGCGCCGACCGATTCGACCTCGTGCTCGTCCGAATGCGAGGACGAGACCTCCTCCAGCATGCCGCGATCATTGTCGCTGGCGGCGGCCTCGCCGCTCTGCTCGGGCTGGTCCGTCTGCGGGACCGCTTCGGAAATCACGTCGGCTTCGACGTTAGCCGCGATCGAGGTGGGGCCGCCTTCCGATGGCTTCCCATCATCGTCGTCGGCTGATTCTTCAGCCGTTTCCAGTGCGGCGCCGACGGCCTCGGAGGTCGTTTCCGCGTTTTCCGCTTGGACATCGTCGGTCTCGCCGCCGGCATCCTCGCTTCCGACAGCCTCGGCAGCGGTTTCCTCGGTCGCTATGGCCTCTGCCGGGCTTTCCCCGCTTTCCGGGGAAGCAGCGACTTCGGCATCGTGCTTGTGCTCACCGCGGTCGCGGTTCTTGCCGCCGCGCCGCCGGCTGCGTCGGCCACCGCGATCGCGCGCCTGCTGCTCTTCGCCGTTCTCGGCCTCCTCGTCGTCTTCGTCTTCGGCTTCCTGCGCCTCGGCGCGCAGCAGGGCCTGACGGTCGGCGACCGGGATCTGGTAATAATCGGGATGAATTTCGCTGAAGGCGAGAAAACCGTGACGGTTGCCGCCATACTCGACAAAGGCTGCCTGGAGGGAAGGTTCGACGCGCGTTACGCGGGCGAGGTAGATGTTTCCTTTGAGCTGCTTCTTGTCCTGGGATTCAAAGTCGAATTCTTCGATGCGGTTACCGCGAACGACAACAACGCGTGTTTCCTCCGGGTGGGAGGCGTCTATCAGCATCTTGTTGGGCATTATTTTGTTTCCTGCCGGCAGCCGACGGCCGCAGCTGGCGTGGCAATGCCCGCCGCTGTGCGCCTGTATCTGTGTGCATGCCGGATAATTGAACGTCCGCCGGCCGCCGCTTGAGCGCAATGGCGGTGCCGCCCGCAGCCATTGTGGCGCGGTTTGATGCGGACCTTTCCATGATTGCGCTTGAAGCCATCGGCACCCAGCAGAACCTTTTGAACCAAAGCCCGGGTTGAGCCGGACCAGCTTGTTTGCTCACGAAGAGCCGGCGCGGGGGCAACCCGGCCGTTTTCCTCACGCAAGCGATTCCCCCGCCACGAGGGCACGCTTGCGAAATTCGTCGCGACCACCTGAGCCTGGAAGGGTAACGGAGCCGCCTTTGCATCCGACCTGTGGCAGGAAACTGCTGAGGCGAGCGGTTCCAGGATTGCAGTGATCCAACGTCGCTTTTATGATTTGGCGGGATGGAAGGCAACCCCGATTTCGGATGCCGGCAAAAAGCGCTTCCGCTGGGGAAGGTGTCTTTCGTCGCGCTCTCTGAAAGGCTTGGTTAACCTTCTCTGAATACCAATCGTTAATCGGGTTGGTGGCCTGACAGGCACTTTGCAAGAAGGTTGGGCGCAATGCGTCAAACCGGGAGCGACGGATAAGAGATGGGACCGGCGGGCGCCGCAGACAAGAGGAGTGGGGCCGGCGGGCATTTCCCGCGCCTGGCCTGGGCCGCCTTGCTGCTGGCTGTGTTGTTCTGCCTCACTGCCGGCGCGCATGCCGACGACCTGCTTGGCGCGACCGGCTACAAGATGGCCGGCGACGCCACGAAGATGCGCATCGTCGTGAATTTCGACCGCGAGCCGGACGTCAAATGGTTCCTGCTGCGCGGCCCCAATCGCCTGGTCGTCGACCTGCCTCGCACGCGATTCGCCGTCGACGCCAAGGATGTGAAGCCGCGCGGCCTTGTGCGGGCTGTTCGCTACGGCGATCAGGGACATGGCTCGCGCCTGATCCTTACCGGCAAGGGCCCTTTCGTCGTCGACAAGCTCGACGTGCTCAAGAATGACGACGGCAGCGGCTACCGCATCGCCATCGATATGTCGGCCGCCTCCGAGCGGGAGTTCGACGAAGCTCTCGCCAATCAGTCGCTGACCACCGGCTCGACGGTTTCGACCGAAAAGGGCGAGCGGGTCGGCACCGGGCCGGTCTCGGCGCCCGGCCATCGCTTCACGGTGGTTATCGATCCCGGCCATGGCGGCGTCGATGGCGGCGCAGAAAGCTCCGCCGGCACGATCGAGAAGGACGTCACGCTCGCTTTTGCCGAGGAGCTGCGCGACAAGCTGGCCGCGGCCGGCAAATACGATGTCTTCATGACACGCGACAACGACGTGTACCTGGCGCTGGACGAACGCGTGCGCATCGCGCGCCAGCACGAGGCCGATCTCCTGATCTCCATCCATGCCGATACGATCGCCGTCAAAGGCCTTCGCGGCGCCACGGTCTACACGCTCTCGGACAAGGCCTCCGATCCGGAAGCCCAGGCGCTCGCCGATCGCGAGAACCTGTCCGACCAGTTCGCCGGAATGAAGATCGAGGACGACAACAAGGAAGTCACCGACATCCTGATCGACCTGATCCGCCGTGAAACGCATGGTTTCTCGATGAGCTTCGCCCACACGCTGGTCGGCCAGTTGTCGACCAGCGTCGGCCTTATCAACAATCCGCAGCGCTCGGCCGGCTTCAGGGTGCTCAAGGCCCCGGACGTGCCGTCCGTCCTGGTCGAGCTCGGCTACCTCTCCAACGTCAAGGATGAGGCGCAGTTGCTCAACGCCGACTGGCGCGGCAAGGCGGCGCAAAGCATAACCAACGCGGTCGCCCTGTTTGCCGCCGCGAAGGCCGGAACCGCGACGGGCGGCTGACCCGCACCCGCCCACAACCGTCGGACGTCTACAACCGCAAGCAGCGTTGCATGACGACAACACCCGGCGTTATTATTCGGCAACCGAGTCCTCAAATTTCGCGCTGCCGTATTTTGTCCACATGGTCGCGACATGGGTTTTTGATTGCGGATTGGGACCGCTCCGGGAAGCTTGCGCGGCAGGCGGCTTCGTTTAGGAAAATCCCGAACCTCGGACTGGAGCGGGCATGATTCGTCTCATCGGCTATTTCTTTGGCGTCGGCACGACGCTGGCGCTGCTGGTGGCTGCTGGTATCGCTATTTATATCAGCCATGTGGCGAAGGACCTGCCCGACTACGAGGTTCTGGCCAAGTATGAGCCGCCGGTGACGACGCGCATCCATGCCTCCGACGGCGCCCTGATGGCCGAATATGCGCGCGAGCGGCGTCTCTACCTGCCGATCCAGGCCATCCCGGACCGCGTCAAGGCTGCTTTCATGTCGGCCGAGGACAAGAACTTCTACAACCATCCCGGCATCGACATCACCGGCCTCGGCCGCGCCATAATCGTCAACCTGCAGAATTTCGGTTCCGGCCGGCGGCAGGTCGGCGCCTCGACCATCACCCAGCAGGTGGCGAAGAACTTCCTGCTCACCTCCGACCAGACCTATGAGCGCAAGATCAAGGAGATGATCCTGGCCTTCCGCATCGAGCAGGCCTATTCCAAGGACCGCATCCTCGAGCTCTATCTCAACGAAATCTTCTTCGGCTTCGGCGCCTATGGCGTCGCCGGCGCCGCGCTCACCTATTTCGACAAGTCGGTCAACGAGTTGACGGTTGCGGAGGCCGCCTATCTCGCCTCGCTGCCGAAGGGCCCGAACAACTACCATCCCTTCAAGCATGCCGACCGCGCAATCGAGCGCCGCAATTGGGTCATCGACCAGATGGTCGAGAATGGCTATGTCACCCGCGAGGAAGGCGACAAGGCCAAGGCCGAGCCGCTCGGCGTCAAGCCCCGCCGCAATGGCTCGTATCTGTTCGCCGGCGAGTATTTCACCGAGGAAGTCCGCCGCCAGATTATCGCCCGCTATGGCGAGAACGCGCTTTACGAGGGCGGCCTGTCGGTGCGCACGACGCTCGATCCGAATGTCCAGCTCATCGCCCGCAAGTCGTTGCAGAACGGCCTGCTCAAATACGACATGCTGCGCGGCTATCGCGGACCGGTGACGCATATCGACGTCTCCGGCGACTGGGGCGTGCCGCTCGGCAATGTGAAGGGTCTCGAGGATGTTCCGGAATGGACGCTGGCCGTCGTGCTCGACAGTTCGGCGAGTGGCCTGACCATCGGCATCCAGCCGACGCGGCAGGTTTCCGGCGATCTGGTCAAGGAGCGCGTCCAGGGCACCGTCAGCAAGGAAGACATGGGCTTCGCCATGCGCCACTTCGTCAACGGCAAGTCCGTCAGGGCGAAGTCCCCGGCGGAAGTGCTGGAACCCGGCGACGTGATCTTCGTGCAGAAGAATGACGGCTCCGACAATACCTACATGCTGCGCCAGGTGCCGGAGGTCGAGGGCGGCCTTGTCGCCATGGATCCGCACACCGGCCGCGTGCTCGCCATGGTCGGCGGCTTCTCCTACGCGCAGTCGGAATTCAACCGCGCCACCCAGGCGATGCGCCAGCCCGGTTCCTCGTTCAAGCCGATCGTCTATTCGGCGGCGCTCGACAACGGCTACACGCCGGCCTCGGTGATCATGGACGGCCCGATCACCATCCAGAGCGGCAACACCACCTGGACGCCGAAGAATTATGACGGCACGGTCGCGGGGCCGGCAACCTTGCGCTCCGGTATCGAGAAGTCGCGAAACCTGATGACCGTGCGACTCGCCAACGACATGGGCATGAAGCTGGTCGTGGAATATGCCGAGCGCTTCGGCGTCTACGATCATCTGGCGCCCTATCTGCCGATGGCGCTGGGTTCCGGCGAAACGACCGTCATGCGCATGGTTTCGGCCTATTCGATCATGGCCAATGGCGGCAAGTCGATCAAACCGTCGCTGATCGACCGCATCCAGGACCGCTACGGCAAGACGGTGTTCAAACAGGACGAGCGCGGCTGCGAGGGCTGCAACGCCGCCGAATGGAAGAACCAGCCCGAGCCGGAGCTGGTCGACAACTCCGAGCAGGTGCTCGACCCGATGACCGCCTACCAGATCACCTCGATGATGGAGGGCGTCGTGCAGCGCGGTACCGGCGCCACCATCGGCGAGCTTGGTCGTCACATCGCCGGCAAGACCGGCACGACCAATGACGAGAAGGACGCCTGGTTCATCGGCTTCACGCCAAACCTCGTCGTCGGTCTCTACATGGGCTACGACACGCCGCGCGGCCTCGGCAAGGGCGCCACGGGTGGCGGTCTCGCCGCCCCGATCTTCAAGGATTTCATGCGCGTGGCGCTTGACGGCAAGCCGAACACTGACTTCCAGGTTCCGGACGGCATGAAGCTCATCGCCATCAACCGGAAGACCGGCATGCGCGCCGCCGAAGGCGATCCCAACACCATCGTTGAAGCGTTCAAGCCCGGCACCGGCCCGGCCGACAGCTACTGGGTGATCGGCATGGGCGCCGATGGCTCGAACGGCTCGGGCGGGGCGCTGTCGCCGCAGGCCAACCAGGCCATCCAGGACGGCGGCGGCGGGCTTTACTGACGTCGAAATGCTTCTCGAATGGGTCGGCCCGCCGCCGGCCCATTTCGCTTTACAGGCGGCGATGCCGTGCCTATGTATCGCGCCTATTCCAAAAAACCGAAAAGAACAGGACCGGACGAAGAGCCATGCGCGCGGAAACGCTCAACATTGTCGACGAGATCAGGCAGGCGATAACCCTGCTGAGGAGGCATCTTTGACTGGGATCAGGCTGTAAAGCGGCTTGAATACCTGAATTCGCGCGCAGAGGATTCCAGTCTCTGGAATGATCCGATCGAAGCGCAGAAGCTGATGCGCGAGCGCCAGGAGCTTGAGGACGGCATCGCCGCCGTCAAGGGGATGACCCAGGCTCTGGAAGACAATATCGGCCTGATCGAGCTCGGCGAGGAAGAGGGCGACGACGGCATCGTCGCCGAAGCGGAGGCGGCGTTGCGTTCGATGCAGGGCGAGGCGAAGGCCCGCCAGGTCGAGACGCTGCTCTCGGGCGAGGCCGACGCCAACGACACCTATCTCGAAATCCATGCCGGCGCCGGTGGCACCGAGAGCCAGGACTGGGCCTCGATGCTCCTGCGCATGTACACGCGCTGGGCCGAGCGCCGCCGCTTCAAGGTCGAGGTGCTGGAAGTCCATGACGGCGAAGAAGCGGGCATCAAGTCCGCCACCGTGCTGATCAAGGGTCACAACGCCTATGGCTGGCTGAAGACGGAATCCGGCGTCCATCGCCTGGTGCGTATTTCGCCCTATGACAGCAATGCGCGCCGCCACACGTCGTTCTCCAGTATCTGGGTCTATCCTGTCGTCGACGACAAGATAGAGATCGACGTTTCGGAATCCGATGTCCGCATCGATACCTATCGTTCATCCGGCTCGGGCGGGCAGCACGTCAACACCACGGATTCGGCTGTGCGCATCACCCATATCGCCACCGGCATCGCGGTCGCCTGCCAGGCGGAGCGTTCGCAGCACAAGAACAAGGCCAAGGCCTGGGAAATGCTGCGCTCGCGCCTCTACGAGGAAGAGCTGAAGAAGCGCGAAGCGGTCGCCAATGCGACCGAGGCCTCCAAGAGCGATATCGGCTGGGGCCACCAGATCCGCTCCTATGTGCTGCAGCCCTATCAGTTGGTGAAGGATCTGCGCACCGGCGTCGAGAGCACTTCGCCGTCGAGCGTGCTCGACGGCGATCTCGACGAGTTCATGGAAGCATCGCTGTCGCACCGCATCGAAGGTGGCGCGGGCGAAGCGGTGGCGGACCTCGACTAGTGCATATGCGTTGCGGGAGCGGAGGAAGCCGGTGTCTCGAACACTAGCGGGAAAATGCTTCTGCGGCGCAGTCCACTATGAGGTTGCGGACGAATTTGTTTACGCGGCGAACTGCCATTGCTCGAACTGCCGGCGCACGACCGGGTCGGCGTTCAAGCCCTTCGCCGGCATCGAGCGCGAAAAGTTCCGTCTCGTCGCGGGCGATGACAGGCTGCTGATCTTCGGCGACGAGAGCGGCCACGACGCGCATTGCGGGCGATGCGGCTCGCTCATCTATTCGTTGGTCCGCGACGGCGCCTATGTGCATGTCGCCATGGGCACGCTGGTCGACGATCCGACCATACGGCCGACCGCGCACATCTTTGTCGGGTCGAAGGCGAAGTGGTTCACAATCACGGACGACCTGCCGCAGTATGATGGGCATGTTCCCGGCTGAAACGTCTGGAACCAGCTTGAGCCGAATCCCGTTGTCCGGCACCGGTTCCGTGCGGCTAACCGGTCGTTAACCAAGCCGGCGCACGTTTCTGAATGGCAGAGGCTGGCGGGAATTGTCGCATCGCCGTTGCAAGCGGTTGCTTGCGCCAGTCGAGGAATCAGCCCAGCTTTCGTGCTGGGGTTAAAAGCATTTATGGCCGGATGCGGCATATCTGCGACCGACGATCCGGCCACTGGGAAGACACGTTCCGGGAACGGGCAAGCGAAAACGCTTGATGCTCGAAAGGAATGTTTCGATGTCTGCTGCCATATCAAGATCGGCCCAAGCCGTTCGACCGGCTGGCCGACTTTTGTTCTCCCTGTTCGCTGTTGGAGCTATCTCGGTGCTGGCGCCGCCGGCCGTCGCGCACGACGCCCAAGCCACGGCGGTGATGCCGCAAGGCTGGAAATATCCCTTTGCCTGCTGTGCCAACTTCGATTGCAAGGAGGTGCCGCAGTCTTCGATCAGCGAGCGGCCCGAAGGCTATGTCATAAAAGGCACGGGCGAGGTGGTGGCCTATAGCGACAAGCGGGTCAAGAATTCGCCCGACGGCGAGTACCACTGGTGCGCGCATCAGGCAGGGCTCGACGCCGGCAAGACCATCTGCCTGTTCGTGCCGCCGCCCTCTTACTAGACCTCGCGAGCCAAACGCGAGGCGCGAGAGGGCTTCGAGCGCGCCAGCATGTCTGCCGAAGCTGCTGACAGACGGTTGTCAGGATCACTTCTTTATGTTGCCCTGCTGCCAGTGGAATCCGGGGTGGCGGCGGGCAATTGAGAGGTGAGGTGATGACCATCAAGGGAAGCTGCCACTGCAAGGCGACAACCTTCGAGGTTGCCGAGGCGCCGCGGACGGTGACGCAATGCACATGCTCGTTCTGCTCGAAGCGGGGGTCGTTATGGGCATACTATGTGCCGTCGCAATTCAAGCTCACGAGCCCGCCCGAGAATGTCTCCTTCTATCGCTGGGGCTCGAAGACCGTAAAGCACGGTTTCTGCGCCACTTGCGGCTGTGGCACCTTCACCGAAACGCCCGATTGGTCGACCGGAAAGCCGGACTTCGACAACCCGAAGATCAGCGTCAATTCGCGCCTGTTCGACGATTTCGACCTGGATAAGGTCGAGGTGGTGGTCATCGACGGCAAGAATCTGTGGTAGACGCGAAGCGGGAACGGCCGCCGAGCTTCGCAGGCCGCACTCCCGTTCCGTTTTTCGCCGCATTTCATGCTACAAGGCTGCGGAAGGGCTGATTTGGCACGGCCGAAAGGCCGTGAATTGGAGAGGGACCAATCTCATGAAGAAGACTGTGCTCGTCGCCGTGGCGACGGCTCTACTGGTGAGCGCCTGCACCACCACCGATCCGTATACCGGCGACCAGAAGGTCTCCAACACGGCGGCCGGTGCCGGCCTTGGCGCGCTGGCGGGCGCCAGCCTCGGTCTGCTGGCCGGCGGCAATGACCGCCGCAACGCGTTGATCGGCGCCGGCATCGGCGCGCTCGCCGGCGGCGCGATCGGCGCGACGATGGACCAGAACGAGGCCGAGCTTCGCCGTCAGTTGCAGGGCACCGGCGTCAGCGTTACCCGCAGCGGCGACCAGATTATCCTCAACATGCCGTCCGATATCACCTTCAACGTCGACCAGGACGCGGTGAAGCCGGGCTTCTATCCGGTGCTGAATTCGGTCGCGCTGGTGCTGAAGAAGTTCCGCCAGACCACGGTGGACGTTTTCGGCCATACCGACTCGACCGGCGGCGATCAGCACAATTTCGACCTGTCGCAGCGTCGCGCGCTTGCAGTCGCCAATTACCTGTCCGGCCAGGGCGTCGATCAGCGCCGCTTCGCAGTCACCGGCTTCGGCAAGACGCGCCCGATCGCATCCAACGCGACGGCCGCTGGCCGCGAACAGAACCGGCGCGTCGAAATCCAGCTGTCGCCGCTCACGTAAGACGAACCGCGCCGGCAGCATAAGTCCATCAATAAAAAACGGCCCCGCATGGGGCCGTTTTTTATTGGCTCGGGCCAGGGATGGGTCGAAAGTCTTAGGACATTAGCTTTTTCTAATTGATACTTTTCTAGAACCGGTGAAAGGACTACCATCTTCGTGTTCCAGAGGGGATGGGGTGGTCAATCGGCCGCGCAATCAACATCTGCCGCCCCGGTCTTGCACGGCCAGATCAAGGGAATCTGGGAGGAATTCATGACAAGAACAGCTCGTTTGGGGCGCTGCGGCGTCCTTGTTTTGACTGGCCTTTTGGGCGCATGGCTTGGAGCCGCCACGGCCCAGGCCGAGGACGCCAACAAGGCCGACATCGAGGCCTTGAAGAAGTCGCTGGCCAAGTATGAAGACTACACGGCAGCCGTCCGCGACCTCTATTTGTCGACGGTCGGCTGCGTCCACTATAGCGGCGAGAAGATAGACGGCGCCATGTACTATCCGAAGGGCGCGATGGGCATCCATTTCGTCAACGTCCCGAGCATCGGCAAGCCGCTCGATCCGATGAAGCCCAATGTCCTGATCTACGAGCCAACCAAGAAAGGTCTGAAACTGGTCGGCGTGGAATGGCTGGTGCCGTTGACGCCGGACGTGAAGGAAGCTCCGAAGCTGTTCGGCCAGAAATTCATGGGGCCGATGGAAGGACACTACCCGCTCATCCCGAGGGAGTTTGTCCACTACGACCTGCATGCCTGGCTGTTCAGGGACAATCCGAACGGCATGTTCACCCCGACGAACCCGAAGGTGACATGCAACAAGGCCGACTTCCCGATGCTGGAGAAGCCGACCAAGATGATGCCTGGGCCGATGTAGGGCAGGGCGAGCAAACGGTACAAAAACGAAACGGCCCCGATCGGGGCCGTTTCATTCTGCCGTAGCGGTCCGGAACTCAGACCTTCGCGACGATCCGCATGAAGGCCGGCACGTCGTCGCCGAAGCCGACGGTTGCGTCGTCTTCTTCCTGACGATGGCGGCCGGGGCGGTCGCGCTGCGGACGGGCGTCGCCGCGCTGCTCGTGATGGTTGCCCGAACCCTTGCGCTCGTTGTCGGAACGAATCGCGTCCTTGCGGGCGCGGCGTTCGGCGATATCGGCCACTTCGGCGACAGGCTGCTCTTCGCGCGCCGCATCGGGCGTCTCGTCGCGCTTGGCGTGACGGTCCTTCTTGCGCTCGCCGCGTTCCTTGCGATCGTCCTTGCGGTCCTCGTCCTTGCGGCCGGCCCGACGCGGCGCGCCGCGGCCGCGCCGCGGCTGCTCCTCGCCCTCGCTTTCGGTCACGGTCGACAGGTCGCCGTCATGCCACTCGATCTTGGTGCCGATCAGCCTTTCGATGGCATCGACGTATTTCGTGTCCGAGCGCGTCGCGATGGTGAAGGATTTTCCGGAGCGGCCGGCGCGGCCGGTGCGGCCGATGCGGTGGACATAATCCTCCGCGTGGATCGGCACGTCGTAGTTGAAGACGTGGCTGACATC
This sequence comes from Mesorhizobium sp. CNPSo 4661, assembly GCF_057784215.1. Classification (NCBI taxonomy): domain Bacteria; kingdom Pseudomonadati; phylum Pseudomonadota; class Alphaproteobacteria; order Hyphomicrobiales; family Phyllobacteriaceae; genus Mesorhizobium; species Mesorhizobium sp. CNPSo 4661. The sequence continues at coordinate 85,115 of NZ_JBWGIO010000016.1, read as the reverse complement.
GGGAATGTCGAGGCCGCGCGCGGCGACGTCGGACGCAACCAGATAACGCAACTTGCCGTCGCGGAAGTTGGCGAGCATCTGCATGCGCGCCCGCTGATCCATGTCGCCATGCAGCGCGCCCGCATCGAAATCATATTTCAGCAACGAGCGGAAAAGCTCCGACACCTCGATCTTGCGGTTGCAGAAGATGATGGCGTTCTTCAGCTCGGCGTCTTCGGCCTTCATGAGATTGCGCAGCGTCTCGCGCTTGTCCCAGGGTTTTGAGCCCGACTTGACCAGCCGCTGGATGATGTTGGTTGCGGCGGATGCGGCCTTGGAAACCTCGACGCGAACCGGCGCGTGCAGGAATTTTTCGGTGAGCTTGGTGATCTCCGGCGGCATCGTCGCCGAGAAGAACAAAGTCTGGCGCGTGAACGGGATCATCTCGCAGATGCGTTCGATATCCGGGATGAAGCCCATGTCGAGCATGCGGTCGGCCTCGTCGATGACGAGGATCTCGACGCCGTTGAGCAACAGCTTGCCGCGCTCGCGGTGGTCGAGCAAGCGGCCGGGCGTTGCGATCAATACGTCGGCGCCACGCTCGAGCTTCTTGTCCTGTTCGTCGAAGGAGACGCCGCCGATCAAAAGCGCGATGTTGAGCTTATGGTTCTTGCCGTATTTGATGAAGTTCTCCTCGACCTGCGCGGCCAGCTCACGGGTCGGTTCGAGGATCAGCGTGCGCGGCATGCGGGCCCGCGCTCGGCCCTTTTCCAGGCGCGTCAGCATCGGCAGCACAAAGGAAGCGGTCTTGCCGGTGCCGGTCTGGGCGATACCCAGCACGTCCTTGCCGAGCAGCGCATGCGGGATGGCGCCGGCCTGGATCGGCGTCGGCTGGGTATAACCGGCATCGGTGACTGCGGAGAGGACCTTCGGCGACAGGCCGAGGTCCGAGAATGTCAATGCTTCTTGAGCGATCGTGGTGTCTGAGGACAAGTGTTTGTTGTCTTTATTGGTTGGGAAAATCGCGACACAGGAGCCGCGACAGGCGCCGCGCGCCTGCAAGATCGGTGTTGCAGTTAGGCGCAAGTCCTCGATTTGTCAACAGAAACGGACGGAAATACAGCGATTGTGAAGACGTAACCTTAATCGCGATGCTTAATCGAAACAGTATCGCCGCGCCGGCTCAGTAGCGGAACTGCTCGGCAAGGATACGCTCGTTCCATGAATGGTTCGGATCGAACAGCAAAGTTGCCGTCGCCGTCGGCGATTCCCGCACGGTGATGGAGGCCACCGCCTTGACCTCGGTGTGGTCGGCCGCGGCATTCACCGGGCGCTTTTCGGCTTCCAGGATGTCGAAGCGTATGGTCGCTTTGTTGGACAGCAGCGCTCCGCGCCAGCGGCGCGGCCGGAAAGGGCTCACTGGCGTCAGCGCCAAGAGCGGCGCATCAAGCGGCAGGATCGGCCCATGCGCCGACAGATTGTAGGCGGTGGAGCCGGCGGGCGTGGCGATCATCACGCCATCGCAATTCAGCTCCTCCAGCCGCACCTGTCCGTCGACGGTGATACGGATCTTCGCCGTCTGGTAGGACTGGCGCCACAGCGCCACCTCGTTGATGGCCGGCGCCGAAACGGATTCGCCGTCATGTGTCACAGCGACCATTTCCAGCGGGCGGATCGTCTCGGCGACCGCGGCGGCGATGCGCTCCTCGAGGCCGCCGGCGCGATATTCGTTCATCAGGAAGCCGATGGTGCCACGGTTCATGCCGTAGACCTTCTTGCCCGTGCTCATCGTGTCGCGCAGCGTCTGCAGGAGAAAGCCGTCGCCGCCAAGCGCAATGATGATCTCGGCCTCCGCGACTGGCACCTGCCCGTAGCGCGCCGACAGGCTTTCCAGCGCGGCGCGGGCGTCGTCGGTATCGGAAGAAACGAAGGCGAAACGGCTGGCGGCTTTGCTCATGGCTCCCGGAGGGCGACCGTCTGAAGGGCCGCGCCGGCGACGGCGTAGCATGCGCCGCCCATATCTGTGAAGGGCGCGGCGCTGGCCGGTGGGTTACACCCCAGCAATCGCGCTTCGTGACAGTCGCGACATGAATGTGATGGCTGCTATGGTTAAGACGAAGCTTAAACACTCGTAAAGCCGGATCGTTCATGTTAGCCGACAGGAGATGGGTTGGCGGGGGCTGGCCAGTCGAGAGACCTGTCTATTGCCGGTAACGCGTCTGATCATAGTCTTCCTGATGATGGGAAGTTTCGCGCTCATGTTCGCCGAATTGGTGCGCCATTCGGAAGAGATGAGCCAGCGGCCGCAGCCAACGGCTTCCCGTTGCGGCGACGCTACGGGAACACCTTGTCCGCAAAGGGCGCTGTAAGCTTCGCTTCCCGGATCGCTCAGCCACCCTGCAGGTGGCAGCCGGCCTTGCGTTTGCCCGCGACATACTCGTCGATGAGTTGCCGGTAGCGCACCTTGCCGAAGCTCGGAAAATGGCCGCCATGTACGACCGAGACGTCGAGGTCGCGCATGGCGAGCAGCGTCCCGACGTAGTCCTCGATATCGGAGTGATAGACGTCGTCGATCAGCGGCCCGTCATAGACGATGTCGCCCGACAGCAGGATGCCGGTCTTCCTCTCATAAAGCGCGATGCCGCCGGGCGAATGTCCCGGTGTGTGGATGACCTCGAAGGCGCGGTCGCCGAGATCGACGACATCGCCGTGCTCGAGCAGCCGGGCCGCCGGCGCGGGCAGGATGCGGTAGCGTGCCGTATCCCAGCCTTCTGGCGCGCCATCGAACATCTCCTCATTGGCGTAACGGTCAGCGACCGTCCATTCGTTGCGGGGATCGGCGAGGATTTGCGCTTCGGCGGTATGCACGCAGCGGTCCGGGAATTCGTGATGGCAGCCGATATGGTCGAAATGCGTGTGGCTGGCGACGCAGGTGAGCCTGCGCTCGCTGACCAGCGGCACGTGGTGCCGCAGGCTGAAATGGCCGAGGCCGGTGTCGAACAACAGGTCGCGGTCGCGCCCGCGCACATGCCAGATGTTGCAGCGGAAGAACGGCTTTATCCAGGGCTCGTGGATGAGCGTGATGTCGTCGCCCATGCGGATGGTTTCGTACCAGTCCGCAGCGCCGATGACCGGAAGCATGCCCATGGATCAGTCCGCCAGCAGGATGATGTCTTGAGCGTTGCATGAAACCGGGACCGTGTCGCCTGCCTGGACGGTGGCGGAAGCGGGAGCCTTGGCAATGAACTGCAATGCCGGGTCCTGCATCGAGATGGCGAGCACGCGCTTGAAGCTGCCCTGGAAGACGACATCGCCCACCTTGGCCATGCCCAGCGCGACATCGCCTTTCGCGTCGCCGAGAACGAGATGCTCCGGCCGGATCGCGAGCGCGAGAGCGGTGCCGGCAGGCGAAGCGCCGGGCAGTGAAATCGACCCCACCGCCGTCGAGGCCGTGACGATCCCGTTCCTCGCCTCGGCCACTGTGCCGGCAAGGATGGTGCTTTCACCCATGAAGGTGGCGGAAAAGCGCGTTGCCGGCCGCGCATAGACCCGCTCGGGCGGGCCCTCGTCCTCGATGCGGCCGTCATTCATCACCACGTAATGGTCGGCCAGCGCCATCGCTTCTTCCTGGTCGTGGGTGACATGGATGAAGGCGGTGCCGACGCGCTTCTGGATCGCCTTCAACTCGTCCTGCATCTGCCGCCGCAGCTTGAGATCCAGCGCGCCGAGCGGCTCGTCGAGCAAAAGCACCGCGGGCTCGATGACCAGCGCGCGGGCGAGCGCCACGCGCTGGCGCTGGCCACCGGAAAGCTGATGCGGCTTCTTGTCGAAGGCGGTGGCCAGTCCGACGAGGGCCAGCGCATCGCGCGCCTTCGCCGCCCGCGTCGCGCCATCGACGCCCTGCATGCGCAGCCCGAAGCCGACATTGCCGCCGACGCTCATATGCGGAAACAGCGCATAGTCCTGGAACACGGTCGTCGTCGGGCGCTTGGCCGGCGGCACGGCCGTGCAATCCTGGCCACGAATGAAGACCTTGCCTTCGCTTGGATTGACGAAGCCGCCGAGGATCGAAAGCAGGGTCGTCTTGCCGGAGCCCGAGGGGCCAAGCAGGATCGTGTAGCTGCCTGGTTCGATCGCCAGCGAAACGTTCTTCAGCACCGGAAGTTGGCCGAAGCGGTGCGAGACGCTGCGGATATCGACCAAGGGTGCGCTCATGCCGGCTTTCTCCGCAACAGCGTCAGTTCGAAAAACACCACCAGGACGATGGAGACGGCAAAGACCAGCGAGCCGACGGCATTGGTCTTGGGGTTGAGGCCGGAGCGCAGCAGGTTCCAGATCTCCACTGGCAGCGTCGTCTCGAAACGGGTGAGCAGGAAGGAGATGACGAACTCGTCCCAGGAAAACGTCATCGACAGGAAGAAACCGGCGAAGATCGCCGGCGCCATCACCGGCACGGTGATCATCAAAAGCACCTTCCATTCGGCGGCGCCCAGGTCGCGCGCGGCGCGCTCTATGTTGATCTGGTGATCGCCCATCTGGCTGTAGATGATGGCGAAGCAGAGCGGCAGGTTGATCACGACATGGCCGATGCCGGCCGCAAGCAGCGATTTCGGCACGCCGGCCCAGTTGAACAGCACCAGCAGGCCCATGCCAATGATCAGATAGCTGACGGTGAGCGGCAGCGTGATCAGCCCGCGCAGGATGGCCGAGCCCGGCAGCACGAAGCGCGCGAAGCCCCAGGCCGAGAGGAAGCCGAGCGTGACCGAAGCAAGCGAGGAGAGCACCGCCACCAGCAGCGAGTTGACCAGCGCCGAGGTCAGCCGCGCATCGGAGAGCACCGCCTGGTACCAGCGCAGGGACGGACCGGTGAAGGGCGGGATCGGGAAGGAGGTGGCCTGCAGCGAAAACAGCACCAGAACGACCACCGGCAGGAAGATGAAACCGTAGACGGCGATGGCATAGACCCAGGCGGCGAGGCGGACGGCGGCGCGCATGGTCAGGCCCGCTCGATCTTCAGCCAGCGGGCGCAGGCGAGATAGGCGATGGTGACGACGGCCATCAGGATGATCGACAGCGCTGAGGCCAGCGGGAAATCGCCGCGGCGGCCGATCTGCATCATGACGAGCTGAGGCATGACCAGCTCGTTGTTGCCGCCCAGGATCTGCGGCGTGATGTAGTCGCCGATGCAAAGCACGAAAGTGAGGAAGGCGCCGACCATGATGCCGGGCAAAGTCAGCGGCAGCACGACATGCAGGAAGGTGCGCACTGGCCCGGCGCCGAGATCGGCGGCAGCCTTGCGGTAGCTCGGGCTGAGCTGCTTGAGGTTGGCGAAGATGGTCAGCGTCAAAAGCATGACGAAGAAGTGCACGAAGCCGGTGACGGTGGCGAAACGCGTGTTGGCGAGCTGCAGCGGCTCGCCGATCAGGCCGACGCCGGTCAGCGCCCGGTTGATGACGCCGTTCTGCGCCAGCACCAGCAGCCAGGAATAGGAGCGTACGACATAGGAGGTCCAGAACGGCAGCACGGCCAGCATCAGCGCCAGCCGCTGCCAGCGTTCCGGCACCATCTCGGCAAGGATCCAGGCAAAGGGATAGGCAAGCAGGATCGAAACCACGGTGACGATCGCCGTGACCTCCAGCGAGTTGACCATCGCCCGCCAATAGGACGGGTCGGTGAAGAACTGGCTGTAATTGGCTAAAGTGAAGCCGCCGCCTTCATGCGCCGTGAGGCTGGAAAACCCCATGGCGATGAAGGGCAGCACGAAGAATGCACACGTCCATGCCAGCGCCGGCGTGACCAGCGCCCAGGGCAGGGCACGCGACTTGTTTCCCGCGAACGCCATCGGCCGATTTACTGCGCCTGCAGCATCTCGGTCCACATGTCCTGCATCTTCTTGTCGAGATCGGCATTCGGCGCCGGATAGGCTTGGGCGCGGGCGAGGAAGCCGGGCTGCTCGTCGAAGCGCAGGATCTTCTTCTGCTCATCGCTCAGCGCTGCCTTTTTGTTCGCTGGCATGCCCCAGTAGCAGGACGAGGTGGCAAGCCGCGCCTGGCCCTCCGGGCTCATGATGTACTGGATGAATTTCAGCGCCATGTCCTTGTTCTTGGAATCCTTGAACATGGCGAGCGACTGCGACCACAACACCGCGCCTTCCTTCGGGATCGAGAAGTCGAGCGCCGGGTTTTCCTTGGCAAGACCGGCCGTCACCCATTCGCCGCCGCCGACCAGTATGTCGACCTCGCCGGTGGCCAGAGCGGTCTGGCTGGCCGTGACCTCGCCGACCAGCTTGGCGTTGGCCTTCATCTTGAGGAGTTCGGCCTTGAGAGCGGGCAGGTCGGCCTCGGTGAGGTCGGCCGTCTTCTTGCCTATCGCGAGCGCCGCCATGCCGATCACCGGCAGGTAATAGTCGTAGATCGCGACCTTGCCCTTGTATTTGTCGCTGGTGAGCGAGGCCAGCGACTGCATGTCGGCCGGATCGACCTTGGTCTTGTTGAAGCCGATCGTGTTGTAACCGAACTTCTCGGTGATGCCGTAGCGCTTGCCGTCGACGATTGTGGACTTGTCCATCTTCACTTCCGGGAAGAGGTCGGCGAAGGGCAGCCTGTCCTCGGGCAACGGCTCGAACAGGCCTTTCTCGACGCCGCGCGGCACGTCGATGCTGTCGATCACCATCACGTCCCAGTCACCAGGCTGCGACTGCTCGACGATGGCGAGGCCTGCGCCCGTGCCTTCGAATTCCTTGACGTTGACCTTGACGTCGTTGGCCTTCTCGAAAGGTTCGAGCAGCGCCGGATCTGCATGGTCGCACCAGATCAGCGCGTTGAGATCGGCAGCCTGGGCGCCGCCCGCCGCGAGCAGCAATGCGGCCGCCGCGCAGGCGGATGCGAGGTTGGACTTCAGGGTGGAAAGCGGAGTCCGGGCATTGATGGTCATCGAGTGTTCTCCCTGCCTTGCTGGCTTGTTGGAAGAAAAGTTGAACCAATTCTAAAATTGAGTCAATTATGATTTTGTGGCAGGGAGGCCGATATGAGCGGATTGCGCGAACGACAGAAGGCGGACCGGCACCGCCGCATCATCGATGCGGCGACGGCGCTGTTCCGCGAGGCCGGCTATGAAGGCGCCAAGATCGAGGCGATCGCCGCGCAAGCGGAAGTCTCGATCGGCACCATCTACAATTACTACCAGAACAAGGGCGACATCCTCGGCGCCATCGTCTCGCTGGAAGTCAACGAGGTGCTGAATGCCGGGCGAGGGGTGGTCGCCAGCCCGCCGGCCAATGTCGGCGACGCGCTGGACACGCTGATCGGCATCTATATCGAGCACTCGCTGAATTATCTCAGCAAGGAGATGTGGCGCCAGGCGATGGCGATCTCGACGCAATTGCCCGACAGCCCCTTCGGCCAGGCCTACACCGCGCTCGACCGAGACCTGACCGAGCAGATAAGCGCGCTGATCGCGCGCCTGCAGCACATCGGCCTAGTGCGCCCGGACATCGACGGCCCGGCGGTAGGCGAGCTGATCTTCAACAACATGAACATGATGTTCATCGAGTTCGTGAAACGCGACGAGGCGAAGATACCGGAGCTGCGCGCGGCGATCCGAAGGCAGAACAGGGTGCTGGTGGCGGCGATTGGAGTGTAAATGCCTTGCCCCTGACGGAAGCGGCCCGGCCGTATAGCTGGACAAGCCGAATCCTTGGCGAAAGTAGGATCAGCGTGGCATCGACGGCAATACACCGGTCGTCGCGACAAGGTCCTGTCTCGCGTTCGGCCATGTGCGGCGGAAGATCATTGCCATGAAGACGATCATCGCGATCTGTCCGACAGGAATGAAAGTCGTCATGGTCAGGTCGCGGGCCAACAACGGTGTGGCCCAGACCACCGCAAGGATCGTTTTCTCCCAAGGCGCAAAACCTGTTTCCAATCCATGGGCGATAAAGAAAGCCAGCGCCGGCCCGAGCAGCATCATGTCGTAATCCAGCGCATAGGGTGTCGACAGAAGAGCGCCGGTCATCAAGGCGGCCGCCGCCAGCCGCCGGTCGACGCGGGCGAACCACATCCAGGCGACCATCGCGGCACAGCCCAAGGTGGAAACAGCCTGCACGCCATAAGCGAGCGGAATCGAGCCGCCCCACATGCGCACCGCTGAGAAAACCGTTTGAATCTTATACTAGCCGGTTGCGCCTTGTTCGGAAATGACGACGCGCGAGAAATGCATCATGTCGAAGAAACCGCGCCAGGTTTCCCAGCCGAAGGCCCACGCCGTTCCCAGTGTCATCGCGACAATCGTTGCGCCCGCGGCAACGATCGCGCGCCAGTAGCCACCAGCCAGAAGCGCGATGGGAATGAGCAAACCAAACTGCGGTTTGTAGGCAAGCAAGCCGAACAGGATCCCGGCCACGACCGGCCGTCGCTCCAGCGCCAACAATGCCAGAGCCATCAAGCCGGCACTGAGGAAGCCGTTGTGTCCATGACCGATATTGACGAAGACCGCGGGAAAAGCCGCCGCCACCAACAGGCAGCCCTGGATGGGCGCAATGCGACGTACCGCCACCAGATAGAGCAGCAAGGTCGATGCCTGCCACAACAGCAGCGACAAGGCATAGGGGAGCAGGGCGAAGACCGCCGCGACGACCAGGAAGTAAGGTGGATAGCCCCAGTGAAAGAAGCCCGACGTCGGCGAGAAATAGTCTTGCTGCCGACGTTGGTGCGCCACGTTGTCGAAGGGTTCTTCCGGATGGCCTTCAAGCACGAAGCGCCCCGCCGTCCAGACTTGCGAATAGTCAGTACCCAAGGGACGATCAAAACGATCGACGCGCCCGTTCGAAGTCGCAAATAGGAAGACCATCAACAGGACGTAAAAGGTCAGCAAAGTGACGGAGATCATACGGACCCGTTCCCGGGTCAGCCAATCGCCAGTGCGCAGATATCCGAGCATGATCTGGGTCCAGCGTCGGCACCGCCGACAGCCAAGACTGCACCGTTTTGCCTAAGATTCTGTTGACGGGTCAAACTCGCGGGAAGCCCCGCTGCGCTTCTGCGCCAAAATGGCGCGCGGCATCGACTGGGTCATTTGCGCTCGCCGGAACAAGAGTTTTCTCGGGGCGAACGGGCGCAGGATGGTGCCCCCGGCAGGGATCGAACCCGCGACCTTCGGTTTACAAAACCGCTGCTCTACCAGCTGAGCTACAAGGGCACGGCGCTCCGGTAGCACATTTCGTGCGCCAGTAAAGACAAAACTCCGTTTTGGGTTGCTAATGGACCGCAGCCGAGCCGGCATCCTGAAAATCCGTGCGCCGCTTCCTACATCTCATACAGGTGCAATCGCATCGAACGGGGTGCCGCCATGATCAGATTCGTCATCATCCTGCCGCTCATCGTCGTAACCTGGCTTCTGCTGGTGAAGGCCGTCAGCGATCTCAAGAAGGCCAATATCGACTGGACCGGCGTCGCCACCTTCGTCGGCTTCATCGTGCTGGCCTTCTGGCTGCGCCATGTCACGGGAATGGGGTGAAGGGAGTGAGTAGGGAGTAGTCGGTAGTGAGTAGGATAGCCAACTACTCACTACCGACTACTCCCTCGAAACCCTCGAACCTTTTGCCGTTTCGCCACCGATCTCCATCATCATCATCATGGCAGGGTGGTCATCATCCTTTGACGCCTAAACCTGTTGCTTTCGAAGGGCGGCCTCGGCCGCCCTTTTCATTTATTACGCAACCTGGCCGATGGCCGACCGGCAACAGCCGCCGGCTGCTCCGGAAAAAATCAAAAAATCTTCGAACCTTTTTGCGCGTCGACGCGACCCATGTTCAAGAGGCGGATGGTTCGCCTCTCCAACGAAATCAAGGAGATCGTCATGTTCAAGCGCACCATCGTTTCGGGCCTCATCGCCACCACCGTCGCAGCCGGCTCGCTCGTCGGCACGGTCCAGCCTTCGGCGGCTCACAACCATCACAACCGCGAACTCGGCATCGGCATCGCCGCGGGCGTCGGCGGCTTCGTCCTCGGCAGCATGCTTGCCCAGCAGCAGCCCCGCACCGTCTATGTCGAGGAAGACGGCGGCTATGAGGGTTCCTGGCACGTCCGCCGCTGCATGGCCCGCTACGGCAGCTACGATCCGGATTCGAACACCTACATCGGCTATGACGGCTACCCGCACTATTGCCATCTGTAAGAGAAGGCGGGCCAGGAAAGAGGGGCTGCACGCGGCCCCTTTTCTTGCGTTTGAGCGTTAGACGCTAGCCTGATTGGGTCGATTTGAAGCGGACTACTTTCCTGCCTCGCCGACTTAGGAATTGGGCTTCAGCTCCGGCATCGCCAATCCCGCCGCCTTGCAGGCGCCGCTGACCGAGGCGTCGTTTATCGCGACGAGTTCGAAGCTGTTCCCGGTATCGGGATAGATCTTGCCGATGAAAGGCTCGTTGCCGCCGGGAGAGCCCTTGTCGTCCACATAGCCGCACACCACGATTTCGTGGCGGCCGTTCAAACTGCGCTCGCCGGCAAGCATCGTTCCAAATTTGGCGGAGATGGGGTTTTTCAAATGCTGGCGGACGCCGGCGGTGATGATCTCTTCCATTGCCAACGAGATCGGAACGGGGTCGACCAGCGGGTTGCCGCTGGGGCCAGCTATGGGCTCGACCGGCGCCGGTGCCGCCGCCACGCATCCGCAAAGCGAAGCGGCGGATAGGAGGTAAACTGTTTTCCGCATCGGTGCCCTTTCGCATGCATCCCGACGCTCCGGCAAGACGTTCAAGCCCGGCGGTCCGGCCTGGCTAACGCCTGGAGCTCCTGCCAAGCAACCAGCGATGTACAGCGATTTTGCAAACGATTAGTCTGGCTTTGGCGCCAAGGAGGGTGGCATGGACCAGCAGGATCCCAAGGAAGAACGGGTCGAACCGGTTTTCCGCAACGGCACCATCACCATCGTCGGCATCCTGCTTGCGTTTTCGCTAGGCTTCATCACGCATTGGGCGGCCAACCCGATCCCCTGGCAGACCTACCATCTGATTGCCGTCCTGCCGATCTTGGTCGGTATTGCGCTGCAGATCCGGGCGCTTGCCATTCTGCTCGACATCAAATCCCTCCAGCGAAGCATTCATGACCGCGCCAGTCGGATATTCATCGCCGGCCTCATCTTGGCGGCCTGTGGCGTTGGGCTGGCCATCCTGCTCGATTTCTTCGACATATCGGCTAAGAGCGCCTTGCCGGGCGCGTCCTAATACGCTTTCACGCCCCCGATCATCTTGGTCACCTCGACCGCCGCTTCACGTACCAGCGGACCGATCTCGGCCAGCCGCTCGGGCGTGACCCGCACCGTCGGGCCGGACACCGAAACGCCGCCGATCGGCTCGCCATATTCGTTGAAGATGGCGGCGGCAACGCAGCGCATGCCCGGGTGGCGTTCCTCGTCGTCGACCGACCAGCCGCGGCGCTTGATGGTCGCAAGGTCGTGCGCCAGCGCCGAGATGTCGGAGAGCGTCTTGTCGGTGTAGCGCTGCAGGCCTGCCTTGCGCAGGATGGCCGCGACCCGTTCCGGCTCGAGATGCGCCAGCACCGCCTTGCCGATGCCGGAAGCATGGAAGGGGCTGCGCGTGCCCGGCCGGAAGAAGGCGCGGATCGCCTGATGTGTCTCGACCTGGCTGACGAAGACGACGCAATCGTCCTCGGCGACACCCAGATTGGCGGTTTCGCCGGTCTTTTCCATCAGCTCCTGCATGACGATGCGGGCGCGGTCGACGAGCTTGCGCCGGCGCAGGAAGGCCGCGCCCATGCGGTAGGTCTCGACGCCGACCGACCAGAGCTGGTCGGTTGTGTCGAATTCGACCATGCCGTGGTTCTCCAGCGTCGTCAGCATGCGATAGGCGGTGGAGGCGGCAATGCCGCTTTGCGCCGCGATTTCGCTGAGCGACAGGCCGCTGGCCTCGGCGACAATCGCGAGGATCCGCAGCGCCCGGTCGAGCGACTGCACCGACGCTGCTTCGGATGGACCGTTGAAGGCGCGCGGCCGGCCGCGCTGGCGTTTTTCCGTCGTTTCCATGGGCGGCATTCTCGCCGATTTGACGCTGGATGCAATGAAAAAGTTTTTCAGTGGTTGTCGCTGCGGGTTTTCTGGAAAACGAAAAATGAAATTAAATCAGGTAGTAATCGGTGTTTTCTAGAAATGAAAAAATATTCTGAAAAAATTGAAAAATCAAAAGCGCGCTGTCACTATCAAGCCAACCAACGAAATGGAGGCTTGTCATGGCCAGGATGCGCGCTGTCGACGCAGCGGTTCTCGTTCTCGAAAAGGAAGGCATCACCAATGCCTTCGGCGTGCCCGGTGCTGCGATCAACCCGCTCTATTCGGCGCTGAAGGCCCGCGGCACCATCCGCCACGTGCTCGCCCGCCATGTCGAGGGCGCCTCGCACATGGCCGAAGGCTATACGCGGGCCAAAGCCGGCAATATCGGGCTCTGCATCGGCACTTCCGGTCCGGCCGGCACCGACATGATCACCGGCCTCTACTCGGCTTCAGCGGACTCCATCCCGATCCTCTGCATCACCGGGCAGGCGCCGCGCGCGCGCCTCAACAAGGAAGATTTCCAGGCCGTCGACATCGCTTCGATCGCGGCACCCGTCGCCAAATGGGCCGTCACCGTCATGGAGCCCTATCTGGTGCCGATGACGCTGCAGAAGGCGTTCCATCTGATGCGCTCCTCGCGGCCGGGCCCGGTGCTGGTCGACCTGCCGCTCGACGTGCAACTCGCCGAGATCGAATTCGATATCGACGCCTACGAGCCGCTCGCTCCCTTCAAGCCGGCAATCACGCGCGCCCAGGCCGAGAAGGCCCTCGCAATGCTCAACGAAGCGGAAAAGCCGCTGATCGTCGCCGGCGGCGGCATCATCAACGCCGATGCTTCCGACCTTTTGATCGAGTTCGCCGAAGTCACCGGCGTGCCGGTCATCCCGACGCTGATGGGCTGGGGCTCGATTCCCGACGACCACCGGCTGATGGCCGGCATGTGCGGCCTGCAGACCTCGCACCGCTACGGCAATGCGACGATGCTGGCATCCGACTTCGTCTTCGGTATCGGCAACCGCTGGGCCAACCGCCACACCGGCTCGGTCGATGTCTACACCAAGGGCAAGAAGTTCATCCACGTCGACATCGAGCCCACCCAGATCGGCCGCGTCTTCGCGCCGGATCTCGGCCTCGTCTCGGATGCGGGGGCGGCGCTGAAGATCCTGCTCGACGTCGCCACCGAATGGCGCACGGCCGGCAAGCTGCGCGACTGGTCGGGCTGGGCCAAGGAGTGCCAGCAGCGCAAGAAGACGATGAAGCGAAAGACGCATTTCGAGCAGGTGCCGCTTAAGCCGCAGCGCGTCTATGAGGAGATGAACAAGGCCTTTGCCCGCGACACCACCTATGTCACCACGATCGGCCTGTCGCAGATCGCCGGCGCGCAGTTCCTGCATGTCTACAAGCCGCGCAACTGGATCAATTGCGGCCAGGCCGGCCCGCTCGGCTGGACGCTGCCGGCGGCGCTCGGCGTGCGCGCGGCCGATCCGGATCGCGACATCGTCGCGCTTTCCGGCGATTACGACTTCCAGTTCATGATCGAGGAGCTGGCTGTCGGCGCGCAGCACAAGCTGCCTTACATCCACGTCGTGGTGAACAACGCCTATCTCGGCCTGATCCGCCAGGCGCAGCGTGGTTTTTCGATGGACTACGAGGTGAGCCTCGCCTTCGAGAACGTCAACCGCGCAGGCGACCCGGAGGCGGGCTACGGCGTCGATCACGTCGCGGTCGCCGAGGCGATGGGCTGCAAGGCGGTCCGCGTGAGGAAGCCCGAGGAATTCGCCGGCGCCTTCAAGGAGGCGCAGCGGCTGATGAAGGAGCACCAGGTCCCGGTCGTCCTCGAATTCATCCTCGAGCGCGTCACCAACATTTCCATGGGCACGGAAATCGACAAGATCACGGAATTCGAAGATCTTGCCGAAAGCCATGAGGATGCTCCTACAGCTATAGTGATGTTGGATTAAGCTGAGCGGAAAAGGAGAAAAAAATGCCGCGTTTTTCAGCCAATCTTTCGATGCTCTTCGGCGAGCACGACTTCCTCGATCGTTTCGATGCCGCCGCCCGCACGGGCTTCAAGGGCGTCGAATATATCGGCCCCTATGACCATGCGCCTGACGTCGTCGCCGCGCGCCTGAAGAAGAACGGCCTCAGCCAGGTTCTCTTCAACCTGCCGGCCGGCGACTGGGCGAAGGGCGAGCGCGGCATCGCCGTGCTGCCGGAGCGCGTGCCGGAATTCCGCCAGGGCGTCGCCAAGGCGATCACCTACGCCCATGCGCTGGGCTGCGAGCAGATCAATTGCCTAGCCGGCATCGCGCCGCAGGGTGCCGACCGCGTGGTGCTGGAGAATGTCTTTGCCGACAATCTCGCCTTCGCGGCCGAGAAGCTGGAACAGGCCGGCATCAGGCTGCTGATCGAGCCGATCAACACCCGCGACATCCCCGGCTTCTTCCTGAATTATTCCGACCAGGCGCTGGCGCTGATCGACCGCATCGGCTCGAAGAACGTGTTCCTGCAATATGACATCTACCACATGCAGATCATGGAGGGGGATCTCGCCCGGACCATCGAGGCGAACCTGCCCCGCATCGCGCATATCCAGCTTGCGGACAATCCCGGCCGTCACGAGCCGGGGACGGGCGAGATCAATTACCCCTTCCTCTACGACCACATCGACAGTCTCGGCTATTCCGGTTGGATCGGCGCCGAATACAAGCCGAAAGCCGGCACTGAGGCAGGGTTGGGCTGGTTCAGCGAATTCGCCGGGCGGGGGAGTGCGGCAGCTTAAGAGCCGGCGTCGAAGCTGCCAATCTCCCCCCCCCAAGAGGGGGAGATGGCCGGCAGGCCAGAGAGGGGCGCGAAGGAACGCAGCCTCAACAAATACTGACGGAGCAAATCAATGGAAACCATCGGTTTCATCGGCCTCGGCATCATGGGCGCGCCAATGGCGGGGCATCTTCTCGACGCGGGCTATCACGTCATCGCCAGCGATCACCGCTCGAAGCCGCCGGCCGATCTCATTGCCAAGGGCCTGAAGACCACCACTGGCCACGACGCCGTGGCCAAGGCCGCCGACATCATCATCACCATGGTCCCGGATACTCCGCAGGTGGCCGACGTGCTGTTCGGCGAGAACGGCGTCGCCGCTGGCCTGTCCAAGGGCAAGCTCGTCATCGACATGAGCTCGATCTCGCCGATCGCGACCAAGGAATTCGCCCAAAAAATCAACGATCTCGGCTGCGACTATCTCGACGCGCCGGTGTCGGGCGG
This sequence comes from Mesorhizobium sp. CNPSo 4661, assembly GCF_057784215.1. Taxonomy (NCBI): domain Bacteria; kingdom Pseudomonadati; phylum Pseudomonadota; class Alphaproteobacteria; order Hyphomicrobiales; family Phyllobacteriaceae; genus Mesorhizobium; species Mesorhizobium sp. CNPSo 4661. The sequence goes on along the minus strand of NZ_JBWGIO010000016.1, from coordinate 69,812 downwards.
CGAGGTCGGCGCCAAGGCAGCATCGCTCACCATCATGGTCGGCGGCGAGGACAAGGCCTTCGAGCGCGCCAGGCCGGTGTTCGAGAAGATGGGCAAGAACATCACTCTGGTCGGCCCGAACGGCGTCGGCCAGACCACCAAGGTCGCCAACCAGATCGTCGTGGCGCTGACAATCGAAGCCGTCGGCGAAGCGCTGGTGTTCGCCTCGAAGGCCGGCGCCGACCCCGCCAAGGTCCGTCAGGCGCTGATGGGCGGGCTCGCAGCTTCGCGCATCCTCGAAGTGCATGGCGAGCGCATGGTCAAGCGCACCTTCGCGCCGGGCTTCCGCATCGAACTGCACCAGAAGGACCTTAACCTGGCGCTTGAGGGCGCCAAGGCGCTTGGCGTGTCGCTGCCCAACACGTCGACCACGCAGCAACTGTTCAATTCCTGCGCCGCCAATGGCGGCGGCAAGGAGGACCACTCGGCGCTGGTCAGGGCGCTGGAGCGGATGGCGGCGCATGAGGTAGGTGGGGAGGCAGCGCAAACCAAAGGCAAGGCAGCTTAGGTCAGGAGAGGGCGGCTCAACGTTCCCACGCCGCCTGCTCTTTTCCTGTCAGAGAACGGGTTCCTGCGTCATCGCTGGAACCCGTTTTCGCTTCGATGCCCAGGCACGGATCTGGGCTCAGCGCTTCAGGAATGCGTTTGCCGCGTAGAGGCTCACCGCCGCCGCATTCGACACGTTGAGCGAGTGGATCGCGCCGGGCATGTCGAGGCGGGCCAGCGCGGTTACCGTCTCGCGGGTTTTCTGACGCAGGCCCTTGCCTTCAGCGCCCAGCACCAGCGCGATTTTATCGCCGTCGAAGGTTTTTTCGAGCTCCGCCTGCCCTTCGGAATCGAGCCCGATGGTCTGGAAGCCGGCCTCGTGCAACTGCTCCAGCGCATCGGCGAGGTTCTTCACTTCGATCTGATCGATATGTTCTAGCGCGCCCGAGGCGGATTTTGCCAGCACACCCGATTCCTGCGGACTATGGCGGGCGGTCGTGATCAGCGCGCCGGCGCCGAAAGCGACCGCGGAGCGCAGGATCGCGCCGACATTGTGCGGGTCCGTCACCTGGTCGAGCACCAGAACCAACCTGGTGTCGCCGAGCGCGTCGAGACGCTTCGGCTTGAGCGGCTCGGCCTCGATCAGCACGCCTTGATGCACGGCGTCCGATCCGGTGATCCTGTCGATGTCCTTCGGCTCGACCAGTTCTGCCTTGAAGGGCAGGGCGGCAAGGTCGGTTATCGCCAGCCGCTCGGCGGCGTTGCGGGTCACCAGCATCTTTCTGATCTTGCGGCGCGGATTGTCGAGCGCGGCCCGCACGGTATGCAGGCCGTAAAGCCGCACCAGTCCGTCGGTGGGTGCTTCGCCCGGCGGCACCGGCTGGCGCGGCCGGAATACCGGCGCGCCGCCCGCCTTCTGATCGCGATGCGCACGCCTAAGCTTGGCGTAATGGGTGTCCTTGCGTGTGCCGGGCTTGTTGCTTTTATCGTCGCTCATGGCGGCCTCTATAGCCGTCTCGTCCGGCTAAGGATATGGGCTGTGGAAATGAATGCCGGACATCCTCGAAAAACCCTCGCCGCGCCGGTTGACACCCACCGGCCTTGCCGCCATAAGGCGCTTCGCTGATTTCGGAGAAGATCTAACTCGGGCTCCGGATTGGTGAAAATGCCTCGTTGCATGGCTCCGGCGGCAGACTGGAGAGGTGCCCGAGTGGTTAAAGGGGACGGACTGTAAATCCGTTGGCTTAGCCTACGTTGGTTCGAATCCAACCCTCTCCACCACTGCCGGCCCGGAAGCCCTGAACGAACAAGTCTCGGACCGAAAGTGCATGGCGCTTTTCGGGTGAATCCGGTACTTCAGTGTAAGGCGCGGGTATAGCTCAGTGGTAGAGCAGCAGCCTTCCAAGCTGAATATGCGGGTTCGATTCCCGCTACCCGCTCCACCTTGCGCCACAAGGCCTTGCGGCCCATCAGACAAAGGCGAAAACAGGACAGTTTTACAGCTAGTTTTACAGGCTGCGTTCACTTTCTGGCCTCATTGAGCTTGCGAATCCGGTCCTTGATCGCGGCTTGGCGATCGACATAGCGGCGGATGATCTTCCGCACGCTCTCCTCCTCCCAACCCATAATCTCGCCTATCTCGCGCTCGCTCAGACCGGCCAGATAGAATTTTGTCGCGGCCGTTCCGCGCAGGTCGTGGAAGTGCAGGTCGATGCCGCCAGGCCATGCCTTGGCTTTCGCCTTCGTGTAGGAGGCACCAAAGCCCGACCATGGCCGATCCTTGCTGTTCGTCAGGATGACGGGCGATTTGCGCGGAATGCGCGCCAGAACGTCGCGGAGGGCATCATAGAGCGGGATGATCGATTCGCTCTTGGTCTTGCTGGTCTTGACGATGATGGCGTCCTCGCCGACGTGCGACCAGGACAAGCGCAGCAGATCGCCGAGACGCAGGCCGGTGTGCGCCGCCAGATCGACGGCATGGGCGATCTCGGGCGAGCATGTCTTTTTCAGGTGCGCGATGTCGGTGTCCGTCCAGATGATCTCGGCGCGCGAGCCGCTATAGACCTGCCGGATGCCTTCGCACGGGTTCGACGGGATCTTGCCCAGCGGATCGACGCAATAGGCGAGGACGCGGGATAGCACCTGCATGCCGTAGTCGGCAGTGCGCGGCTTGTCGGCGAACTTAGCGCGCCATTTGATGATCAGCGGCCTTATCTTCTCTGAGCGGCCGAACTGCGCGATGCTTAGATCACCAAAGTGATCGTTGATTTTGTCGAGCCAGCGCGACCAGTTGCGCCGCGTGCTGTCCGCCAACTTCTGATAGTCCTGGCTGGCTTTGTAGAGGTACACGGCCGATTTGAATTTCTTCTGGTCAGGCGCTCTATGGTTCGCCACGGCCTCATTGTAGGCGGCCTGGAACGCTGGCGTTCCCGGTTCGCCCTTGACTGCCGGCCCACCACGCCAAGCGTAGTAGTAGGTGCGGCCCTTGGCCTTGACGACGTGCAGGCCCTTCAACTCAACCATCACCATGTTTCGCCTCGAATGCTGCCAATTCAGCATCGAGGTCATCGATTTCGTAGGCGTCAATCCGCCCCTGTGTCTGTGCATCACCCTTGGGGACAAGTCGGATAACCACGTCGCCTATCTTGACTTCCGCAATGCAGCCGGCCGCGGCGGCGCCCTTGGCGAGCGCCGTGACCTGTTTCTGCTTGAGCGGAAGCGCGCGGCTCACGACGGCTTCTCCCCTGTGTTGGTGGGGGGCGAGTTCCAGCCAGGCTTGCAATTCCAGCCGTCGGTGTATGGACACGCCATGCCGTGCGGGCAGGTGGCATCTCGCATCGGGCAGACCCTGATGGTGAACGTATCGGTTGGTGCACGAGGCGCGGATGCATCCGGAGCCGGGTTTCCCCATCCGATGGAGGTCTCAGCATCGCCATAGATCGTCAGAGGCGGTCTCTCCACGCGCCGCATGATTGGCTTTCCGTAACCAGCGGCCTCAAGGTCCGCGATGCGCTTGTCTCGCTCCGCCAGAGATGCGCGGAGGGCGGCGATTTCGTTGGCGGCGCGCATGCACCAATCGAGCGCCTCGATCCACGTGGCAAACCGACGGGTGTTCAGTTCTTCGATCAGGTCGTCGCTCATTCGCCGTCCTTCTGCTTCGATGAGGAGAGGGCGCGAGCCGCAATGTCTTGAAATTTACAGCAAAGCCGCTCTTGGTTGAGCTTGGTGTGGACCTCGGCTTCATCCCGGATCGCCACCAGCGCCTTCTCCATGGTGGCGATACGGTCGGCTGGAACGACGGCGTAGCCCTCAAAGACAAGCTGCATGATCCCATCGTCGCCGATGATTTGTTCAGGTGTGCGGTCAGCGCTCATGGTTCGGCTCCTGTGAGAGGAAGTCACGGGCCGCGCGGAAGTCGCCCTCTGTTAGGGTCGGATGCGACGGATTCGCTATATCGTGGAAGCGAGCCGGATGCTCATTGGGTACTTCGAGGAAACCGCTTCCGTCGCCGCCACTCGCATTGTCCGCGAACGGCTTCAGCAACCGCTTGGCCTCGGCAAGGGATGCGCGGGCATCATCACGTTCACGACGGAGTTCCTTTTCGGTGCCGACCAACCTAAGTTCATCACGTTCGCTCTCCGCCTTCTCCCGCGCTTCACGCTCTTGGGAGAGGGATGTGCGGAGGGATGCGATTTCGTCGGCGGCTTCACGCTGGATAGCAGGAGGCGACTTGTCCACCATCTTGCCGAAGCGATGCAATTGCCGGCGCGGCGTCGTCAGCCGTTCGATCAGGTCAGCCATTGGTGCGCTCCTGAAGAGCGGCGCGGCCGGCTTCGGTTAGGCGATACTGCGTCACTGGCTCGATAAGCCCTTTGCACACCAAGTCATCGAATGCTGAGCGAATACCCACAGTCCACGGATAGTCCGGCCTATCACTTGCGAACGTCTCGCGACCTCGAACGGGGTAGCTGTCGAAATCGATCACGTCGAGAATTACGCGCTCTTGCTTCGTCAGTTTCATCGCGTCTGCTCCCTCTTTGCTGCGAGGGAGAGGGAGGCGCGAAGGTTATCGACAAGCTCGTTGAGATAGTCAGCGGACTCAGTGCAGTCGGTAACGACGGCGCTCCATGCAAAATTCACAAGCGCTTCGGCGGCCTCCCGTACCCCCGCATCGGCGACAGTGGGGCGGGCGTAGAGCGCCATCACCTCATAGTTCGGGGATCGTCTGGCCGTTACATCCTCCCCGGCAGGATATGCGTCCATCCATAGCGGGCCGTGCTTCGGGTGGATTGGCACGAAGGCAACCGCTTCCCCCTCGACAGCGTTTTGGGACGCGAGGGCGGCGACGGCGGCAGTAAGCGCTTTGCCGGTATCGTTGAGGGATTGCCAGCGGCGAATGGCCTCCATGCCGAGCGCGTCATTCGGCATCTTGGAAATAGGCGCTTCGAAGAATGTCAGCGAATTATATCCGCTCTGCTCACCAAGGCGCTTGACCGCCAGCATGTAACTGTTAGCGGCGTCCACCAATGCTTTCACTGCTTCAGCGCCAGTCATCATAATCCTCCGGTCGGTGGATGAAAATTGGTGCGAGGACGTAGACGAAGCCGGCAATCTCAAAGACGGCCAGCGTCCAACCGATGATGTCGATCATTCGACACTCCTATCGGCGATAGCAGCGATCAATTGATCGTGGGTTTCCTTGGAAAGAACCTCCTCGCCGCGACCGGTCGCATCGTGATAAATCAAGATGTCATCGTAGACAGCCTTGAGCGCCTGCCGCATCATCTCCCCATCCACCGCCGTTGCCTTAACTGGCGGGGAGGATTGGAGGGCGGACCTGATCCGGGCTTCGAAGTCGGCCTGCGCTGCGGCTTTGGCAGCTAGACGGTTAGCGGCCTCCGCCCAACGCGAGCCGTTTGCCCACAGAAACCATCCGTCGCTGCTGCACACATACTTTCCGAACGGCGTCTGCGCATTGATCGTGCCGATGGCCGTGCTGTCGTCGGTATCATCACCTTCGCGCCACTCAAGCGCCTTCACCCCCACCGGCACTTCGGGAAGGGCGGCGAGGGCCTTGGAAAAGGCCTCGGCTATGCAGACGACGAGATCGTTCGGGATAGGCGTACCGTCGATCCGCTTGAACCATTTGGCATTGTGCGGCTTTGCGGCCCAGGCATCGAACCCGGCCTGTGCGGTTTTCAGGCTCTCCACGAAATTCATTTCATTTCCTCGTAATCGAGATAGTAGCCCTTGCCGCAGATGGCACAGCGGTAGCGCTCGCCCTCCATGCCGCCGCCGACCTCCTTCATGTTTGGGCAATCGAGGGAGGTTGGCCGCTCAATCCCGCAGGGGAGCGCCTTCGCTGCCACAGGCAACGCCGATCCGACTGGCTTCGTGGCTTGCTTGGCCCGGATCTTCTCAACCATTGTCCAGATGCGCGCTAATTCGGTTTCGCCGGCCTCGTGCATGTCGATTTCGTGAGCGAGGCAGTAGGCGGCCAGTGTGATCATGACCCCGCCGGCTTCCTGGAACGGTTCGCCCGGTTCGCGCCCCCACACATAGTCGCGTAAGGCCAGCACGCGCGCCGGGTCGTAGCCGCCCGATTGGAGCAGTTCGAAGACCTCTTCGACGAGCCTATCTCCGCGCTCGACGCGGTCCGCACTGATCTCCGGACCGAAACATTCCATCATCCACGGCTGAACCCGCGCCTGAAGGCTCTCGCCGTTGGCGTATGGCACGATAACCCACGCATCCTCGTCGCCGGCATGAACGGCTTCAGCATCTTCGCGCCGGGCGTAGCGCGTGGCCTTGTCCCGGTCCTCAGTCCATTCGGGACCGAGATCAGTCCAGCAGCGCCAGCGCGTCTCTCCGGCGCTTCCTACGATCCAGCCATGCGCCTCGCTCATGACGCCCTCCGCACGGTGTAGGGGCCATCGGTCTGGGCACGCCACCAGCCGCGGAAATTATCCGTGTCGGCAGGCTCGCAGACCATAAGCAGGCTCGGCGCTAGCGGTCCGCCGAAATGAAGCAACTCCAGATAGATGTCCGCGCCGTCAGCTATGGCCTGGCGCTGGCTATCGGTGAGACCGAACCGGGAGATGGCGCTCGTCCCCCTGCGACCCGGCAAGGTGCGGAGCGGTCGATATTGCGGCTGGTCCTTCGCGTATACGGTCTCGAATTGCTCAAGGCCGGGAATGACGGGGCCGTGGAACGGGTCCAGGATGTCGAAGGCGGTGCGTTTCTCCCTCGTCGGCGCCGCAAGCATCGAGCGAAGCGCGGCGATCGAGCTCTCGGCATCGGTATGCAGGATGAATTTGCCGCCCGCGTCCTCCCATAGACCCCGGTATTTCGGCCAGTCGTCGATCAGGATATCGCCCGGCCGGCAATAGTCGCGCTTGTCCTTCGACATGCAGGTGATCATCGGAACGCCGGGGAAATGCTCCGCGGCCCATGCGATCTTCTGCGCCTCGGCCCAGCCGCCCTGCGGGCAACCGGTGAGGATAATCGGCCGAAGATGGGCGACAGACTCGTAGAGCTGGCGGGCGTCCGGCATCAGCGGCAGGTGACGGTAAAAGTCCTTCGCTTCCTCCCGGATATTCCGCCAGAACGTGGAGGTGCCGTTGTGCTCTTCGAAAACGCGCGGCGGATGGCCGAACTGCGCTTCAAAGGCGGTGTCGAAATCGGCCAGAACGCCGTCGCAGTCGAGGAAAAGCTGTATCTTGGGTGTCTCAGTCATGGATGCGTCCAGCGGTGTTGGAGGTTTATGGTGGGAAGCGCGACGACATTGCCGCCGCGCTCGCTGATCGATCAGCGATTGCCGTCGATCTTCTCGAGTTCCTTGAGGATGTCCTCGCGCGACATGGTCTGAAGCGCCTGTTCATCCTTCGAGGCGAGGGCATCGACCAGCTTGCGGCGCTGTTCGGAACGGACCGCCGCCGACTTCGCATCCTCGGCCGCCTTCACCTTCACCGCGATGATGTGCTTGACGATGTCGAGCTTGGTCTCAAGGTCGCCTTTGCGAGGATCGGGCTTGACGGCCACGAAGGATTCCTCGGTCACGCTCTTGAGCTCGACGTTGATGCCGCGTGCGATGGTGTCGAGATCAGCCTTCACGTCGCGCGTCGGCGACGAGATGATCAGAGGCAGGTCCCAAAGCTGCTCAGCCGTGAGATCGCCCTTCACGGACGGAAAGCGGAATTTCTTGCGGGACGCGATTTCAAAAATGCTCATTACCAGTTTCTCCGTTGGTTTGATCAGAAGGTGATGTGGAAAGCATTGTGGAGGCGCTCGCCCTTGACCACGACGGTCGCTTCGTCGTGACGGGTCGATGAGAAGCCGACGCCTGACAGCTGGTCGGGCACGGACGGGGCCTTGGACCTGGCGCCCAGTACTTCGAAGACCTTCCGGTGATGGTCGAGCGAGCCTTTCAAGAACTCGTTGTAGATGCCGCGCGCCGGCTGTGGGTTGATGCAGTCCTTCAGGATGAAGAACCAGTGCTTGTTGCCGATCTCCTGGCCGTCCCAATGGTTGGGGCTCGCCATCAGCGTGTTGACCGGAACCAGCGTCTCGGTCTTGACGCCCCACTTTTCCTGCGATTGTGACCCGGCTACGAGGTCAGGAGAGGCGACGATGTCGACGCGCTCGCCGCCGCCGCTCACCTTCAAAACCAGCGCCCCAACGTCGCCGCGCGCCGGAACCGCCTTCGGATAGGCATATTGCAGGATCCTGCCGGCATACTCGACCTCGAGTTCGAAGCCGACATCGACAGTTTCGCGCTTGGTGAAGTTGTTGACCCAGACCCGATATTCGCCGTCGGCAAGACGGCCAACCCAGCAGACATTCTCGACGGCATCGCGCACGGCGTTGCTGACGTTCATGTCCACGTCGAGCTTGCCGCTTTTGTTGGCATAGAAAATGTGGTTGCCGGTCGGTTCCAGCACATGAAGGTCGAGATCGTCCGTATTGAACCATCCGAGCGAGACGCGTAGGCGAGCGTTCACATTGCCGCCGGCTCGCTTGACGCGCTGCTTTATGGAATCTGCAGCATCGCCATCGTAGGACCAGGCGAAGCAGTTATCCCATTTGAACAGGTTGCCGGCGTCTGCGTGGACAGGCGCGGTCAGGCTCATGAAGTTGGCAAGGTGCTTCGCTTCCAGCTTCAGGTCGATGCTCGAAGCCTGCGGAACGATGCGCGAAAGGAAATCGTCCATCGAAATGAGCTCGGCGCCCCTGATGTCGATCGGCTGCGGCTTGACGCTCTCCATGAGCAAACCAGCCAAGCCGTCCCTCATCTTGCCCTTCACCGAATTGTCGACGAACAGAACATTGTTGACCGACACGTCGGAAAGACGGGCGAGGCGGCGCTCGACCGCAGTCTCAAGGCCGAGGTCCTTCAGCGAGGCGAGCGCGGCATCGATCATCTTCGGGGTGATCAAGGCGGTCGGCCGCTTGTAATTCATCGGCGCCACCTTGGTTTCGAAGGACCGCACGGCGCGGTCGAGATCCTCGCCGGCCGACAGGTCGACAACAAGCGTGCCAATCACAGTGTTACGGAACAGGGCGGAGCGGTTGCCGATATTGCTCCAAAGGAAGATATCCTTGGCCGCCTGAGCGCCGCCGCGAGGATATGCCTGATGCAGGTCGCGAAACTCGGTGACGGCGCGCTTGAATTCAGCACCGCGGTAGAGCCCATTCTCGTTGATCAGGTCGAGAACGGTTTCGATCGCATCCGCGGTCAATTCCTCAAGGCCACGGCGGAACACGCCAACGGCCGTAGTGACCTCGCCGCGCGCAGCTTCGGGCGTGTTCGACCAGTTGCGCCCGGGCACATCACAGAAGAAATGGTGCCATTTCCGGGGCGCGTTCGCGCCGTCCTTCATTTCAAGCGTGTGCTGCGCGCCGAACTTGCCTTCCTTGGTGCGGAAAATGCTCGTGATCGGCAGTGATCGAACGTGCTGATCGAGCGCCTGTGCGACGACATCGTATGGCGCAGGAAGATCGGCCACATCCCAGACCGTGGAAATGCTGCCGCCCTTCAGCGACACGACATGCCCGATATTGCGAATGAAGTTCTTGCAGCACGAGCAATCATGCTCGGTGCGCGCGCGAAAAATCGGATTGGTGCCGGCGGGGAACGCGGCAAGGTAGACGTCGAAGAGGTCGGCGCCGTCGACGACATAGAGTTCGTCGGTGCCCATGGCGCGAAAGCGCCCTTCAATCGCCTTGGCGAATATGTGGAATTCGTCGTTCATATTGCTTGTTTCCTGTGGTTGAAATCTTCCGGCCGGCGGCGCAGCAAGTAGCCGATGCCGGCCTCTGACAGGATGGGGGCGCCGGCGGCGCGCAGCTGGCCGATGTAGCGATAAATCGTTCGTTCGCAGACGCCGACGCGGCTGGCCAACTTGTCGGCGGTCGTGACCTCATGGTCACTCAGCGCGGCAAGGACCTCGTCTTTCTTGGCTTCGCGGAGGCTGGCCATCAGTACGGCCTCCCGTCGTCGGTGAAGAATTCCTCCCTGTCGTCATCCGCACCGTCGGGCCGATCAGGCGGCGCGATGTAGCGCTGCGCGGGCACATACGGCCGGTTGATGCGCATGACGCTGGCTTCGTCGGTGAGCGTGAAGCTGAACAGGGACGCACCGCCGTACCAATGCGTGGTCCAGGATTCGACGCCGCCGACCTCTGCCGGCTTGCCCTCAGCCTGAATTATCGCGATCGACGGGACGTCGATGCGCAGCATCTTGGCGCCGAAGCGTTCTTCCTCGCGCGCCCGACCGGCATGACGGCGATGGCCGAATATCTCGACGATCGCCCATTCGAAGCCGTCGTCGAGCGGCTCAGTCTCAGTAGCGGTTTCCATCGTTACCTCGCGTCTTTGCGGATGGGATTTCAATGAACATGGCCTTCGGCGGCAGGCTCTTGGTGAGAGCCGCGCGGGGTTCTTTCGGGCGGGAGGGGATTTTCACCTTCGACCGCATTTTCATGCCGTTGGCGCGGTCGTATTGCCGCTTGGCCTTGGCGATCTTCGCGACATCCTTGTTCGTCTTGCCGCCCTTGCCGCGGTGGCAGCAGCCTTTGCCGAGCAACTGGCCTTCGGCGATCGTGATTTTCTTCTGCTTGTCGACCTCTGGGCGAAGCGCCTCAGGAATGATGTGATCGATCTCGAAATCGCCCAGCTTCAGGGCCAGGCGACATTTCTCGCACCGGATCACGCCGTCGATCTTGGCGCGCTCGACGATCTGCTCTCGCTGGTTTCGGGTGAACTCGCGGCGCGACATCAGAGCAACCCTTCGAGGTATCGCCGCGCCGCAGCAGCCCGCAGTTCACCCTTCAAAACCTTGTTTGCCGTGTCCGTGCAGGCTTTGACGAAATCCAGATGGGTCGGGAGCGAGAGCTTCCAGGCATCTTTCGCGAACACGATGGTGCCCTGACGATCCTTGGCATTCGGAAGGGTAGGGTCGGTCGCGGCGTGCAGGAACTTATCGATGCACTCGAGCTTCTTGGCGCGCAGATCGTAGGCCGGCGCCGCGGCATCACCATGATCCGCTTCAATGGCGCCGGCCTCCTGGTCCGCCGCTTCAGCGGGTTCGATAGGGGCGGCAGCGACGTCGGGGGTGTTGGGACGGGGGGCATCGCCGTCGCTGCCTTCCGACGTGGTGGCGCCGGATTGGGGTTCTTGTTCGCCAAGCTCAACGCCATGCTCGGCGCCGAACTTGTAGATGAGCTCGATCAGGTCCGACATTTCCTCTTTCGAAAGATCCGATGAGGACGTGCTCAGATTGACGAAGCCGGTGTTGTCGATGTTGGGAACGATCCGAAGTTCTTCGTTCTTGGCGCGGCGGAGCGCATCAAGGAACTGCAGTTTCCAGTCATCGGGCGTCAGATGTCGGCCGTGCCACTTCAGCGACACGGAGATCTTGGTCAGCAACACCCACATGAGCGAGTTCTGGTCGTCCGTCCGCTTCGGCGCCTTGAACTCGACGCGCGTTCCATGCTTTAGCGACCAAGCCCAATCAGCGGCCTTGCGGCGCTGGAATTCGGTATCCAATACGATGAGCGCGCGCGACATGATCAGCCCGCCATCGCCAAGAGTTCGCCAGGCTCGACTGATTCCGGCTCGTACTTAGAGCGGAGGCGATGAACCGTCAGACGAAGCTCATTGAGGAAGTCTGTGACGTCGGCCTCAAGCGAGGCAATCATCGCGTCATCGCGCAGCACTCGCTTGATGAAGGTGCTCATCGTCGCCGGCATACGAGGGTCGAAGGAAACGAAGTCGCACCAGGCCCGCCCGGTGCAGGCAAGTTGCCACTGGATTTGCGTGACGTACTTGCCGGCTACGGAGCCCGCCAGGAGCGTTTCGATGTGGGTTGCGGTGTTTGGGCACTTGATCTCGACAAGCCCGTCAGCGCCCACGTATCCGTCGGGGCTGGCCCCTGTATCTGCGATCGAGCGGTGCGGCACGAAACTTGCCGGCTCGACCGTGTTGTTCGTGAAGAACTCATAGGTCTTGCGCGCCTCCGGCTCCATGTCGGTGCCCCACTGCATCGCTGCATTGGTGAAGCTCTCGGCCACATTTCCAGTCAGGCGCTCGGCAACGAGCTGTGCCATGTAGTTGGCGCGGCTGGCTCCCCATCCGGTCTTGGTGCGGGCGATGACATCGGCAACGCGCGATGCCGTCACCTTGCCGCAGCGCTCCGCGAACCATTCAATGCTGCCTTGCTCGATCATCACGCCACCCGACGCTTCTTGGCCTCGAGCGACTTGATCACCCGCTCATATTGCGACGCGGCAAGCTCGGGGACGGAATCGACCCTCATCAGTTCACAGAACTTCGGAATGTCGGTGCCAGTCTCCTCGCACAGATCACGAATGGTCTTCGCCTGCTCGGCAGTGATAGGGCCGTCGTCTTCGGCATCACCGGAGCGGCGGGCGTCGTCATCCTCGGCCGCGGCAAGTCCAAGCGCTGCCTTCAGCGTCATCCGTTGCAGATAGGTCAACGTCGATCCGACTTGCTGCAGGGCGTTCTTCTTGCCGCTTTCATCGCGCGGACCGACAAGCGTGTTCTCCTCGAAATAGCCCATGCGGTGCGAGACGATGCACGTCACGCTGATCGGCTCATTCGCGGCAGAGCTTGTGCGGAAGCGATAGGACAGGCCGTGTTTGCCCAGGATCGGGTTCACCGTGCGGGCGATCTCGGCCAGGTCCTCGTGCCGGTAATGCGTCCTGCCGGCGCTCGACGTGAAATCGACCGTGCGGTTTTTGCTGATGACCGGGATCTCGGCTTTAGCCGCCGACATGGCTTCGTCAAACGCCTTGCGGGCCTGCGACGCCTCCCAGCGCTCTTGAAGCGCTAGAAGCCGTTCCAGCGTCTCCGGCGTGGCATTGCTGGACAGCGCCCGGTCGATCATGTCCATGGGCGTGACGGAACCCGGTGCCTGTCGTGCCGCCATCGCCCGCCCGGTCTGCTCGACAACTGCCGTGGTGACCTGGCCGATGGACTGTATGCCGTCGGTGTCCGCGTCGATGGTTTTCGTGGTCGTGTTCATGCTGCGTCCTTTCGTGTGGCAAGAGCTAACTCACGCTCGCGGAGAAGCCGGCGAAGTTCGGTCGGGATTGATGAGGCAAGTAGGATCTCGATGGCGGCCATCTGCTCGTGACGGTCGGGCTGCCAGAGTTCGCGGCTCGGCACGTCCGCCAGCGCAGTTGCCTGCTCGTACATGTCCGTGATGTGGTCAGAAGGGAATGCCATCGTCTTCGACCTTGGCCGTGTCTTGGTTTTTCGGTTTGGCTAGTTTCACCGTCTCAGGCGGCTTGATTGGGCTGATGACCGCATCGACGGCAGCAAGGACGATGAAAGCTTGCCCTGGGTTCTTCCGGCTAAGGCGTTCGGCCTCGGCACGCGCCGCTGCCTTTGACCCGTGCTTATAGATTGGGCCACCGCGAGACTGGCACCACACCATCCAGAATTTCGTGATCGGTTCTTCCATCACACTCCCCTCAGCCCTGCGATCTGGCGATCGATCCGCGCCTTGCGGGTCACGGCGTCCATGTGCGCCGGGGCGTAGTCGAGAAGGTCGCGCTCGGCTTCGAGCCTGGCGATTGCGCGCGCCTTTGCGGCCGGCGTCATCTCAAGCAGCGAGGCGATGTTCTGCTGGCTGCGCGCTTCGGCTTCTGCCTGCATTTCCCGATGCATCCGCACATGGTCTGCACAGGCGATCAGCGCGCCGTTGAAATTCCAGTGCTGCGACATGAAGCCGATCCAGGCGATGAAGCCCTTGGGCGCCCTGGTGATGGTGCGAGAGGTAGGCAGGCCATCGACGGAGACGACTTCCCATCCGTCATCGATCTGTATCCAGGCGGCGCCGATGTCATCGTTGGCGAGGTGATGCGCGGTCATGGCTGGGTGCCTTCGGCTTTGGCGGCATCGGCAGCGCGCCACTGCTCAAGCTCGTGCTCAGCTTCACGCAGAAGCCGTCGCGCCTCTGGAAGGTCTCGGTGCTCCATCGCGTAGTATTTCTTGACGAGCAGTTCCAACTGCGCTTCGAGATCAGCAATGCGCGCGTCGGTGATTAGATCGCGATGGGCCTCAACGATCTTGCGGCGCAGCTCGACCGGAGTGGATTCGTGAAGCCGCGACGAGTGGTTGAACCACGGCTGGAAGTCGCGCCCGTCGTAATAGGCCTCTGGCCTCAACGCGAGTTTCCGGCGCGCCTCGCGCTCGTTGCCGGCCAGGATAGCCTCGATGCAAGCCGACGCTGTTGACGAAACATGATCCGCAAGCCACTGCGCCATGTTCTTCTTGATATCGTAGAACACGACCTCGCTGATCTCGTCGGCGATCTGGCGAGCCTGCTTCTCAAGCTTCTTCATGTCAGCATCGGCCATCACGACATCCAGCGCCTCACGGATGCTGTCGCGGGTGTCTCGAATGATATCGGTTGTCGCGGTAGCTTCGCTCATCGTGTCGTCCTCACCGTGCGGTGCTGTTAGGATGTGGCTTTGGCGAGGTCTGCGCAGGCCTTCTGCCAGTCGCGCTCCGTCCGCTCTTTGTCGGCAAGGATGCTGGCAGGACACCACGAATTGCGGCCATACTCCCAAGCGGCGCGCAGCATCGCCTGTATCTCGGGGGCAGCGCTGGCTGGCGCCTCGCGACACGCAGGATAGAAGCCGTCACAGTTGCAATAGCGCTCCGGATGCTTCTCGCAGGGCTTGAAAACTTGCGGTTCCATTCGGTCACTCTCCCGCATGCGGTGGTTGTTGGGTGGGGTGGAGGGCGGCGCGACGGGCGCATTCCCTCGCGCCTTGATGCGGAAGGGCGGACGTTCGCCGGTATCGCGTGGGACGATTGGAGCCGTACAGATCGCGTTTCGCCATGATCCGCTCGCGGTGGCTCATGAATGCGAACTTGGCCGGTAGCTTGAAAAATGCGTCGCTGTTCATTCTACTCTCCTTGCTGACCATCGGCCCGAGGGCGATGCGTGGGGTGATGGGGTCAATGCTTTCCATCGCCGTCGCTCTTGCGCTCGACGCGGGCGTTCCAGGCGTCAGCCGCCTCGTCCTCGCTGTACCTAGCTGGCCCGTCGGCGTGGCATGTTTCGCAGACCACGAAATAGATGCTGACGAACAAGCTCACGTGGGTTTTGCGTGAACCGCAGAAGGGGCAAGGATTGAGGTGCTTTGGCATCGGGCTCGTCTCGCTTTCTTGAGACATACCCTAATACGGAAAAAAACGCAGCGCAAGCGGAAAAGCGGAAAAATACGAAAATAGGTTTTGAGAATGCGGAAAACTACGCTACAAGTTGCGCACTGCGAAACGCAACAAGGCTCTCCGAATGTCCCAGGATTTTACCAAGGTCTCGCCAGCGGTTTGGCGCTCACGGCGCTTCATCGCGCTCGATGACGCAGGCAAAATCCTCTACCTGTATTTCCTGACATGCGAGCATCAGAACAGCACAGGATGTTTTCGGTTGCCGGACGCTTATGCCAGTTCGGACCTCGGGTGGCCTGTGGAAAAATATCGGGAGAACAGGACCGCTCTTGTCGCGGCCGATCTCGTCGCGATCGATGAGCAGGATTCGATCGTCTACGTCTGCCGATGGTTCAAGCATTGCCCGCCGACGAACGCGAACCACGCCAAGGGCATCATGAAGCAGATATCGAAAATCGATAGCGACATCTTGAGGGAGAGGGTTGAGGTGGAGTTCGCCCAGGCTGATGCTGAGCGGGCGCAACGCGAGCAAATGTCCGCAATGAGTAGGCGTCCGATGAACGGTTTTCCCGCCTCTCGGGCATAGACCCTATCGAGAGGGTATCGAAAGGGTATGCAAACCCTATCGAAACAACAAGAACAAGAACTAGATTAAGAACTAGAACAAGAGACAGAACGAGATTCAGAACCAGATCGAGATTGAGAACCAGATGCGCTCGATCGCGCTTTTCAGAATTTCAGGGGGTTGTAGACGCTGAGCACAATGCCGCGGACAAACACCTCAAGCCCCTCATGGCCGTTCAACGATATCGCCTTGTAGACAGGATTCGAGCTGCGCGGGATGAGTTTGATCCCGCCATTTTCAAAAGCCACTTCCTTTAGCGTCGTCTCTGATTTTCCGTGCTCCATGCTTTCGACGTGGGCGATCATTCCAGCTTTCAACTGAAGTCCGCTCTCTCCAAAGTCGACGCAGATCACAAAGGATCCGTCCGGCGCCTCTTGGTCCATGCTGTCGCCTGAGACTGCAAGGGCATATTGGCGGGCGTATGGGAATCGGTGATCGCGCGCGACGGGTATCACCCCCTGGTCGTCGTGCTCGAGCATGTAAGTTTCGATCCAAGCTCCAGCCCTTATCGTTCCGACAACAGGCATAGCTGGCAAATCATTTCTGATTGGCAGTTCGCCGGTGGTTAACGTTTTGCTGACTGGCCCAATCTTCTGGGTGATCTTCATGAGGTCGTCAGCCTTCAGGCTGCGCTTCCTGCCAACCAGGTAATCGCGGATGTAGTCCTTGTCACGGCCGATGGCGAGCGCCAGCGCGGCCGGCGTTGTTCCCGCCTGCTCGATAGCCTCCGCGAGCATTTCCGGACTGATGCTTACCATGTACGGAATTTACCTTTTACGTAGAATTGGCGCTATGCGTAAAAATTCGCTTGCGAAGTGCGTAGAAATCCGTATCTTGCAGGCATGGAACAAGAGCTTCGCAACCGACTTTTCGAAACCGCTGAACGGCTGACGGCTCTCACTGGGCTGTCCGAGATGGCAATCGGCCAGAAGGCGATCAACGACAACACGTTCTTCAAGCGCGTCCGCGACAACGGCGCCGGCTTTACCGTGAAGACGTTCGATCGGCTCATGGGCTGGATGGAACAGGCGCTCGCCGAGGCTGAGGCCGAAAAGTCGCGCGAGGATGCAGCGTGAGCAAGCGGCAAGACAAGCGCATGAAGCGCAATGCCGCCAAAGCGCCGCGCTGGGTGCGCGACATCGCAGCAGCGAAGTTTGATCCGGACGGCAAGCGCAAACATCGCGAGGCAAAACTCGGCACGTTCGGCGCAGCCTCCGATGTCCGTCACATCGATCCTCGCGAATACGACGGCGGCGCAGCATGAGTGCGCTCTGGTCCACCGACATCAAATCCGCCCCTCACGGCCGCTACGAGATCAAGCAGCGCCGTGAAGGTGTCGACATACGGGTCTTCGTTCCCGAACGCGTCATCCTGACAACGAAGTGCGGGAAGGTGACGATCTCGCACTACCAGCCGGAAGTGAAGCGGTGGGACATGCTGGCCGACGGCGAATTGCCGGTCGCGTGGATGCCCTACGAGCCCGGGCAGAAGCTTCCCGACTATCCCCATTCGTTGCTTTCGGCGCCGGGGGCAATGAATAGCCCGGCGAGGACGACCTCCTCCCCGTCCTCGTCGGGCACCAATCACGCCGACACCATAACCATGATCCACCAGGATATCAGGACATGAGCTACGTCCTCGCCTACATCGCCATTTCATCGCTGTTCACCATCTTCATCACGGCGCCTGCCTGTGGGATCGGGAGCCGGTCATGACTGCCCCGCTCGTCGCCATCATCATCCTGCTCGACATTGCGGCACTCCTGGCCGTTGCTCTCTACGCAATCGAGCGCCGGAACAAGGCCATCCGGGTCCAGGAAAACGCGCGCGATCAAGGGCTGTACGAGTGAGCCCGATCATCATCCCGACCCAAGACGGTACTTGGCTTGCGCGCTGCCCGCGCACCGGAGCGCATGCGACCGGATCGACGCGGGAAGATGCCGCGCGGCGGCTGGCGGAGGCGAGGGGCAGATGATGGCGACGCCGAATTATTCGCTGAGCGCAAAGGATCGGCTCTGGCGGGTGCTGGAGGCGCATGAGGGGCATTGGACGACCGTCGAGGACTTGATGTTCGAAGCGGGTTTCGTGCCCATTCAGAGCAACCCGCTCACGCCTTACACGTCGTTTTACTTCAACCTCTGCCAAATCGAGGATGCAGCGCAATCAGGCGGATATCAGATCGGTCGGCAAGGCGGATATGTTGCTATGTGCCGAAAGGCGGTCGCATGACCTACCTCGCCGTCATCGCCTCATTCGCGCTGGGCATGGCCCTAGAGCGGGCCAGATCGCGCTATCGCGTCTCGAAGCGAAAGGCCCAGGCGGACGAGCTTCGCTTCCTTCTCGCCTTCACCATTCCGCACTCCGTTGAAGACGCTGCGCGTCGGTCGGGGTGCTGATGCAAAAACGTCGTCATCATTTGCCGGCCGCGGTCGGCCAAGATTTCGAAAAAGGTCAAGTTGCGCGCTCGTCTGTCCCTGGAAGTTCAAGCGATCGCGCATCTTTTTCCTCTTTCATTCCGGCTTTTGATTTTTCGCCGATCTACCCGGTCGGCTTAGTCGCTCACTCTGACGGACACAGAGTACGCGAAGGAAAACAGTCATGTCCGACACGAGACGGGTTAGGTTCGACCCAAGACGGGGCATTAGTGCCATGAGTACGGCAGCATCGGAGGCCTTCGGCTTCCTCAACAGACTGACCCAGCGCCAGTATCGAGGCTGGGGAGACACGGCAACGGCGGCTCGAGATCGGGCCGCTAGGGATGCAGGCATCACGCCGGCGCAGGCCGAGCGTGTCTGGAAACGGTGGCAACGGATGGCGAGCGTCGACGGCGACGTCTACCGCGCGCTCCGCAACAGGTACGAGGAACTTTGCCTGGCCAACGAACAAGCAGCCGCCGCGTACCGCGCGGAACGGCTCCAACTGAAAGCGGAACGATATGCGGTGGTTGAAGGGAAGGCTCGCCAGAGCCTGGGAGAGGGTGCTGCTCGCGATTGAGCGGCTGCGGCGCAGGGGACGAGGGAAATGAGGGCGGGCACCACATTCGACAGGCTAAAATCCTGCATCATCGATGAAATCCAAGGCGATCCGGCGAAGGTCACGCCCGAGGCTTCGCTCATCGACGACCTTGGCTGCGACAGTCTCGACCTGATCAGCATCGTCATGTCGATTGAGCGGGAGTTCGGCATCGAGATCATGGATGCGGAGGCTGAGACCGTGCTGACAGTCGGCGAGGCGGTGAAGCTGGTCGAGCGAAAGATGGCAACATGAGAACGCTCGCTGCTCTCCTGCTCACCACTGTAGCCGCCGCGGCGCATCAGGCGCCGACGGGATGGCAATACCCCTTCGCTTGCTGCGCCAATTTTGATTGTGAGGAAGTCCCCGACGCCTCGATCATCGAAGGCGCCCGCGGCTACGAAATCCGCAAGACGGGCGAGATCATCCCCATGAGCGACAAACGCGTGCGGCAGTCGCCGGATGGCAGGTTCCATCTCTGCGCGCATCAAGCCGGATTGGATGCAGGCAAGACGATCTGCCTGTTCGTGCCACCGAGGGAATTTTAATGCCGAGGCTGAAGGTCCTCGACCTTTTCAGCGCTGCTGCTGGCGGTTGGTCGCTAGGCATGCATCGGGCCGGTTTCCAGACGATCGCCGCATGCGAGGTGGTTGATTGGCGTCGCGCACTCTACGCCCAAAACAATCCAGGGGTGATGATCTACGATGATGTTTGCACCCTCACAGCAGATCGAATTGTTTCCGACATCGGATGTCTTCCCGACATCGTTGTCGGAAGTCCGCCATGCCAGGACATCAGTTCAGCCAACACCAAAGGCAAAGGCGTCGACGGCGAGAAATCCAGCCTCTATTTCGAAGCAGTCAGAATTATCGGAGAGGTACGCCCTCGTTGGTTTGCTCTTGAGAACAGCGATCGCGTCCGAATTAGAGGATATGACCGGATCGCGGCAGCGTTGGAAGCATTCAACTACCAGTGCTGGCCGCTCGTGGTGGGCGTTGGAAATGCCGGCGGTTCCCATCAGCGCAAACGATCCTGGGTCATTGGCTTGGACGCCGACGCCTCGTTCTCACAAGGGCGGGTTGCCAGACAGCCACGGATGGACGCCGACGCCGACAGCGCAAAACAGCAAATCGGGGGGGCTGGACCTCGGCGGGGGCGGCTCTGGGGCTCGGAAGCGGGTCGAGGAATTGGCGATCCTGTGGGCCCCAACACCAACGGCAACGAACTACGGGTCGAACATAGCTCTGGGGCCGGATGGGAAGCGGACGGGAAAGAAGAGATCGTCGCTGGGCTCGCTCGCGTCTTCCGTGGGCCTGTCGGGTCGGCAGACCTTGGCAGCCATCTACGAGCATATGATGGGCTTCCCGGTGGGCTGGCTGAGCAATGCCGCGAGTCTTACGGAGATGCCGTCAGCCCCCAAATCACGGAAGCGATCGGCCGCGCAATCTTGAAAACAGAAGCGGCGATGGCCGCGGTCTGCACAGCCTGAATTTTCAACGAGGAGGCAAGAGCATGGCAAAGAAGGCACAACAGGAAGCGCAGGCACCCGAGACGCAAGCGCAGACAGGCCATAACAGCGGCGAACTGACGCCGGCGGAGAAGTCAGCACTCCGCATGCATCACATTCGTCAGCTTCTCGGCATTGCCGATCGGCTGAAACCGATCATGGAGGAGCGCAAGAAGGCGAGGGCATTAGCCAAGGCCGACGGGTTCAAGCTTTCCGAGATCGACGCCGGCATTCGCCTGGCAACCATGGATGACCAGAACATCTTCGTCGAGGAGATCAAGGAACTGATCGAAATCGCGAAGGCGTTCAATGCTCTACCGCCAGGCGAGCAGGGTGATCTGTTCCCCGACCGCCGGCCGGTCGACGAGCGCGCCTTCGACGAAGGCAAGGTCGCTGGTCTGGCGGGGAAAGACCCTTCACCGCCATACGGCGCCGACAGCGAGCAGGGCCAGAAATGGATGGCAGGGTGGCACGAAGGTCAGCGCATCATGCGCGAAGACCTGTTGTCGGCGATGGAGAAGCGGAACGCTGCACGCGACGAACTGATCAAGGGTGCCGAGCCGGAAGATCCCGACTTCGAAAACGAGGAAGACAAGAAGGCGGCCGCCTGACCGATGCACGTCCTGACCATCGATCCATCGACCAGTTGCGGCTGGTGTTTCCAGAGGGATGGGGAAACCTCCATCCTTTTCGGAACGTGGAAGCTTGGCGAGGGCTTAAGCCCCGGCCGCTATTTCCTGAACCTCTACAAGCGCATCAGCGACTTTCGTAAGGAACAGGGGATCGAAGAAGACGACCTTCAGATCGTCATCGAAAACAATTCCCTGAACGCGGTCGGCAGCGCCGAGACCAAGCATCTGGCGGAATCCTGGGTCGGGATCATCGAAATCTATTGCGAGGCGAAAGGTCTTCGCCCGCCGGTCGCTGTCGGTGTCAATTCTTGGCGATCGGCCTTCATCGGTCGCTCCATGGCGCCGAAGGAAGTGACCGACAAGACCGAGCGTCGGAAGTGGATCAAGGCCGAGACCATGCGCGCCTGCAAGCAGCGCAATCTCAACGTCACCGACGACAATCAGGCCGACGCCATCGGGATCATGTTCTGGTTCCTGCATGACGGCCATCACGTCCAGGAACAGCGCCGCGCCAATCGCAAAGCCAAATCCAAGGCCAAGCGCGCGCAGATGAAGCTTTTCAGGAATGCAGCATGAGCGAACCTGATTACCAGGCGTTCAACCGGGAATGGCAGCGCGACGGCAGGCGCGAGGCGCCGAACAATGTCGAGCTCGAGCAATTGTTTCTTGGGGCTCTGTTCCTGAACAACGAGGTCATGCACTTGGCCGAGTTTCTGACCGCGGCACATTTCTATGAACCCTTGCACAAGCGGATATTCGAGACAGCATCCGAGCTCATCCGAATGGGCAAGCCGGCAAACCCGGTCACCGTCAAGACCTTCCTCCCGGCCAGCGAAAAGCTTGGCGACATGACGGTCGGGCAGTATCTGGTGGGCCTGATCAATGAGGCGGCCAGCGTGGTGATGGCACCCGACTATGCGAGGACCATCGTAGACCTCGCGACACGCCGGTCGTTGATCAGCATCGGCGAGACCATGATCCAGACCGCTTATGACGCGCCGGTCGAGACGGCTCCCGAGGCGATCGGCGACAAGGCAATCGAACAGATCGCGGAAGCCTGCACCAGCAACCAGGAAACGCTTGGCGCCGTCAGTTTCGGAGCGGCGCTGACATCGGCCATAGACCTCGCCAATGCAGCCTATGCGTCTGATGGAGTGAAGAAGGGTGGCATAGGCTATCGAGTGAAGCCGCTGGAGCGCCTGATCGGGCCGCTGTTCGGCGGGCAGCTCATCATTCTCGGCGGCGCCACCAAGCAGGGCAAGAGTGCTCTGGTAGGGCAGATCGCCATCGGCGCGGCCCTGGAGGGCTTCCCGGTCGATTTCTACTCCGGGGAAATGACGGCCGAGGAACTGGCCATGCGCGAAATATCCAGGCGCATCGGCGTCCCGGTTCGAAAGCAGAAGCGCGGCGAACTGACCGAGGCGCAATTCGAGCAGATGATCGAGGTCCAGCGCTCGCTCAAGGATACCCCGATCATCATCCAAAATCGCCGGCTGACCCTGCCGCAACTCAAGGACCGATGGCGGCGCATGGTGAGAAAGCGCGGGAAGTCCGTCCTGATCCTCGACCACATCGGGCTGCTCGATCGCGACAGGCTCACCCAGAAGATGAGCGCATGGGAGTTCGGCGAGGAGGTCACCCGGGAATTGAAGGCGACGGCCCGGGATCTTGATTGCCCGGTCATTGCCTGTGGTCAGTTGAAGAAGAACACCTTTGCGGCTGACCTCAAAGGCCCGCTCACGGAAAAGGTGCTCAACCAGATCATCCAGCGCAAGCCGCGGTATGCCGATCTGATAGGAGCTGTTGAGCGTGATGCCGATCATGTGGTGATCCCGTTCCGGCCTGAAGTCTTCCTTCTCGAGCAAGAGCCGACGCCAGGCAGCGACCTCTACGGCGTCTGGGAGTGCAAGGTGAACGAATGGCGCGGCAAGGCGCAGCTTGTGCTTGCCCTGTCCCGTGAAATGCACTGGCCGGCTCACGTCAACGTTGGCTGGGACGGTGCCAGCACGACATTCTTTGAGATCGGAGGGGCAGGCGAGATGGATTCCTTGCCTGACCGGTTCGCCGAAAATCCGATGAGGCTGTTCTGATGAAAACTCGAAACGGTCTCCACTGCCCCCGCTGCCAATCGACAACACTGCGCATCATGGACACCCGCAAGGTTGATCACACCATCAGGCGCAAGCGTGAGTGTCATCACTGCGGGGCTCAGTTCTACACGACAGAGGCCGTGCAGACAGGGAAGAAGGAGGTTGCGGCATGAACGATTTCCTCCCGGACTATCGCGCAGTTCCAACATCGAAAGGCTGGCGGCCGTCGGTCTGCCGCTTTGTCGGAGAGCGCGAGAAGCTGGTGCCGTATCCAGGCGGACCCCGATATTTTGCGACCAAGGACGAAGCAGTCGCCGCGGCCAAGGAATATATGCGGCAATCGCTCAACCCCCCGATCCGCGCTGAGAAATCCGAAGCCGACACTCTCGGCCGGGCGCAATGGCATATCGAGCGCGCCCAACGCGCGGCCGAGCAGCAGGAGCAAGCGCTGGGCGGCATCATCGTGAAGGGCAGGGCAGTGAAGATCGAGCGCATAAAGGCGAGGGTCTGATGTTCCACGTTGGGCAAAAGGTCGTTTGCGTCGGCGACTATACAAGCGCGGCATCGTCGTGGTGGGCGCAAAATTTGTGTCTGGAAATGCCCGTAAAAGGCAACGTGTACACCATCCGCCGCAACGTCCACAGACCAAGCAAGGATGCAGAGTACGGTGTGCTCCTCGTCGAAATCGTCAACATGCCGACCACCTTGGATAATGAGAATCAGGGAGGCTACGTGGTCAAAGACGGCAGGGAACGCGTGGACGAGATGGCGTTCGACAGCCGCGACTTTCGACCCCTCATAACGATCGAAAAGTTCCAGGCTGTTGAGAAAAAGGAGTCCGCGTAATGTTCGTCGCAGTTGCCACCCGTACCATGCAGGGCGCCGCACGCAGAGCCAAGGAGCGCGAGCAAGGCGCGCCGGCCATCATGGAGCCGCCGCCGCAACGCCGCGCGCTGGCGGCCTCGCCTGTGGCAAGCAACGTGGTCCGCTTCCGTAGGCCGACCATCGTCCACGAGACATCCTGGCGGATGCCACCATCAGACCAGTTCAGCCGGGCCAAGCATCTGGCGTTCCTGGCATCGCTCCACATCGCCACAACCACACCGGCGGCAGTCCTGATCAGCCGTGTTGCGGCCTGGCACGGCTTTACGGCGGATGAGATGATCGCGTCGCACGGCCCGCGCATCCGGATCGAGGCGCGCATCGACTGCATCATTGCCGTGAAGGAGGCCTATCCCATCCTATCTCTGTTCCGGCTGGGCCAGATATTCGGCGGCCGAGACCACGCCACGATCCTGCACTATTTGCGGAAGCGAGGGCTGAAATGAGTTTTCTCATCATTCCGCTCTTTGTCGGCCAGATCAACGTCAAGTGGGCGAAGGATGCGCTGTTTTCCGAGCGTGAAGGACTCGTGCCGGCCATGCGCATTGGCTGCGTGCTGTTCACATGGAGAATGTGGAAAGCATGATCGATCCGCGCGTCCAAGCCCTCTGCAGCGAGTTCGGGATCGAGGTGATCCCAGCCAATCGCTATCCAGACATCGGGCAGACGCGCGCCGTGGCATCGATCCAGCGCATCATCGAACGGTTCGGCGAGCACCATGCGCGCGCCGTCATGCGGACTCTTGCGGAAACTGCTAACAATAAGACCTTACTTGACGAATCCGGACTATGGGCTGCCTCTGACCTGTTGCGGGCCTATGCTCGCATCTATCAGGAGCGGCCAACGGACTGGTTTGAGGTCTGGGACGCGGCACCGGTGGGTGAGCTGCAGTTTGTAGCCCAGCAATTGCGCGGCTTCGTCAAGATCAGGCCGGCACTGGCCGGCATGGTGCAGGAGCGGCTATATAAGCGTTTCGGGAAATGGGCGGATCAGCCTGATTTGCTGGATGATCGCCGCATAGTAGGATATGGCGCATGAGACTTTGCACAATCGAAGCGTGCGGCAATCGCCACCATATCAGAGGCTACTGCATCGCCCATTACGCGAGATGGAAACGGCACGGCGATCCTTTGGCCGGTCGCGTGGCCGATGGCGTAATTGAGGCCTATTACCAGTCGGTGGTGAAGACGTGGGACAACCCCACTGACTGCCTGATTTGGCCCTACCTTCGCTATCCGTCTGGCTATGCCCGAATGTGGCACGATGGCAAATCATGCGTAGTCCACAGCCGTTTGTGCGAGGAGACGCACGGCCCAGCGCCAACACCCAAGCATGAGACGGCGCATGGGTGCGGAAAAGGGTTTGACGCCTGTGTAAATCGCCATCATTTGCGCTGGGCAACCCGCAAGGAAAATTGTCACGACAAGATCGCTCACGGCACGGCCCAGCGCGGCGAGCGCATCGGGACTTCGAAGCTGACCGAGGATCAAGTGCGCCGAATCCGATCTCTGCGAGGCGTCATGAAGCAGGCAGACGTCGGCGATATGTTCAGCGTGAGCCAATATGCAGTTTGGGCGATACAATCAGGAAAGGCTTGGGCATGGCTGAAATGACGGACGTTGGAACGATAGCGGAGAAGTTCATCCGCGCCGCCGAGATCGAGCGCGCCAGCCACGAGCATGTCGGGCCGGCACCCCTCCGCGCGCAACAGCTCGCCTATGTCCATACCTATTCCGACAAGCTTGGGTGGCGCAAAGAGGTCGGCGACAAGCTCGACCCCAAGGCCGACCCCCTGGCAGACGAACGCAAAGCCTTCTGGGAGCGCATCGGCATCATGCCGACGGCGCAGGAGCTATCCGAACTCGAGGCGCTGCATGAATGGCTGATTTCGGTTGGCAACGATAGCGAGCGCCGTGCACTCCTCGCATGGGCTCGATCCAAGGTCGGGGGCAAATCATTTCGGCGCTGGTGCTTCAAGGTCGAGGGCATCCATCCCAACACCGGCCGCGCAAGAAAAGATCGCGCTTTGGCGCAAATTTCGGCCATTCTGGTTCGCAACGCATCGCAGCATAGCGGATCGGCCCAAATCAGGCTGTTGCAAGACCACCCTCAAATCAGCGATGTTTCCGATATAACGGGCGATGACATTGGCGAGCGGGATTGCCTCAATTCCTGGATTGCCGACGGCGCCTTCGCCAAAATACTTTCCTCCGAACACGACGACTTTAGCTGGGCGCAGAAGCGGAACCAACTCCGCCGCCAGCGGGAGCAGCAGCGCAGGAAGCAGCAGGTGGCAGCATGAGCGCCACTGAAGTCTGCCGCCGCTGCGGGAAGCCAATTGGCTGGAAGGTCGACGGCATAGACTGCGACGGTGGTGAAGAATACGTCACTGATGGGTATTTTCAGGATCAAGGCATTGCGCTGCCGCGCCTCTGGTTCCACCACCAGTGCGAAGACCAGAAGCCGCTCAAACGCCATTTGCTGCCATGGGTCTCAATCCTTGCGCAGCGCAGGAAGCAGGCGGCGTGATGGGGCGTGAACACAAACAAGGGCTGACGCTGGTCCTGTGCTCGGTCCTGCTCACGATCGCAGTGTTGGCGCTGAACCATTATGCGACGCTGCATATTTGCGGGGCGGCGTGATGGGCGAGAAGGCAGTATATCTCGGCAAGGCGCGCGTCTCATTCGGTGGTCGTGACATAGGCCAAGCAAGCCTGTCGATGCCAAGCGACGAACCCGCGCTCGCACCCTATCCAGGCGAGATCACCATCAGTGGCACGCTCGAGATGGACAAGGGAGATCGTCGCAACCTGTTGGTCTGGTGGCTGATGTTCAGCGCACTCGCTACCGCAAGCAGGATACTCGACTGATGGACAAGCAGGACGACATCCTCATCGTCCTTCGCGGCATCGAGCGGCACCTAGCCAAGATGGCCGCCATGCAGTCGGTGCAGATCGAACTGGCTGGCATGCTGGCCAAGGCCTCTGCCTGACGTGGATGCTGAGCGCCTTGATGCCGAGTTGAAGAGAGCGATGAAGCGGATCACAACCGAGCGCCGGCCTAAACCTTCGCAGCCATCAGCACATCGTTGATACGGCTCTGCCAACCTGCACCTGTCGACTTGAACTTGGCTATCACGGCGGGATCGAGGCGCAGCGTCACGACGACCTTGCCGGACTTCGGCCGGCCACGACCTTTCGGAGTTTCAATGCTCGGCTTCACCGGCGCGGCGCGCGCGGCAATCGGCGTTGCCTTGGCCGGCTGGATCGACTGTTCATTCGCGGCAAACCTGATGGCCATGGCCGTCCTCTCTGAATTTCGTAAATACGATAATCCGCGCCGGTAATTTCGTAAATACGAAACTAAAATAGGTTGCGGATAGTATGGCCCGACCAAAGGGAAGCCCAAAACTCGGCGGGCGGCGAAAAGGCACGCCAAACAAGGCCACCGCCAAGCGCGAGCGCGAGATCGCAAAGTCTGGTCTCACCCCGCTTGAATACATGCTCAAGGTCATGCGCAATCCGAAAGCCTCGGATGATCGGCGCGACGACATGGCGAAGGCGGCGGCTCCCTATGTGCATCCGAAGCTCGCCTCCATGCAGCACACCGGACGCGATGGTGGGCCGATCCAAACCGTCGATCTTTCAAAGCTGAGTGGCGATGCCCTCGACCAACTCGAATCTATCTTCGGTCCGCTTGCCGGTGGACCCGGCGACGATGATGCGTCTGCTGAGGGCGGAAAGGGCGCGGCGAGAGGCTGAGGCCGAGCGCGATCGCATAGCCCGGGATGCGGAAAAGATCAGGGCTCGCTGCCAGTCGCTCTCTGGCTTCATGAAGGAAGCCTGGCACGTCCTCGAGCCCCGTGCACCGCTGATCTGAACTGGCATCTCGACGCCATCTGTGACCATCTGGAGGCGGTCACCGCCGGCAAGATCAACCGGCTGCTGATGAACGTGCCGCCAGGTTCGACCAAATCGTTGACGACGTCCGTCATCTGGCAGGCATGGGAGTGGACATTCCCGCATCTCAGATCGATGCGATACCTGACCACGGCCTTCAATGACGGTCCGGTCACCCGAGACACGCGCAAATGCCGCGATCTGATCCGATCGGAGTGGTATCAGTCGCTATGGCCGGAAGTGGTGCTGTCCAGGGCCGGCGAAACCAGTTTTGCCAACACGGCGACGGGAACGCGTGAGGGAGTGGCCTTCGGCTCGCTGACCTCGCAACGCGGCGACCGCCTTATCATCGACGACCCGCATTCGACCGAGACGGCGGAAAGCTCGGCGGAACGCCAGGCCACGACCCGGAAGTTTCGAGAGGGTGCCACGGATCGCATCAACGATCTGGAGAAGTCGGCGATCGTGGTAATCATGCAGCGCCTGCACGAGGACGACGTCTCAGGCACGATCCTGAAGCTCGGGATGGAATACACGCATCTCTGCCTGCCGATGGAATTCGAGCCGGAGCGGGCGAGGGTCAATGGCCTCGGCTTTGCCGATCCTCGCCGAAACGATGGGGATTTGCTCGATCCTGTCCGGTTCTCGCGCGACACGGTCGAGAAGATGAAGCGCGACAAGGGCTCTTATGCCTATGCCGGGCAGTACCAACAGCGGCCAACGCCGCGCGAAGGCGGCCTGTTCAAGCTGGAATGGTTCGAAGGCAAGATCATTGCCGCGGTGCCGGCCGGAACGAGATGGGTCAGGCATTGGGACTTGGCCGCCACGAAGAAGATCACTGCGGCGCGCACCGCCGGCGTCAAGCTTGGTCGCACACCGGATGGCCGGTTCATCGTCGGCCACGTGATCAAGGACCAGGTCGAAGGCAACGCGGTCCGCTCGATGATCAAGGCGCAGGCCGAGCTCGACGGCAAAAGCGTCGAAATCAGCCTGCCACAGGATCCGGGCCAGGCCGGCAAGGTGCAGGCAAAGGATTTTATCTCAATGCTGGCCGGCTACGTGGTCAGGGCCGAGCCGGAGACCGGCGACAAGGTAACGCGCGCCGAACCGTTTTCGGCACAGTGCGAGGCCGGCAACGTCTATCTGGTCGCTGGCGATTGGAATGCGAGCTACATCGAAGAACTCTGCCTGTTTCCGGGCGGCAGCTTCAAGGATCAGGTGGATGCGTCATCGGGCGCATTCGGCAGGCTGGTCGGTCAAAACGGCAATTTTAACAACCTTGCGGGCGGCGCGGAGATCATAACCATTGGCTAATCCGCTCGCCGGGCTCGGGCGCCGTATGTTCGGTGCCGCGCCCACGACATCAGTCTCGCCGACAAAGGAGGTCGGCGTTTCGGGGACCGCCATTTTTGGTGGCTTCATCCAGGTTGTCGAGCAGAACTCTAAGCTTGTCGGCTTCAATCGCTACAAACTCACCTCCGACATTTTCGTCAACACATCGATTGTCGCCTCTGGCGTGAGGCATTTCCTCGACCTGGTGGCCAAGCCGAAATGGACGGTTGATCCCGTCGATGACACTCCTCAAGCGAAGGAGATGGCAGAGTTCGCGGAATCGTGCCTTTACGACACCAACGTTTCCTGGTCGCGCATCGTGCGCAAGGCGGCCGAGTTCCGGTTTCATGGCTTCGGCCTGCAGGAATGGACGGCCAAGGCCCGAGATGACGGCCGCATTGGTTTCGAGAGCATTGAAGCGCGGCCGCAGCATACCATCTGGCGCTGGGAAGTGGATGACCAGGGCAACATCATCGGCATGTATCAGCGCAATCCGCTGAACGGTCAAGAAATCTTCCTGCCCAGGCAGAAGATCATCTATCTGGTCGACGACACCATGACCGACAGCCCGGAAGGGATCGGCATCCTGCGCCATCTGGTCGAACCGGCCGAGCGCCTGAAGGAATATCTCTCCTTCGAGGGCAGCGGGTTTGAAACCGATCTCCGCGGCATTCCGATGGCGCGGGCCCCGCTCTCGGACCTCAATGCGCAGGTGAAGGCCGGCGCGATGACGGAGGATGAGCGGACAAAGTTCCTCCATCCGTTCAGGGACTTCATCAACAACCATATCCGTTCGAAAAAGAGTGGGCTGCTGATCGATTCCAAGCCCTATTATTCGCAGGGCAACGATCCGTCGCCATCGGCCACGCATCAGACCGACGTCGAACTGCTGAATGGAGGAGCCGCCGCCTTCGCTGAGATCGGCAAGGCAATCGAGCGCCTCAATCACGAGATGGCGGTCATCCTCGGCGTCGAGGGCATGCTGCTCGGCGGTGGTGGTCAGGCATCCGGCTCACGCGCCTTGGGAGCCGACAAGAGCGAGCACCTCTATACGGTGGTCAATTCGGCGCTGGGCGAAATCAGCCAGGCCATGGACCGGGATTTCCTTGGGCCTCTGTGGATGCTCAATGGGCTGGACGACAAGCTCAAGCCGTCGCTTTCGGCCGAGGATGTCCAGTTCAAGGATGTGACGCAGATCACGTCGGCGCTTCAGCAAATGGCATTGGCCGGCGCTGTTCTTTCGCCAGACGATCCGGCGATCGACGATGTGCGCGGTCTCCTGGGTATTTCGTCGGCGCCGTTGCCCGATCCTTCAATGATGGGCGTCCGCAAGCCGGCGCAGCCTTCGAAGCCCGGCGAAATTCCCGGCACTGATCCGGCGCAGCCGAACGACAAGCCTGCCACCAAGCGGCGCAAGAGGTGATCTGTGCCGGTTGATATCCAGTCCTTCACCTCCGGCTCCGGCAATTGGACCAAGCCGTCTGGTGCGACCACGGTGCGCGTCATCCTGGTCGGCGCTGGTGGTTCCGGAGGTGGGGGAGAGACAGCGGCTTCGGGCACAGGTGTGTCTGGTGGCGGAGGCGGTGGCGGGGCTGGACGCCATGAAATGGTGTTCGATGCTGCCGAACTCGGCTCGACCGAACCTTATGCAGTTGGTGCGGGCTCTTCTGGCGGCTCTGCGGGCACCGGATCTGGTGGCGGGACTGGCACTGGCGGCGGTAATTCGACCTTTGGCGGCAACGTCGTCACGGTCCAAACAGCCTATGGCGGCGGCGGCGGCAGCGGTGGCGCAGGAGCCGCAACAAATTCTGCAGGAGGCGGCGGCGCGGGCATGGCCGGTGCAGGCGGCAGCACATCGTCCAACATTGGTGGCGCAGCCGGGGCAAACGGTGGCGCGGCGGGCGGCAGCAACGGCAATGTAGGGACTGCGAACTCATCCATCGGTGGCGGCGGCGGCGGGGGCGATGGCGGCAACGGACAGGCCGGCGCCGTAGGCGGCCAGGCGCTAATGGGCGGTGGCGGCGGCGGTGCTGGTGGCGGGAAGACAACCGGGCCTGCATACAATGCAGGTGGCAATGGCGGCGCGGCAAGCGGCGGAACGGTTCCTGGCGGCCTTGGCGCGGCCTCTGGTGTTGCGGGATCGAATGGCCTTACCGATACGCTCGGCTGGCCAGGCTCGGGTGGCGGTGGCGGTGGTGCAAGTGCCACAACGGCAGGCGCAGGCGGCAATGGCGGCTTTCCCGGGGGTGGCGGGGGTGGCGGAGGCTCTTCGATAACCGGAGGCACGGCGGGCGCGGGTGGTGCGGGAGCCAACGGCATTGTCGTGGTGATCACTGACCTGGTGAGCGTGCTATGACGGCTGCTCCGATCAAGTTCGAGCGCTTCACATCGGGATCTGGCGCGACCTGGACCAAGGAATCGTGGGCAAAGATTGTCCGTGTCATCCTCATTGGTGGCGGTGGCCCTGGCGGTGGTGGCGGTCGCTATGCTGCGGCCACGTCCTCAAGCGGTGGGGCGGGTGGCGGTGGTGGAGCGATCCTCGACCGCATCTATTCAGCCGACCAATTAGCATCGACCGAGACCTACACGGTAGGCGCGGCAGTTACCGGTGGCGCGGGTGCGACGGCCGACACGAACGCCGGTGGCGTTGGCGCAAGCGCTGGCAACAACACGACATTCACCATCAATGGCGTCACGGTCACTGCCTATGGTGGTGGTCGAGGCGTCGGTGGAACTACGGGATTTGCGGCAGCAGGCGGTGGCGGCGCGGGCCTGGAGAGTGCTGGCGGCAATGGTAGCGGGAGCACGGTCGGAACTGCCGGCGCCAATGGCGGCGCGGCTGGAGCCGCAGCCAATACCGGGTTCTTCGGTGGCGCTGGTGGCGCCAATGGCGTGAATTCTAATGCCACGCCTACGGCTGGGCCTTCCGCGGTGCGCGGTGGCGGCGGTGGCGGCGCAGGCTGCGGCAAAGGCAGTTCGGTTTATGGCACAGGCTCGGCCGGTGGCATAGCGCGCGACCAGGCCGGCGGCGCGCACGGCACCGGCGGATCTCGTGGCTGGGGCTATCCGGGCTCTGGCGGTGGCGGCGGCAATTCCAGTGCGACTGCACCGGAAAACGGTGGCGACGGTGGAGCACCGGGTGGCGGTGGTGGCGGCGGCGGCACGACCGTGAACGGCGTCAATGCCGGCAATGGTGGCGCCGGAGCCCGCGGGGAAATCATCGTGATCAGCTATGGCGACGCCTCGGCGGCCGGCGGCCATATCGCCACGCGCCAGCAATTGGGGATGTAGACCATGCGCCGTTTGCCCCAATCCACCGCCTACACGGTGATGCTGAAGCTGTTCCTGTCGAGCGATCATGTCTCGCCGGCAACCGGCAAGACCGTCGCCATCAAGATCAGCAAGGCCGGTGGCGCCTTCGCCGACCCGAATGCCGGCGCCTCGAACGCGACGGAAGTCTCGAACGGCTGGTACAAGTTCGCGCTCGACACGACCGATACCGGCACGCTCGGCGACCTGGTGGTGCGCGGCACGGCGACGAGCTGCGACGATGCCGAGCAGGTCTGTCAGGTGGTCAGCGCCACAACGGGCGGCGCCACCAATCTCGACGCGGCGGTCTCGGCCGTGAAATCCAAGACCGATAGTCTCACCTTCACTGTCGCCGGAATGGTCGACAGCAATGTGGTGGACTGGAAGGGCGCGACGGCTCCCGCGATGACGGGTGACGCCTATGCCCGCCTTGGTGCACCGGCTGGCGCCTCCGTCAGCGCTGATGTGGCAGCGGTCAAGGCTGTACTTCCGTCGGCGCTTGTCTCCGGCCGTATCGACGCCAGCGTAGGCGCTTACCAGACCGGCATGACGCCTTTGCAGCCGGCGACCGCAGGCCGCACGCTGGTTGTCGACGCCGCCGGCCTTGCCGATGCCAATATGGTCAAGCTTGGGCCGACGGGCGCCGGCACGGCACAGACGGCCAGGGATATCGGTGCAAGCGTGTTGCTCTCTGCCGGCACCGGAACCGGTCAGCTCGATTTCACCTCTGGCGTGGTCAAGGCCAATCTGGCGCAAATCCTTGGCACGGCGCTCACCGAAACGGCTGGCCAGATCGCGGCCGGCTTCAAGAAATTCTTCAACATTGCCGCGCCGGCGGCGACCATGGACCATCTGGTGCTGGTCGATACGGTCACCACCTACACCGGGAACACACCGCAGACCGGCGACGCCTATGCTCGCATCGGTGCAGCAGGTGCTGGCCTCACGGCTCTCGGCGACACGCGCATCGCGCACCTCGACGCCGATGTCTCGACGCGCTCGACCTATGCCGGAGCCGACACGGCAGGCACCACGACGCTGCTTTCGCGCCTCACCAGCACGCGAGCGGGCCTGCTCGACCATCTCGATGCGGACATTTCCAGCCGCATGGCGACGTTCAGCTATACCGCGCCGCTGGACGCGGCCGGCACGCGCACCGCGCTCGGACTGGCCTCCGCCAACCTCGACACGCAGATCGCCACGCTGTCCACCAGCACAGAGATCACCAGCCTGCAAAGCCACGGCGATGGCGCCTGGGCGACGGCAACCGGCTTCTCGACATTGGATGCCACGGCGGTAGAGAACGCTGTCTGGGATGCCACGGCAGGGAGCCACGTCGTAAGCGGTTCGTTCGGCGCCGAGGTCAACGACATGAATTCGGCCACCGGCACGATCGAGGGCCGTATCGGAACGCCTGCCTTCGGTGATCTGGCAGGTGACATCGCGCATGCACAGGGTGTCATCGACGGCATCAATGGGATCACGTCGACGCTGGTAATGACCACTGGAAAACTGTGGGTGCTGAACGAAAGCGGCAACCCGCTGGCCGACGCTGCAAGTCTCGCAACGACGGATGGCAAGGTCGACGCCATCAAAGGGCAGACCGACCAGATCGGCTTTACTGGCAGTCTCGTCAATTCGAATATTGCCGCGGTCAATGGAACGCAGGTCACCGGAACAGGCACGGCGCCCGATGAGTGGGGGCCAGCTTAAATGGCCGGCTCTTGGGGAAATAGCTGGGGCGCGTCCTGGGGCTCGTCGTGGAACCGAACGCCGATTGTTCTGGTGTTCCCGACCGAGGAAGGCTTCTTCGCCGCGGTTGACGCCGCACAGCGGACGGCCTCAGTCGATGCCACTTCCCGAACTGCGACGGTCGATGCCGTGAACCGTACAGCAACCGTCAACGCAGTCTCAAGGATGGCCACGTCATGACCTGGGGACCGAAAGACCCGGATGCCATCAGGGACTTCGGCATCGACTGGACGCCCGATCTCGGCACCAAGACGATCACGGCATCCACGTGGCTGCTTAATGGCGCGGCCTGGACCGGAACGGACCTGGTGAAAGTGGCGAGTTCATTCACCGACACCAACACCACGGTTCGGATATCGGGCGGTACCGTCGGCACCTCCTATGAGGTGACCAATCATATCGTCATGTCGGACGGCGAAGAAGATGACTTCTCGCAAAAGCTGAAGATCAAGGAACGCTGACATGGCGAGCGTCGACATCGGGTCAGACACCTATACCAGTTATGCCGATCTCGACACGGCGGATACCTATTTGGCCGCTTCAGTCACGGTCGCTGGATGGGCCGATGCCTCGGACGACACCAAGGGCAAAGGCCTTGTCTCGGCCACGCGCCTGCTTGACCGGCAATCGTGGGCCGATGGCTACACGA
This sequence comes from Mesorhizobium sp. CNPSo 4661, assembly GCF_057784215.1. Lineage (NCBI taxonomy): Bacteria > Pseudomonadati > Pseudomonadota > Alphaproteobacteria > Hyphomicrobiales > Phyllobacteriaceae > Mesorhizobium > Mesorhizobium sp. CNPSo 4661. Next base: position 34,894 of record NZ_JBWGIO010000016.1, on the reverse strand, counting down.
CCTTCGATGAACGCGTCGCAGTCCCCGCCATCGTCGACGCATGCTGCGAACTCGCCGGCATGTTCATCGACGGCTCAACCGATCCGCTGACCTCGAGAACGACGGTGCAGACCACGCAATCGCTCAAGGCTGGATCGGTGCAGATCACCTATTTCAGGATCGATCCGAACCTTGCGGCACGGTTCCCGACGATCATCCAGGAACTGGTCGGCCCATATCTGGGCGGCAGCGGAAACACGGTGGCAACCGCGTATGCCGGCGGCACGGATGTGTGCTCCGGCTTTGAGACCTACGATCTGATCCGGGGGATTTGATGGCTATCGTGAAACAAGAGCCCAATGACCAGTTCCAGATCGGCGATGAGGTTCTCTACACGCCCGAGAACGTCATTACGACGGTGACGGGTTATGTGTGGCACGAGCAGATGGGATCGCTGGCGCGCATCGCACTATACACACTGGCCTGCGGGATCAGTGCTCCAAAGGACGCCTTGATGGCGCACATCAGTGATCGACCATTCGCTACAGGCGGCATCGTTTATCCGATGGGCATCGACCGCCGACCTGCGCCGGTCGATGCGATCGGCAAGGACAGGATGCCAAGCTACCCTCTTAAGGGCCATAGGCTCGGCTAAATGCTCGCCATCATCCGCAAGGATGCGCTCGCCGACGAAAAGGCGAGGCTCGAGCAACTCCTTGCCAAGATGGAGAAGCGCGTCGCCGATGCGTTTCGCCAGTTCATCGCCGACACGACATCTGAGGAAACGGTCAAGTACGTCATCCAACTGGTCGACCAGGGGCGCATAAACGACGCGCTTGCGGTGATCGACCAGCGGGTGGGCACTCTGGCCGGATCGATCACCAGCGTGTTCCAGGACGCCGCCACGGCCGAAGCGGTGGCATTGGCGCAGCAGGTGGTGGGTACGGTTCCAATCTCGATCACCTTCGATCCGACCAACCCGCGCGCCGCGGCATTGATGCAGCAGGAACGATTGGAGTTCATCCGCGAGTTTTCAGATGAGCAGAGGACTATCGTCCGCGACATCATCGCGAATGGATTGCAGACCGGCGAGGGGATGCGCCAGATCGCCGCCGACTTCCGTGCCTCGATCGGATTGGCGCAGTCGCAGCTCGATATGGTCGAAAACTACCGGCGCCTGCTGGAACAGGGCAGCGCCGACGCATTGCAGCGTGCCTTGCGCGATCGCCGGTTCGATGGTTCCGTGCAGCGCGCAGTGGATGGTGACAAGCCTCTGTCGAACGATCAGATCGACAAGATGGTGGATCGCTACCGGCAGCGGATGCTGGCCTACCGGGCAGAGAACATCGCGAGGTCTGAAGCAGGCAGGGCGCTATCGCTCGGTCGCGACGAGGCCATGCAGCAGAACATCGATAGCGGCGCGATCAACCGCGACCTGATCGACCAGAAATGGGCAACCATCCTCGATGGCCGCGAGCGTCCGAGCCATGAGGCAATGGACGGCCAGGTGCAGCCATGGGGCAAACCCTTCGTGAGCGGTGCAGGTTATCAACTTCGCTATCCGCATGACCCATTCGCGCCGGCCAGCGAAACCATCGGCTGCCGGTGTTCGAAGCTCTTTGTGATCAGGAAGCAACCGAGATGAGCGAACCGGATTCCGGCGATGTCCACGTCCCGGGCGTCGAATGGCCGAAAGGCAAGAAGAAGCCAAAGAAGGCCGACGACCTGATGAAGGATGATCAGCGCAAGCTCGAGCCGCTGGACTCCAAGCGTTCGAAAACGCCGTTCGCCTATGAGGGCAATGTGCTCGGGACACTCAGAGAGGATCAGGTGCCGCGGTTCTTCGGCACCCTCACAGACAGCGCCGACCTGCCGGCCAAGACGGTTAATCTTTCCGACCTGAACGCACTGCAGAACCGCGTCGACACTGGCAAGGTCAAGGCCATCGCCGAAAATGGCGCCGGATCGAAACTTCCGGTGGTCATCCAGCATGACGGCAAGAAATGGATCGCCGACGGTCACCATCGTCTCGCTGCTGCCTGGCTGAACGGCGAACAGAGCGCAAAGGTCCGGTTCAAGAACCTGGAACCCGAGGTCAACACCATGAAATTCGACATCTCGACCCAGGTCTGCAAGGTCGACGACGGCCTCGGCCTGGTGATGGGCTTCGCCATTGTCTGCAAGCAGGATGGCGAGGACTATTTCGATGTCCAGGGTGATCATATCCCGGAAGACGCCATGCTCGGTGCCGCCGTCGATTTTATGCAGAACAGCCGCGTCGCCAAGGAAATGCACGCCGGGGATTCGAAGGGCTCCGTTCTGTTCGCCTTCCCGCTGACCAGCGAGATCGCCAAAAGCTTCGGCATCGAGACCAAGACCACCGGCCTGATGATCGCGATGAAGCCGGACAATGCCGACATGCTGGCCAAGTTCAAGTCGGGCGAACTGACCGGGTTTTCCATCGGCGGCCGGCGCATCACGGACGAGGCCGCCTGATGCGGTATTTCGGTCTGATGGCGGCGGCCCCTGTCAAGTGGCTGCTGTTCACCGAGCTTGAAGTCAAGCGCCAGATAGAAGCCTTCGCTGCCGACATGGGCCGTCCGGTGGTCGATGTCGCCGGGCCGCCGTCGGCCGAGGAGATCATCGCGCAGCGCATCAACCCGCGCAAGCCGATCGAACTGCCCACGATCCGCCTGCATCTGCGCAAGGTCAAGCATCACCTGACCGGCGAGGATGGCATTGAGGTCAAGTGCAGCGATGCGCATATGGATCTGATCGTCCAATGGGCGCGGCAGAGCCACATGCGCAAGGCGCTCGCCGCCAATGCGCTGCCGGCGCAGTAAGGAGAACCAGAATGGCCACCAAGCGGATCATGAGATCCTTCAAGATCGATGAGATCAGCGGTGTCGACCGCCCGGCACAGGTTCACGCCAAGGTCGCGATCATGAAACGCGATTTCAGCGCCGACGAGCGCCAGGCCATGGCCGACAAGGGCGAGGCGATGGCGGATGGCAGTTATCCCATCGCTAATGTCTCCGATCTGGAGAACGCCATCCAGGCTTTCGGCCGCGCCAAGGATAAGCCGGCCGTCAAGAGCCACATCAAGCGGCGCGCGAAGGCGTTGGGCGCCGAGGACAAACTGCCGGAATCCTGGTCTTCAGCGGCAGTCGCCAAGTCGATTTACGGTGCCATCAGCGGCAATGACCAGCCGACCGGCGCGCAGTCCTTCGCCGATCTGATCGCGGCGCAGGAAGAGCAGCAGCGCCAGTGCGATGTCAGCCAGGAGCTCTGGCCCTATTTCGACGCGCTGACCAATTCGATCCGCTCCATCGTGGCCGACATCACCATGGACGAGCCCGGCAAGATCAATGCCATCCGCCAATCCATCGACCAGTTCACGACAGCGGTGACGGATGCCGTCCCCGATGCCGAGGAAGAAGTCGAGAAGTTCTTCGCTGACCCCGCCGCAAGCGGGGTTTTTCTTGCCGGCAAGCCCGCCGGCGATCTCGTCGACAAAGGAGTGAACCACATGTCCGACGACACCAAGAAGGTCGCCGACCTCGAAAAGGCGGTTGCCGATCTCACCAAGTCCCTGACCGACACCACCAAGGCCAAGGACGAAGCCGAAGCCAAGGTCGATGCCCTGACCAAGGCGGCCGACATCGCCAAGAACGACGAAGTGCTGAAGGTCGGCGAGACCGAAGTGCGCAAGTCGGCCGTCGGCGAGGCATCCTTCGCGTTCATGAAGGCGCAGCAGGCCGAAATCGCCAAAGCCCGCGACGAAGCCGACATGGAGCGCCTGCAGAAGCGCGCCGAGACCGAAATCGGCCATCTGCCTGGCGAAGCCATTGCCAAGGCCAAGGTGCTCAAGGCGATCAGCGGTATGGGCGAGGAGGATCGCAAGGTGCTCGACACCATGCTCAAGGCCGGCGAGGCAGCACTTGCCAAGGGCTTCACCAAGTTCGGCGTGATCTCGGGCGGCGCCAATGCCGATGACCCAGAGGCCAAGCTGCAGGCCCTCGCCAAGGCCAAGGCCGAGAAGGACAACGTACCTTTCGCCAAGGCCTATACCGCCGTCCTCGAAACGGAGGAAGGCCAGCGCCTCTACAATGAAAGCCGCGCTGACCGCAACAAGTCCGTAGCTTGATCGGGCGCCGGCATCCAGCCGGCTCTCTTCCCCTCAACTTGAAATCAAGGAGATACTGACATGGCGACAGAAAACGCCCTGCAGACGCGCTCTTATCCGGCAGGTTCCGATCTGTCGGCGAGCCAGTACTGCTTCGTGAAGATCACCGGTGGCCAGCTTGCCGTGGCCGATGCCGGTAGCAGCGATGCCGTTGGCATCCTGCAGGACAAGCCGGCGGCTGCTGGCCGGGCAGGCAGCTTTGCCTATGGCGGCACGTCCAAGGTGCTGGCCGGAGGCACGTTCTCGGCCGGTGACGCAATCACCAGCGACAGTTCAGGCCGAGCCGTTTCCGTCCAGAGCGGCGACGACACGCTGGGCCACGCCATGGCCGACGGTTCGTCTGGCGTCATCACCTCCGTTCTGCTCGACCGCGGTTAAGCGGCCGGGCATTCCCCTCACACCAGCGCCGTCGTGAGACGCCGCAGTCCTTCAAAAGGAGATTACCATGCCTAATCCTACGGCGGGCGACGTCCACGTAAACGTGCCCCTCACCAACATCTCGATCGCCTATATGCAGGACGCTGCCGGCTTCGTCGCCGACAAGGTGTTCCCCAACATTCCGGTGATGAAACAGTCGGATCGGTACTTCCGCTATGACCGTTCCGACTTCTGGCGCAACCAGTATGAAAAGCGCGCACCGGGCACGGAATCGGCCGGCGGCGGCTGGAAGATCGACTCCACGCCGACCTATTTCGCCAATGTCTGGGCGCTGCACAAGGACATCGACGACCAGATCCGTTCAAATGCCGACAACCCGCTGAACATGGACCGCGATGCCACTCTGTGGCTCTCGCAACAGGCCATGATCGCCCGGGAAGTCACATGGGCGGCGAACTACTTCACCACCGGCATCTGGTCTGGCGTCACCGGCTCGACCGGCACCGACATCACCGGCGTCGGATCAAGCCCGTCGACCAACCAGGTGCTGCAGTGGGACGATTCGGCATCCACCCCGATCCAGGACGTCAAGGCCAATTCGGACCTGATCGCCCTGCTGACCGGCATGCGTCCAAACACCCTGACGCTGGGCCGCCAGGTCTGGACCAAGGTGTCGGATCACCCGGAACTGATCGACCGCATCAAGTATACGTCGGGCAACACCAACCCGGCGATCGTCTCCAAGCAGGCGGCGGCGGCGCTGTTCGAACTCGAGCAGATCCTCGTCATGGACGGCATCCAGGCGACTTCGGCCGAAAATCCGGCCTTCGAAACCTCGAAGACCACGTCGTTCATCGCCGGCAAGAATGCGCTTCTGTCTTATGCCCCGGCATCGGCCAGTTTGATGCAGCCTTCGGCAGGTTACACCTTCTCCTGGACGGGGCTCATGGGCGCGGGCGCCGGTGGCCAGCGCATCAAGACGTTCCGCATTGAACGTCTGGAGTCGGATCGTGTCGAAGGGCAGATGGCTTACGATCAGAAAATCGTCAGCTCCGACTGCGGCATCTTCTTCACCTCCATCGTTGCCTGATCAGACCGAGCCAACAAGGAATAGCAAAACATGGCTCGCTCATTGATCTGGCAGGACAAGTTCGACCGCGGCAATGACTTCGTCGTGCTGCGGCCGGTCAAGGTGCATGGGATCATTCTGACGCCGGGCGATCCATTCGACAAGACCACCGTGACGACACGAACGCTGCGGCAGTTGTTCGACCAGCGAAAGATCAACATTGCCCAGGTCGCCAATGATCAGGACATGATCGTCAAGCATATCGGGCGCGGCAAGTTCGGCGTGTTCAAGAATGGTGAGCGGCTGACCATTGAACCGATGACCCGCGAAGAGGCGGAAGCCTTTGCTAGGGGTTAAGTTTGGCCGGATCACCGGTGATTGGTCCGATCGACCCGTTGCGCTGGTGGCGTGTGGCCCTTCCATGGCTGGCTTTGATCTGGAAAGGCTTCGCGGCCTTTGCCGGGTGATTGCGGTCAAGGAAATGGTGTTCGAAATGCCATGGGCGGATGAAGGCTTCGGCCTCGATCTGTCGTGGATGACGAAGGCCAGGCGGCAACGGGAACTGGACGCCTGCAAGGTTCCGCTGGTGCTGGCGATTTCCGACGAGGGCGGCATGGTGCTCGATCTGCCAGCCGCGCGGCCGGGGATCACCTATGTCGAGCGCAAGCGCGGCGATCAACTCAGTGACGATCCAAGCCTGATCTATTCCGGCGGGACATCGGGCTTCGGCGCCCTGAACCTGCCCTATTTGCGCAAGGCGAGGACCGTTTTCCTGTTCGGCTATGACTATGCGACGCTGAACGGCATTCAGTACCGCGACGCAAGCCGCTACCCGAACGCCCAGAAGCACGGGCATTGGGAGGCCTGGGCGCGCAAGTTCAATTTTATCGCCAAGCAGGCTTCAGAGGCCGGCATGTTCGTCACCAATGTCGGGCTGGGCAGCGCGATCACGGCGTTCCCCAAGGTTTCACATGAGACAGCGCTGGAGATGCTCCGCCAATGAAGATCTGGGGCAATCCTGGCCAGAAGCAATCGATCTGGATCGGCTTCGATCCGCGTGAGGCGGATGCCTTCGCCGTGGCCAAGCATTCGATCAGGCGGCATCTGAATGTGCCGATCCCGGTGCGCGGCGTGGTGCTGACTGACCTCAGGACCGGAGGCCTCTACAACAGGCCTACGAGCCGCAGGGAGGGGCGTTTGTGGGACGACATATCCGGGGCACCGATGGCGACCGAATTCGCCTGTAGCCGCTTCCTAGTGCCACGGCTGGCGCAATCAGGCTGGGCGCTGTTCATGGACTGCGACATGCTGGTGCGCACCGACCTGCAAAAGCTGTTCAGCCTCGCCGATCCCGACAAGGCGGTGATGGTGGTCAAGCATAACCACAAGCCGAAAGAGCGCGTGAAGATGGATGGGCAGGCCCAGACCGTCTATCCGCGCAAGAACTGGAGCTCGGTGATCCTGTTCAATTGCGACCATCCGGCCAACCAGGCATTGACACCAGAACTGGTCAATTCTGTTCCGGGGCGTGATCTGCATGCCTTCTGCTGGCTCAAAGATGACCAGATCGGCGGCATGCATCCGCGCTGGAACTGGTTGGTTGGCCACTCCGATCCGATGATCGATCCGGCGATCGTGCACTTTACCGATGGCATCCCGACGATGGCCGGGTATGAAGACTGCGCCTATGCCGATGAGTGGAGGGCAGAGCTCGAGCGCTGGGCTGCCTGATGGGCCTCGGCGATCAACTGATGGCCACAGGCCTTGCGCGCGGCGCCCATGCGCGCGGCAAGCGCATTGCCTTCGGCGATGGCAGGAACATACTCTGGGACAACAACAGCGCGGCGATCTTCCGCGGCAACCCGAACATCGCGCGGCCCGGCAGCGAGCGCGATCCCGATATCGAATGGCTGCCGTATTACAAGGGCCACCGAATTTATAACCGGCTCGGCGACCGCAAATGGATATGGAACCTCGATTTCCATGCCACGCCGGGTGAAGTCTTTTTCGATGATGTCGAGAAGGAAGCCGGTCTTCGTCATGGGGCTGGCTTCGTCCTCATCGAGGCCAATGTCGAGGCCAAGAAATCTGTCGCGCCGAACAAGGATTGGGGTCGAGCGAACTACCAGAAGGTCGCCGATCTCCTGGTAGACGAGGGATATCGCGTCGCGCAGTTCACCTATCCGGGCGGCGGCGTTCCTCTTGCCGGGATCGAGATCATCAAGACGACATCATTCCGCGATGCGATGTCGATCTTGGCCAATGCGGCGCTCTACATCGGGCCGGAGGGTGGCCTGCATCATGCGGCGGCCGCAGTCGGCATTCCCGGCGTTGTCCTGTTCGGCGGGTTCATCCCGCCTTCGGTCACGGGCTACGACACGCATACCAACCTGACGGGCGGCGCAACGGCCTGTGGCTCGCTCACGCCCTGCCAGCACTGCAAGAACGCGATGCAGGCAATCTCCGTCGAAGACGTCTGCAAAGCAGCATTGGAAAGGCTTCCTATGGTCGACAAGCATACACCGGCCGACGCGGATTACGTTGTCCAGCGCCGCGTCGCCGGCTACCACGATTTCCGCATGGATGGCATGTCCGACCTGGTTCTCAGGGCTGAAGGCAAGTCCGTCTTCGACATCGGCTGCAACAGGGGCATGGTCGGCTTCGAATTCGCCTGCAATGGCGCAACGATGGTGCATGGTTGCGACATCTATGAAAAGGGCATCATGGCGGCGCGCGAGGTATTCGCCGATCTGCGCAAGGTCGACAGCCGTTTCGAGGTTATCGACCTGACCGGCGGCCCGGCGGCCTTGAAGCGATTTGGGGCCAAAAAGTACGATATCACGCTCTGCCTTGCGACCTATCACAAGCTGAAGCGGGTGATGCCGCCGGAGGACTTGACGGCGCTGATGCAGCATTTCGGCGAGCGCACCAAGGGCTATTTCGCCTGGCGCGGGACGTCGGACAAGCATGACGAGAACGAGCAGGAAATCGCCAATCTGGATCGCGATCTGGGCGCGGTCGGACTGAAGCGCATCCACACCTCCTACATCTCGGCCGAGCTCGGCGCCGCAGCGATCTGGGTGCGTCCATGACCATGCTTCAGGTGGATGCCGAGATTGACGCGCTGGCCGATGTCTTCGTTGCGGAGGGCGTCAGGTCATTCCTCGAGATCGGATCGAAGTTCGGCGGCTCGCTGATGCGGATTGCATCCAAGTTGCCAGTCGGTTCGCGCATCGTCTCGGTCGATCTGCCGAAGGGAACGAAAGCCTGGGTGCAGAGCGAGATCGACCTGAAGGCCACAATCGCCACACTCCAGACGCATGGCTATGACGCGCATCTGATCTGGGGCGATTCCACGGCGCCGGAAGTCATTGAACAGGTTCGTGCTCTTGGTCCCTTTGACTGTTGTTTCTTGGATGGAAATCACACTCGTCCTTTTGTTGAAAAGGATTTCGCCAACTACGCGCCAATGTCCAAAATCATGGCCTTCCACGACATATCTTGGCGCCGCGCGCCAGACTGGGTTGGCACTCGAATTGACGTTCCGGAATTTTGGGATGAGGTAAAAAAGAACTACCGACACCAAGAGTTTCGCCTGTGTCCAACAGGTAAAAATAACGGAATTGGAGTGCTTTGGACGCGGTAAAATGCTATGGAATTAGCGGGTTGACGAGTGCTGCTAACACTGCGCCAACCCTGACCGGTCACGAACAATGGAGGTTCGAGTGGCTAAAAGCATCGTATTCGAAAAGCCGCGTGGTGCCTACGTCTACTGCATCTTGGTCGATGGCGTTGAACGCTACATCGGAAAGGGCAGGGGAACCCGAGCTATCCAGCATCTTTGGAACTCAGCTTCCACCATTCGCCGCCGCGATAGGGGCGAGAAGGTCAAGGTAAGCAAATTTCAAAACCTCCTTGTCGCCGCCATTCGGCGCGGATCAGTGGCTAGTATTTCGATCATTGTCGAAGGCTTAAGTGACGAAGAAGCTTACGCCAGAGAGATCGAGGAAATTTCTCTGCGGGACAGAGGTAGCCTTTGGAATCAAATGCCGGGAGGCAGAGGCTTCACCAGCAAGCAGGCTCAAGAGCAATGGACTGAAGAGCGTCGGCTCCTAATGTCAGCAATGAGCCTAAAACATTGGGACAACGAAGGACGCAGGCAGCGCCAATCAGACTGGGCTAAGCGGATCAATAATACGCGATGGGCCGAAGGGTCAGATGGGCGCCGAGAGCAAAGCGAAAAGGCAAAAGCCAGAACAAGGACACCTGAAGGTCGCGCATTGCAGGCGAAAAAAGCCAAGTCAATGTGGACGGAAGAGTTTAGGCGCAAGCGTAGCGCTGAAGCCTCTGAGCAGAACCGACAACAATGGGGAACCGAAAAACGGCGCGCACAAGCCAGTGCGTCAGGCAAGGCGCGTTGGAAGAATGGTGACTTAAGGCGCATCCTACCCGCAGCCATGAAGAATAAATGGGCTGATCCTGAATGGAGATCGGCAATGCTAGCTGTTCTCCAAGACCCGGAAGTCAGGCGGCGGAATTCTGAAGCCCTTAAGGCGAAATGGGCCGATCCCGCATATCGTGAACGTGTGCTGGCGGCACGAAAGGCTAGAAATTGCTCCACGTCATGACCTGGGTCTGGGGATCGAAATACGGCCCGGACTATATCGCCAAGCTTGCCGCCGGCGTGGCGCGCAACCTGACCGAGCCGCATGAGTTCCGCATTTTCACGCCATTGCCGGAAGACATGCACCTGACGGAGGTCAAGGGCTGCTTCGCCAGGCTCCGCGCGTTCGATCCAGCATGGCAGGCATCGCAAGGAATTGAGCCGGGCGACAGGATCGTCTGCCTCGACCTGGACCTGATCGTCACCGGGTCGCTCAACGGGCTGTTTGATCGGGAGGAACCATTCGCTATCCTGCAGGGCGTCAACACATCGAACCCGTGTCCGTTCAATGGTTCGCTGTGGATGCTTGAGGCTGGCTACCGCCCGGATGTCTGGCATGAGTTCTCACCGGAGCTTGCTGCCAAGGTGCCGTTCTACGAGTTCCCAGACGATCAGGCGTGGTTCGCGGACATGCTGCCCGATGCCGGTTCCTTCGGCCCAGAGGACGGCGTGTATGCGTTTCAGAAGCGCGGCTGGCCCAAGGGCGAGCAATTGCCGAAAGGCGCCAGGATCGTCTGCTTCCCCGGCTGGCGCGATCCGTCGCAATACACCCGGCTCGATTGGGTCGCGGATAACTGGCGCGCATGATCGATCCCGCATCGGTGGCCCTGTTCATTCCCGGCCATCTGAAAGCATTCAAGCTCGACCTGTTCAAGCGAATAGGAGCAACCATTGAACGGCTTGGTGGCAGGACGGTATCGGCCGATTTCCGAGAGTTGGCCGAGTTGGCCGACGACATCATTCCGATCATCGGTTGCACACCAGAACTTCGTCCGCTCATTGAGGGATGGAGGCTACGCCGGCGCCTGTGGATTTACTGGGATCGTGGGTATGCCAGGCGCGTCTTCGCCACCGATCTGCCAACCGGAGAAAACGGCGGCTTCTACCGGTGGCACGTCGGCTCCTTCCAGCTTCAGGCAGTCCGGCCTGCCCCAGATGATCGCTGGAAAGCGCTGAAAACCGAAGTCTGGCCATGGGCGCGCACCGGCCGCCATATCGTCGTTGCTGAACCATCGCCGACCTATGAGCGGTTCCACGGCATCGAAGGCTGGACGGACCGCACCATTGCTGCACTGAAAGGGTTGACCGATCGGCCCATCGTGCGGCGCAACAAGGAAATGCAGCGCTTCGGCCGCAAACTGCACGATGATCTGAAAGGTGCCCATTGCCTTATCACTCACGGCTCAAACGCCGCGGTCGAAGCGGTGATCATGGGTTGCCCGGTGTTCGTGCATCCAGATAGCGCGGCCGCATTGGTCGGCCGCTGTGATATCGGACGCATTGAGGAACCGATCTACCCCGATCGGCAGCCGTGGCTCAATGCGCTGGCCTACTCTCAATGGAATGAGAGCGAGCTCGTCGACGGAACGCTCTGGAGGATGCTCTGATGGGTTTGCTCGACGGCGCGATCAAGCAGGCGATCGCCGACGGCTTCCGCGGCAAGCTGCTCAAGGGCACGCTGCGCAAGGTCACGGCCACGGGGCGCGCCACCAACGGCGATCCGATCACCACCACGGCCGATTATGCCTGCCAGGGTTTTCGCGAGGCCTACAGCGCGTTCTTCCGCGCGCAGTCGGGCATCCCAGACGACGATGTCCAGATCGTGCTCATCGCCGGCCTGACGGGCGCCGTGCCAGTTGCGGGCGACAAGATCAATCTCGCCGGCGGCTGGTGGCAGGTGCGCAAGGTCGATATCGACCCGGCCGGCGCCACACATTCGTGTCAATGCTTCGGAGTGCCGGCATGAGAGTTTCCGCTGACGTAGACGATCCGGGCTATGCCACATGGATCGAGATTCCGAGCCGGTTCGAGGTGAAGATATTTCTCGACGGCGTCGAACAGCACAAGGTCGTGACCGCCGATGACGCAGAGGGATCGGTTCGCCGCTGCGTGCTGAATGAGGCGGGCGAGGTCCAGATCGATCCGAACAAGCCGGACTACATCTGGGAAGAGGTTGCTCACGGCGTCGTTCGCATCGAGGTGCCGTCTTGAGCGTGAAATGGGAAGGCTCGGCCGTACTCGCGAAAGTCCGCGCCGCAACGCTTACGGGCGTCACGCGCGGCACCGAGACCATCCGAGAGGAAGCAACCAAGCTCATGCAGGACTCGCCACGCTCGGGCCGCGTCTATGGCAGGCACAAGGCATCCGGCCCGGGCGAGCCGCCGGCACCCGACACCGGCAACCTGATCCGCAACATCCAGACCAGCGTCGATGCGCAAAAGCTCACCGGCAACGTCAACTTCGGCACGAAGTACGCGCGACCGCTCGAATACGGCACGTTCAAGATGGCGCCGCGCCCCTTCGCCAGGCCGGCCGTCGAGAACAAGAAGGAAGCGATCCGCGCCGACATCGCCGACGAGATTTCGGGAGCCCTGAAATAGAATGGGCGTCGATCTCTCCGAACCGCTCTATGCCGCGCTCACCGGCGTCAGCGACGGCATCGACGGGCTTGCGACCTACGAGGGTGAGCCAGCCGTCTTTACCCGCCGTCCGGTGCCGATCGAGTGCGGCTTTCCGATGATCATCACTGCCGGCGACGTCACGCATGGCGACGAGGATTTCATCGACGCCGAGATGGCCATGATCGTCCGCGACATCGCGGTCTACGGCAACAAGCACAACGACTATCGCACCGTCGAGACCATCGCGCTCGAGGTCCGCGACCTGTTCCACCGCAAGCGTGAGAGTCTGATCGTTCCAGGCTGGAACGTCGTCGACATCCGCTGCAAGGGGCCTGTGCCGACCGCTGATGACGACGACCAGACCATCGGCCGCGTCGTCTCGCTCCAGATCCGGCTCACCCGAGCATCCTGAATACCTGCCCCGGCAGGTTGGCCCGATCGCGCCTTGGGCAAGCGCTCATGCAGCCTCGAGAGAGGCCGCGTCCCCGTGTCCCGCGCCGTGAGGCGCCAGATCAGAAGGAGCCTACTCTATGGCAATCTTTGCGATGGCCGGCAGCAAGATCTACATCGGCACCACCGCTGCCGCCGATGACGAAACCGAGTTCGCCGCCGATTCCTGGACCGAAATCAAGCCGGCCGAGACCATCGGCGATTTCGGCGACACCGCGACCGACGTCAAGTTCCTGGGCATCGGCGACAGCCGCGCCCAGCACCTCAAGGGCTCGAAGGACGCCGGCACGATCCAGCTGACCTGCGGCCGCGACGACACCGACGGCGGCCAGATCGCCTGCGTCGCCGCCTTCGCCAGCCCGCTCGACTACAATTTCAAGATCGAGTGGAACAACGCCGCGACCACCATGGGCACCAAGGGCGTCACCTACTTCCGCGGCAAGGTGATGTCGAAGAAGCTTGTCAACGGCACCGGCCCGGACAACGTGCTCAAGCGCCAGTTCGACATCGGCATCAACACCGACCAGATCGAGGTCGAGCCGACCTGATCTTTTCCAACTCCACCAACAAGCAATAGCAACATAGGTGAACAATGACCAAGACCACTGCTTCGGACGTGAAGAAAGCCCGCGTCGTCATCGAGATCGACGGCGAGGAACACACGCTCATCCCATCGCCCGAGGCGATCATCAATCTCTCAAGCGCCTATGATGGCTTCGCACCTCTGATCGCGGCGATCGGCAGGCTCAATCTGAAGGCGGTCGCCGACACGATCTGCGCCGGTCTCAGCTTCGAAGGCGCGAAAGCGCGCGAAATGGCGAAGCAGATCGCGATGCATGGCGTGCTTGAACTCTCTCCAAAGGCGGCGGAGTTCGCGTCGATCCTGGCGAACGGCGGCCGGCCGCTCACGCCTGACGCTGCCGACAAGCAGGAGGGCGGCAAAGGCCCTTTGTAACCGTCGAAAGTCTGGCCGACGAATTGGTCCGGCTAGCGATGGGGCGGCTGTTCTGGTCATTTGACCGGGCAATGAAAGCCGACTGCCTCGCCATCGATCTTGCGCTTGACGGTCAGGCCGATTTCCTGCGCGGCCTGTTCGGCTCCAAGGAAAAGGCGGACGCGGCGCCAGATCCAGCGACCTTGCCGCCGATCACGCAGGGAGCGTTCCGCATGCTGACGAAGAAGGCCTAGCGGCCAACCCGCTGCGTCATGAACCGCTCGCGGTCCGCCTTCGACCATTTGCTGGTATCGACGGGGATTTCCGCCACGCTCGAAATCTGCGAGTCGACGGTCAGACGGCGCCGCGTCTCGTCCTTCTGCTTCTGGACCAAGCCAGGAATCAGGAAGGCATCGACGATCGCCCATATCGCCAGGATCACCAGCAACACGCTGCCGATGACGATCGGCGTCGTCAGGATGCCAACCACCAGCAAGGCAAGCATCGCAAGGCCGCTCGACTTCTGCCCGAGATAGAAGCGGTGCGCCCCGGCGCCGCCAAGAAACAGCCAGAGCAGATAAGCAACGCCAACGGATTTCGCTTCGTTGGCGACGCGCTGCTCGATCAGAATTTGTTCCTGCGTGGTCAGGCCCATGACGATCCCCCTTCGATCGCCGGGACTGTAACGCACGCCATCCCCGAGGAAAATACCCCATGGAAACGGCCGGCTCGGTCCAGATCGATATCGCCGGCAATCTTGCGCCGTTCGAGGCCGCGCTGGCGAAGGCGCGCCAGATGGCGGACCTATTCGATCAGCAGGTTTCCAAAAAGCTCGGCAACACGGGTGCTTCCGAGGCCGGGCTGGCGAAAATTGCCGGCCTGATCGAACAGACCAACGCACTGCTGATGAAGATGACCGGCACGGTCACCACGGCCGATGCGTCGATGAACAAGTTCGCGGTCGACGCGGAGAAAGCGGCCGGTGCCGTCGACGATGTGAAATCGAGCGCATCCGCGGCCGCGCCCGCCGTCGGAAAACTGTCCAGCGAAGCCAGTTCAGCCGCGGCCGCCATCCAGCGCGCCACGCAGGCCAACCAGCAGTTCACGGCTTCAAACCGCAGCCTTGCGGCGGCCTCGAATTTGAAACTCGCCGATGGCACGGCCGCTTCCACGGAAGAGATGCAGGCCTTCGCCGTGGCGCTCGACGATATCCGAGCCAAATATAACCCGCTATTCGCCACCATCCGGCAGTATCTCTCCTATAAGGACGAGGTTCGCGTCGCGACTAGGCTCGGAGCGCTATCGGAAGATGAGGCGAGCGCCGCCATTTCCCGAAGCCGCCAGGAGACGCTTGCCGCGATCGGCGTCATCAAGGGCCATACCGACGCGCTCAATCGCCATGGCGGCGCTGCGGGTCTCAGCACCAACCAAATGATGGCGCTCTCGCATGCAGTGCGAAGCTTCACCGAGCAGATCGCCATGGGAGCTTCGCCGCTCCAGGCCTTCACCGCCCAAATGAACCACCTCAGCTTTGTCGCATCCGGCCCGGGCGGCATCGGTGGCGCGCTCAGCGGCATCGGCAACATGGCGCTCGGTCTCGTCACGCGCTTTGCGCGTGTCGGTGCTGCCGTGGCCGGCGTTGCCATCGGCTTCGAATACCTTCGCGACCAGGCAGCGCAGACCGAGAGGCGCACGGTTGGTTTCGGCGAGACCGCGGTCGCGATCTTCCAGACCATCCGCGACGATATCCGAAACTCGGCTCTTGGCACCGTGTTCGGCATGATCGCCGACGGCGCGATCTATGCCTTCAAGAAACTCGGCTCGGCCGCGGTCGACATCGCCGAGCTGGTGATCAACTCCTTCCATGCCGCCTTCGTCGACATCAAGCTGATCTGGGACGCGCTGCCGGCATCTTTCGCCATCACCTTCACCGCCGCGGCGAACTTCGGCATCGACACGCTGAACTCGCTGGTCAAGAAGTCGTCGGACGCCGTCGACGAGATCATCACGATCTTCAACAAGCTCGGCGCCAACATCCCGCTCTTGAACGCCAGCGCGGAAACGATCCCGCCCATCGACGACAAGGCGTATGTAGCCAGCCTCGACAAGCTGGTCTCGGACCGCAACGCCAGGATCAAGGAGATCATGTCCTCGACGCCGATCCGGGATTTCGGCCAGCAGGTGATCGACCGGATCGAGACCAACCATGCGCTGGAAGGGCTCAACGCGCTTGCCAATGTCGATTTCGGCAAGTCGATCGGCGGGGCCACGGGTCTAGGCAACGCCGTCGGCGGCATCGGCTCCAATGCCAGCGGCGTTACCGTCACCATCGGCGGCATGGCGCAACAGGTGATCAATGTCACCAAGGCCTTCGAAGACGCCAAGCGCGCGCAGCTCGGTCAACTGGTCTCAGCGCAGCAGAACCTGATCCAGATGAAGCAGGAGGTCGCCGATCTCCAGCAAACCCTTGCTGCGGCTGGCCAAAAGTCGGTTTCCGACGTTTTCGGATCGTTCTTCAGCAACACGGCCGGCGCGCGCCAGGCCATCGCCGACGCAGCATCGAACATCGACAACCTGTTCAAGAAGTGGGACGCAGGTCGCGAGACGACGAAGGCGCTAAACACGGACATCGAGGCGATCCGCCAGACGCTTCTCGCCATGGGCGGCGACCCGAAGGCGATCAACGCCTTCATCGACTCAGTGGTTAACGGCCAGTTGCAGGTCCGCCAGTTGAACTCCAACGTCAAGGACCTCTCGACCAGCATTCGGACAATACCCAACCGCACCGTCACCATCACGGTCAAGACCCAGCAGGTCGGCTCGGGCACGCAATCGCTATACGATCTGGGCGGCGGAAGCACCGTTGGCGTCACGCGCTATGGCGCTGGCGATCAGTCTGGCCCGTCCATGACCGCCTATGAGGTCGCGGCGAGCGGCTACGGCAGCATGGGTGGATCTGGGTCGCCTGGCACTTCGACCGTCAATGTCACGCGCTTTTCGAGCGCGGTTCTTGCGGCGGGCGCAGCAATTCGCGCCGATGCCCGGCAGACAGCTGGTGCCTTTAGCGCTGTCGGCACGGCGGCGGGCGATGCCGCGAGCCAGGGCATGGGCGTCATCAAGTCTCTCTCGGACAGCGCCCAATCGTCGATCCAGCAGGTCTATGGCGTCGCCGCCTCCATTGATAGTCTGCACGACAAGACGGTCACGATTCACGTCAGGACGGTGCAGGACCACGCCGTAGGCCTCAGCGCGTCGGTCGAGCAGTCCAGCCAGTTGCAGGATGCGATGGCTGCGGTAAGCAACGTGTTTCAATCGTCGCCGCTGTTCAACAGCGACTACCAGGTGCCGCAGAGTGTGATCGATGCCACTCGGAGCGCCGCATCAGGCGCCACCGACTATGCGGGCCGGATCGCGGCGAGCGGTCGCCAGTCCACGAACATCATCGACCTGACCAACGATTCCGAAACCGCGATCGCCGGATCGTTTGCCACAGGCGGCATGATCCATCCCGGCGACACCCAGCAGGTCTCGTTCTTTAAGAGCCCTGACGAAACGGTCGGCATCTTCACGCCGGGCCAGATGCAGGCGCTTGCCGATCCGCAGTCGGGCTTCACCGGCACTCAGCCCACGGCGAACGACAATCGCGCCTGGACTGTGCTGATGAATGTCGAGGCGAACACGCGCAAGTCCGCGCAGATCCTAGATGAGATCAAGACCAGCATGGCCGCCAGTTCATCGGCGCTCAGCAGTGGGTACTCCTCCTCCTCTTCTGGCGGGTCATCGACAACCGGCGTCGACAAATCGGCATGGGACACCGCCTTCAATGCCGCCTTCAAGACGGCGCAGGCGAACTATCAGGCTGCGCGGTCCGTTGGTGGTGGCGATGGCATCGTGCCTTTCGCGCAAGGCCTGGTGGCGACACCATTCCAGATCGCCTTGAACGCCGCCAAGCTGGCGACGGGACAGGGCGGAGTGCAATCAGTTGGGTTCGCCGGCGCCACCTCCTATGAGCGTGACATGGCGAGGCAGAATGCCCAGACCTATGGCTTCGCCGGCGGCGGCATGATCGCGCCCGGCGACACGCAGCAGGTCAAGTTCTTCAAATCGCCCGAAGAAACGGTGGCGATCTTCACGCCGCAGCAGATGCAGGCGCTGCAGGGCGCCAACCAGAACGGCCAAGGGGGCGCGGCGGCGGATCAGCGGCCGATCGTCTTCAACATGCCGATCAGCGTAACGGGCGGCGGCCAGGTCTCCAACGACAGCATCGCCGAAATGAAACGCCAGTTCGCCCTTCAGCTTCGCGAAGGCTTGAGGTCCATCAATGGTCGATAACCTCATCATGCCGGAGAAGGTCTCCGTCGGCTTCAAGGGCGGCCCGACCTTCTCGACCGACAAGGTCAGGTCGGTTGCCCAGCAGACGCGCCGTTTCCAAAATCAGGAGATCGCGGTCCACAAATACTCGTGGAATCTTCAAAATGCGGACAATGAGCCGACGGTCGCGCTAATCGACTGGCTGAGGGGGCTGTTCTTCGATCGCCGCGGCGACCTCAAGACCTTCCTGATGAAGGATTGGGCCGACTATAAGCTTGTGGCGGAAACGATCTTCGTCGGCGATGGTGTCGCCAATAGCTGCCAGATCACAAAGACCTATACCGCAGGCTTCAATCCATACGTGCGCGTGATCAGACACATTAAACCGGGCACGCTGGAGGTGTTCCGGGATGGCGTTCCCCAGACCACAAGTGGCGACTGGGCGGTCAATTCTACCGGCCTGATCACGTTCCCCGGCATCCTGCCGGTCGGCCAGGTCGTCACCGTCAATGGCGAATTCTATGTGCCCGTCAACTTTGAGGGAGATGCGTTCAACGCTTCGCTGCCCGAGCAGAACGAATACATCGTCAATGTCGATCTTCAGGCGATCGAGGACGTTCCATGAGCAGGGATTGGTCGCCGACGCTTGTCTCCGAGCTTTCGAGATCAGGAGTTGCGCGTTGCTTCCTGCTTGAACTGGTGAGCCCGATCAAGGGGACAGTTCGCATGACGGATGCCGATGTCGCCAAGACCGTATCGGGCAACATCTTCGTCAAGTCGCCAGGCTTTACCGTCACCAAATGGACCGTGGCCAATGGCGGACGCCCCGCTGGCATCGATTTGACGCTGCCCTTCGATGATATAGGGCCGCTGCTTGCCGACGACATCAAGCGCGGTGCCTGGCGCGGTGCGACGATCACATGCTGGGTTGCGCGGTCCGCCGATCCAGCGGACCGTGAAATCATCGTCGGCGGTTTCATCGGCCAGACGCAGTTCACCGACCGCCTCACCGGCTCGATCGAGATCACGACCAAGGCCGACGCTCTCGCGGATATCTTCCTCTTTACCATCCAGCCGATGTGCTCATTCAAGTTCGGCGGTCCGGAATGCGGAGTGACGCCACGAACGGTCAGCGCAATTGTCGCAACGGTCACCGATACCGGGAAATTCACCATCACGGTCACCAATCCCGACAGCCTCGATTTCACCCACGGCACGATCGCCTTCACGTCGGGCGCGAATGCTGGATACGACGACTGGGCTCGTAACTGGACTTCCGGCACCTCCTTGGTCGAACTCGTGAACGGAACGCCCTATGACATCCAAGTCGGAGACACCTTGACCATCGCTGAGGGTTGCGACTTGACGCGCTCGGGCGCTCATGGGTGCAAGTATCATAACAACCTCAATCGGTTCCCTGGCCAGGATTACACCCCGGCCGAAGTGCAGAGCGCCGCCTGATGGTATGGTTCGCAACGCCGGGGCTTGGCAGCGGAGCAACGCTGCATCTTGGGCCGACCAACCAGGATGCGACGAAGCAGCCTGATCCGGTATCGGCAACCTCGCCATATTCCTTCACATCGGTGCTCGGGCGCCAGATCCCCATCGTCATCGGCACGGGAAAGGTCGACGGCAATCCGGTCATCGGTGGCTCGTTAACGACGCGCGTCATAACTGGGTATACGCAATATCCTCACACGGCGGCGGGTGCTCTTGCCGCAGGCGGCTCGGGCTTCGATACCGCGCTCGACAGTTTCCCGCCGGGCAGCAAATTCACCACGGGCGATGCTTTCAGTCCAACCGTCGATGTCCCGGTATATGGCACGTCGCAAGGCGCGCAGCTCGGCTATCTGCTTGCTTATGATCCGTTCAATCTGGGCTATATCCTGGTCCGCCTCGAGGTCAACGACGAGGTAGTCTATGACGCTGAAAACGGCATAGGAGCAACCACCGCCTTCCGCTTCTATGGCGGGCAGCACACCGCGATCGATCCAATCGCCAAGGCCGCTATCGGCGCGAATGCGGGCGCCTGGCAGAACTTCGCCATGGTCTATCTCGACGGCTTCGCGGCCACAAGCCCACCGACCGTCAAGGCCGTCATCTCGAATGCGTCGACCGTGGCAGGCGGCACGGCGCCGATCGTCTGGACCGGCACGGTGCCCGTCACCTTCGCCGACATCAGCGGCTGGTATGAGGCCTATGATCCGACCGACAACGTCATCTATCATCTGCTGACCTCGCAGGACATTCCGGGACTCACCTCGGTCAATCTGGCGGTGCTCGATACCCAGACCCTGACCGAGCGCTACCGCGTGCCGCTGGCGAATTCGGACATCTATGCTGTTCCGGACCCATCGACGAACGTCCTGCAGCGCCCGCTCATCAGCGCGATCAGGGGCACGGGCCATGTCCTGATCCGCTTCTGCACGGACAGCACGACCGGCTTCAGCCGGATCTACAATGCGACCACCGGCGAGATCGTCGCCGAATATGCCGAGCCCGACACCTCGACCACGCTCTATTGGGTAGCCGGGCAGGCTTTCGGCTCGCAATACATCTTCATCGGCTGGAACAGGTTCTTCTCGGGCGACCAGCACATCCATTTCGCCGTGGCCGACATCTCGGGCGGTTCGCTCACCGTCACCGAGAGCAGCGTCCCTTTCCGCGAGCCTGCCGTCTGGGGCCGGCGCATCAACGGAACGGCTTCGTTCTTCTCGTGCTCGACCACGGTCGGCGAGGTCTATGAACTGATCTATGACGGCTCAAGCTGGTCGTCGAATCTTGTCTATACCGACGCTGGCACCGTGCACGGCCTGCGTTTCGATCCGAAGACGGGATATCTGATCCTTTGCTCTGAAGTTTCGGGCAGCTTCTTTCTGCGCTATGTCAATCCCGACGATGGCTCGATCATCACCAGCTTCTCCACCTCGGGCAAGCAACTGGAATCGAACTCCTTCGGCGGCGTGGGCGGTTTCGAACGCTTCTGGTCGCAGCCTGGCTTTGCGTTGTGGGTGCAGACAAACGGCGCGTCGGAGGTGATCTACCTGCTCGATATCGTCGCGCAGACCCTTTCGATCTGGACCGGTTCCATTCCGCACGGCACGCGCTGGACGGGCGCCATCTTCGACCAGACCCGCAACGTCTATTATGCCTTCTACGGTGATGATCACTGGACGCAATACGCGCTGCCGAGCGCGATTCCGGGATCGATCTCTCTCCAGAGCCTCATCACCAAGACGATGTTCCTCGCCGGTTATTCGTCGGGAGAACTGACCTTCGACGGCTTCACGGGCCTGACCGCCTACGGCTTCGTCATCGACCAGGACACCAATGTCCGCACGGTGCTGCAGTCGATCGCCGACATCTATACCTTTTCCTTCGCCGACACTGGCAGCGGCTTCTATTTCAAGAAGCCGGGCCGCGACGATGATTTCTCTCTGGACGACACGCTCACCACGGCCGACATCGTGTTTGTCGATCAGGATGGTTCGGTCAAGAGCCAGGACGACGCCTCGATCCGCACGGTGTCCAGGGTCGAGCTGCAATACATCTCGAAGAACCAGGGCTATAATTCGCGCCCTGCATCCTTTTCGATGCCGGCGATCAACAATTCGAAGCGAACCGAACGCTACTCGACGCCGCTGGTTCTTACCGACCACAACGCGCAGACCTTTCCTACGGAGAAATTCTTCGACCTCCAGGCCAAGCGCCGCAACCATACGTTTTCGGTAACCGGGAAACCGACCTATCTACCCGGCGACGTGATCGCGGTCCCGTCGGGTGATATCGTCTACACGGTCCAGATCGACAGCATTAGCATGGACCGAAATTTTACGGCCGAAATCGCGGCGCTCGACTTCCAGACCAAAGTCTCGACCACTGTCACCTCTGTCACGGCGCCTGACATCACCCCGGTCAGTCAGGCCACGCAATACATCCATCTCGATATCCCGCTGATCAACTATGCCGACGACCTGAACGGGGTGGCGCTCTGCCAATATGGCATCCTGGCGGGGAGGGGGCAGGCGAACTGGTCCGGCGGCGTCCTTCTCATGGGCGCAACCGCCGATGCTCTGACGCAGGCCTTCACGCAGGCGCCGCATCAAGGCGTTGTGGGCGTGTGCCTCAATGTCCTGGCAAACCCGCTCGATCCGTTCGGAACCGGCGATACCTCGACGGTCACCATCCGGCGCACGGCCGGCAGCACGTCGCTTCTCGTCGATCACACCGAGGCGGAAGTCCTTGCCGGAGCAAACCTTGCCTTCATCGGCAAGGCGGGCCGCTGGGAGGGCATCGGCTACAAGACGGTCGTCGACAACGGCGACGGCACGTTCACGCTCTCCGGGCTAGCTGTGCGTGGCTACAGAGGGTCTGAAGTCAACTGCGCCCTGCACGAGGTCGGCGACATCTTCGTCATGATCGATCCGTCCTGGGTCGGCATCATGGCGCTGCCGCTCGCGGATTTGAACGCGACGGAATATTTCGAGGCGGTCGGCACAGGCCAAAGCCCGGCCGGCGGGGTGATCACGCCACAGGTGATCCGCGGCATTGCCGAAAAGCCCTATGCCTCCCGCAACCTCGATGCCGCAGTGGTGACCGACGGCATCGAGATCACCTGGGACTATCGATCGAGGCTTGCGGCCGGGCTCAACCCGGCGAATTTCGGTGAGGCGTCCCTTGCTTTCGAGATCGATATCCTCGAGCCGGTGACGGACGGCTATTCGGTCGTCCGCACGCTGACCGCGACGACCAATTCGAAGCTCTACACCAACGCCGACATTGCCAGCGACTTCGGCTCGGTGCCGGATGAACTGACCTTCGACGTCTACATGATGAGCGCCACGACCGGCATTGGCCGCGGCTACCGCGCGCGCCGGCATGTCATCTTGGAAGGCGGCTTCGTGCCGTCGTTCGATTCTGATGTCTGGTCTTTCGACAGCACCGACGTTTCATTTGATCAGGAATAGCCATGGCACAGCAAACGATCTCTCTCGGTTCGTCGCCAAACGACGGAACCGGCACGAAGGCGCGCGGCGGCGGCGACATGATCAACGGCATGTTCGGCGAACTCTATGCCTTCTATACCAAGACGCCGATCAATGCGCAGACCGGCACGAGCTACACGCCGGTTCTGGGCGATGCCGGCAAGCTGATCACGCTCGACAATGCCGGCGCGATCGCCGTCACCATCCCGGCCAACGCCAGCGTTGCCTATGATGTTGGCGCGTCGCTCAAGTTTGCCGGCATCGGCGCGGGCGCCGTCACTATCACCGGAGACACGGGCGTATCGATCAATGGATCGAGCGGTGGGTCAGTTGTGCTCGACGGTCAATGGGCAGGCGTCGAACTCACAAAGCTCGGCACCAATTCCTGGCTCGCGGTGGGCAAGCTCGCATGACCTGGTTTGGTGCCTGGGCAGCACAGGGCGGCAGCGCGCCGCCGCCTATCGAAGGCACGGTGATCAACTTCCTGACGGAATCCTACACGGTCAACAGCGTCACAGTCACGGCGGGGGATGTCGTCGCCAATCCGGAACTGATCACCGCCGATGGCCTGATCATCACCGAGGATGTGGTCGATATCATCGGCGATCTGCTCACGCTTCTTCTGACCGCGAATTACACGCTTGTGCTCGCATGGGATCATCTCACATACACCGGCAATATTGTCCCGCTGGCAATCATCGATCCCGATACCAGCGACGATGGCCTGATCATAAAGCGGCAAAGCTCCGGCGAATTCATGAACGTGTCCGATTTCTCGGGAGCGCACTTCCGTGGCGCCGTCGATAGCTCGGCTGCCGTCGGCGACAACGGCCACAAGATCGCAGTGACGCGTACCAACGCCAAGCTGAAATTCTCGGTCGATGGCCGATCAGTCGTCACCTACTCCGGAGATCCCGATACATTTTCGATCGCGCCCACGACTGCGGCATTCGGCGGCACATCTGGCGGCTTTGCCTTCGCCGAAACGCGCATTCAATCGCTCACGGTGCTCGACCCGCAAGACGATAGCCTGCTGCCCGGCTTAAGCACCTAGCGGTAGAGCTGCGCCTCGTTCCTGAACGCCTTGTCGACGGTGAAATTGTCGGCGAATGCGCCGTCGACATCGACGATCTCCAGGCTGATCGGCTTTTCGGCGGCGTTGGGATCCTCCGGATCCTTGGTGTTGTCCTGCTTCTGAACCGGGGTGTTGACGAAGATGCTGACATAGCCGTCCGGCTTGATGGCGATATGGCCGTTGATCTTGGCCTGATTGGCGATGCAATTGACGATCGCCATGTTTAGGAGCCGGCGGTCAGGATCAGGCGTCGGCGTAGTGCCCTTGAAGCAGGACGGATTGCCGGTTTCCTTCGTCGGCGCCAACGACTTGTCGCCGACGAGACCATTCGCGATCTCGTATTTGTAAACGTCATACCGCGATGCCGGAGCAGTCTTGGAGCCGGTCGGGTTCGTTGCGCTCGGGACATTTGGATAGGGCTTCCCGTGATTGATAGTCCAGTAGTTGCTCCAGAAGTTCTGCGCGGTAATCGGGTCGGACATACCCTTGGCACTATTGTAGTTGTTTCCGGGCGGAAGGGGCAGCGCCGTGTTGTCGGTCACCGGGTCATACTTGCTGCAGCCGGTCTTCTGGCCTTTGCGGACATTGCTGGCAGGCCGGTAGTTCCAATCCTTGTTGTTCTTGTTGAGCGATCCACTGTAGAGGTCAAAGCGTGTATTCAGTCCCGTGTTTACCTGCCCGAGTGTGACGCCGGTCTTCGTGGTGAGAGAATCGCGACTGTAGCAGGTGCCAGCGGTGCCTATGGCAATGGCATCGCGCAATGACGTCAGGTTGTTGTTGATCAGGCCGAAATTGCCCGGGCCAGGATTAGAATCCACCTTCAGGATGCGGAACTCCCGGCCATAGGTGGCGCCGGAGGCAAACGCTTGCTGGATTGTCTGACTGGTTCCCGGTGTCGTCGTCTCGAACGGGTTGCACATGAAGAGCGGCACGGTTTCGCAGATCGACTGGACGAAGCCGGCGACCGCCTGGGGCCGGATTGACATGGTGTTGCTGCCGCTGATGAAGGTCGCCGGGAATATGGTTTCGAAAGAGCCGGCGCCGGATGAGTTCAACGTCACTTCGGCGAATGACACGGCTGTCGGATCGGTGCTTGCCCATGTGACGCCATTGGCATCGACGCCGGCCGCGCTCAAGGCCGTGTCATCGCTGGCGGGAATGCCGGTCAGATAAGTCACGGTGAAGTCCGCCGGAACGATCGTGTGGGAGCCAGCGGTGGAAAACAACGTGTCGTTGGCGACCAAGGTAGCGACTGCATGGTTCGCACGCGTAATCGAATCCGCGCGGCCATCCAGTTCAGCCGCTGCCGCGATGGCAATGGCATCGACGCCTTTCTGCAGATCGGCGTGCAGGCCGTTGGCGCGGCTCATGTCGATCGCCAATAGGGCAAAACCGACAAGCACCGGCAACATAATGGTCACCATGATCATCGCGATGCCGCGCTGATCTCTCCAGAAATTCCGCAACACGCGAAGCATCGCGACGCCCCTCTATAGCTCAATATGCCGCAGCTATTTCCCCGTGCCTCAAGCATAGGCGCGCAACCTGTGAGCGGCAAGACCTCCATTAGCGGTTGGTTAAAACCGCTGGAAATCAGCAATTTATTTAAGGAACGAGACCATGGACCTTTCCCTGGGCTGCACCCGCATGCTTATCGATGAATGCAAGGCGCAAGGCCTGCTGCGCAACCAGTGCGCCTATGTGCTGGCGACGGCGTTCTGGGAGACCGCGCACACCATGCGACCCGTCGTCGAGGCCTATTGGCTCTCGGAAACCTGGCGCCAGAACAATCTGCGCTATTACCCCTGGTATGGCCGCGGATTCGTCCAACTGACCTGGCAGGCAAATTACCAGCGCGCGGCGCGCGAGCTCGGCATTGCCTGTGATCGGGACCCGACGCTGGCGCTGGACCCGACCAATGCCGCGAAGATTGCAGTCACCGGCATGCGCGAAGGCTGGTTCACCGGCCGCAAGCTTGCGGACTACATCGATCTGCAGCATTCCGATTTCGTCGATGCTCGCCGGATCATCAATGGCACGGACCGCGCGCAGGAGATCGCCGTGCTGGCCGAGCACTACGACGACGACCTCAAAGCGGAATGGGTCGACTGATGAACCCGCGCAGCGCGGCGCGCAATGCGTTCCGCTCATCCTGGACGATGCGCCGGCGGATCATCATCGCTGTGCTCGTCTGGTGTGGCGTGATGGTCACCTATCTCGCCATCCTTGGCCGGCCGATCCAGCTTTCCGAGACTGCAGTGAATGGTCTTCTGCTGCTCATGGCTTCCGTGATCGGCTCCTATGTCTTCGGCGCTGTCTGGGACGACAAGGGCGGGCTATCCAACATCGGCGGCGGTGGCGGCATGCAAGAGACCTATCAGCGCACCGTCGTCCCACCTGAAATGCCGACCGGTCCGGCGATGCCCGAACCTCCGGAGGATCACCGCTGATGGAAGGCCGAATAGAACTCGCTATGGCCATCTGGGTATCCGTGCGGCCTTTTGCATTGGCTTCTGCCGCCGGCGCGCTGATCGGGCTGCTTTTCTATAGCGTGGTGTGGGCATGAGCGACGAGCCCGAGAAGCGCAATAAGGTCAGCTATGTCGGCGTGCCGGCGGTCTTCAAGCTCGAGTCTCGCCTGCAAGCACCTCAACGACGCCTATGGCGGCTTCGGCTGCTATGTCGTGGGCAGCGCCTTGGAGAGGCCGGACTGGCGCGATGTAGATGTCGTCCTGATCCTCGAGGACAAGGCTTTCCTGCGCGAATTTCCTGGTGTGCAGGACGTCAAGACCGGCAACTTCGAATTCGATACCAAGTGGCTATTGATCACCGTCGCCATATCCGCGTGGCTGAAGGAGCAGACTGGCCTGCCGATCGACTTCAAGATCCAGTCGCAGACCTTCGCAAATGAGCGGCACCCCGGAACGCGACACCCTCACGGTCTCCGCTTCGCGAAAAGGCGTCGGAAATGATCCAGGCTCGTCTCATCATCCTCGGCGTCGTCGTCATCGCCTTCATGGGCCTTGGCCTCGTCGCCTATCACTACAAGGTTTCGGCTCGAGACGCGCTGGTCGCGCGCGATGCTGCCATCCGCGATCGCGATCTCGCCGTGACCACGAACAAGAACAACGAAGCGGCCCGGCTCAAGGCCGAAGCCGACGCGGCCAGGGCCGACAAGCTGGTCTCCGAGCTTCAGGACCAGATCGACACCGCGAACCAATCAACGCTGGATATGGCAACGAAGCTTTCCGATTTGAGGGCGCACAATGCGACGGTCAACGATTTTCTCAACACTCCTATTCCTGCTGATTTGCTCAGCCTGTACGACAAATCCAAAACCGCAGGTCATCACTGAGCTAAGGCCCGTCGAACGGCATATCCCGGCCGCGCTGAAGCGCAAATGCCAGAAGATATGGACGAAGCAGGGTGCTGTTGCCGGCGATCGTCTGCGCGGCGCCAAATCCGCCGGCGACTTGCTCGACCGCGGCGATGTCAATGAGGCTGGGCTGATCAAATGCTCGGCTCGGGT
The DNA here is from genome assembly GCF_057784215.1 of Mesorhizobium sp. CNPSo 4661. Taxonomy (NCBI): domain Bacteria; kingdom Pseudomonadati; phylum Pseudomonadota; class Alphaproteobacteria; order Hyphomicrobiales; family Phyllobacteriaceae; genus Mesorhizobium; species Mesorhizobium sp. CNPSo 4661. The sequence goes on along the minus strand of NZ_JBWGIO010000016.1, from coordinate 6,934 downwards.
GGACAAGATCATCGAATGGGACAACCGGGCGCCCGCCTCATTGCCCTGACACTCAACCTGAAAGGAGAACTCCAATGCTGACCCGCTTCGACGCCCTCCTCATCCTCCTGATCGTCTATTTCGGCGACAAGCTTGCGGGCTCACGCCTGCCGCAGCCGGCCCTCAACATCGCGATCGTCATCATCCTGATCGTGCTCCTGCTGCTCGGCATCGTGAGATACTGAGCGGCATGCAATTCACATAGCAGTGCATGGGCATGGGGCAGTGAAGAATGGCAGATGACATGGCAAACGGTGACGAGACCGCGCGACACTACCTTGACCCGTTTCAAGCGGCGATGGGCGAGCGCGTCACGAATATGGGCCGCCGCATCAACGACGTCGAAGTCGAGATGCGGGCAGGCTTCCACCAGCTCACCAACTCGCTAAACTCGTCGACGAACGAGACGCGGGCCGCGATTGCGGCGCTATCGACAAACTTGGCTGAGCGGGCAAAACCACAATGGCAGGCGTTGTCGGTCATGCTGGCCTTCGCGGCGATCCTAGGCGGGCTGGCCTATATGCCGATTCGAGAGGCGACGACGGATTTGAAAGCGGCGGTCTCAACCTTGGCAGCGAACACCGTCAGCCGGGAAGAAATGGACTGGCGCACTGACCGCGGCAAGGAAGACCGGGCTCGCACCGATCAGGCCGTTGTCGATCTGCGCGCGACCACCGTCTCCCGCAACGAATGGATGGAACGCAACCACGCAAGAGACCAGGAGCTGCTTGACCTCAACCGTCGCGTCGATGAGCTGCGTCAGGATGTCGGCTCTGTCTATGGAACGCGCGACGTCATCCAGGACATGAAGAAAGAGATTGAAAACCTTCGGCAGCGCCTTGCCAATTGGCGGCAGCAGCAAACTACGCCTCCCTGATCCTCCCGAGCGCCGCCATACGCTTGCCTAGCCCGCGTGTCTCCTTCGGGGGATGCGCGGGCCTTTTCGCGTTTCAGGAGCCGCGCTATATCGGCTCGCATGAGCGAACCAGGCACGATCTACCAGGTCTCCATCGTCGAGAAGCGGCCGGACGGCCGGAACGACATCCGCATCCTTCTCAGGACGAAGGACCGTGACGAGGCGAATTTCCTGGTCGGCTCGCTGGAGCAAGATGGGCAGACCTGCAAGCTTGAAGTCATCCCTCCGGGCAGGGGCGATCTGTGAGTACCATCCAGGAGCGCATCGACCGCGGCGAGCGCATCATGGCGCACTGCAATGAGCCGACATGCTACAGCCCAAGCCGCGAGCTCGATCTCGATGCGCTGAAGGCCAAGCTCGGGCCGGATCATGGCGCCATGCACGATAGCCTGGTCCCGCTGCTCAAATGCTCCGTCTGCGGCTCGAAGAACGTCGGCATCACCATTCATGTGGACCAGCGGCCGACTGGCGATCTGACGAGCCCGCTTAAGCGGTAGCGGGGAGCAGCAACGCGCTCTTGTCGTCGGCGCCGCGCAGGTCGGGCATCGGCACATCAACGACATCGGTGCGCTCAATCGGTCCCGTGGGTCGGTATTGCTCAGGAATGCGAGCCAACTCCTGTTCAGTCATCTCGCGAACGGTCGTCACCCGCTTGATCAGCGTTCCTCGCCGGAAGAATGACGGCAGAGCTTCGAAGTCGACACCGGCCGAGGCTAGCATAGCCAACTGATTGTCTGCATGCTTCTGGTGCAGGGCCTTGGCCGAGAAGTGGCAACGAGCCACCATCTGGATGGCGTTCTTCCTGGCATCCATCTCGCGCCAATAGATGGCCTTGCCGGCATCCTCTTTGCTCAATGCGAAAGCGCGCGAATCGAACTCGGGAAACTGTCGGTCGATGAACTCTTCGAGGCCGGCCCACATCGCTGCCTTGAAGAAAAAGTGCGTGGCCTTCGACGCGGTGCGACTTGCCAGCTTCTGAAACTTGCCGCCATAGACGAGTTCACTCTGCGGCGCATCTTCCCAGAGCACCAGCGATATCTCATCGGACTGGGTATACCCAAGCGCGGCGCCGAACTCCGTCACAAGGCCTTTCGTGGCCTCAATCATCGCCGCCGACATGCGCGGATCAAACGGGCGCTCCATCCCCTTGGTGAACTTGGAAAAGCGGTTGCCGTCGATTCGGATATAGACGGTCTGTCCAGACTGCGCGCGCCGACCGGTCTCGACGCCTTCAAGCGCCTTCAGATAATCGCCAAGCGTGTCGGCCATATCGTTCTCCTACCAGTTAATTCCTAAAACCCCCATCCATCCCAGCACTGCCACACCAGCCCCTACGAGCAAGTAGAGCCAGAGCAGGGCGATGATGTGGCTGGCGCGGCGCTGGATCATGCGGTTCGAATCCCCGGCAATGGTCGCGGCGGGCGCGTCTCCCAAAACGGTTTCTTCAAATCCTTCGATGAAAACCAGATAGCGGTTTCCGTGCCATCGTCATGATAGAAGATCAGGAACCAGCGGTTCTTGTCCATGTGCTCCAGGTGCGCGCCGCGCGATGAGACGATCTCATCAAGCCGGCCGTCCACGAAGTCCACGCGGTCAACGATCTCGCTCATGCATCTTCTCCTTGGATATCAGGACTGGCGGATTGCCTCAGCGATGTCGCGGCGAAGATTGCCCATGAAGCTTGTGAGCGCCCAATCGCGACCTACGCTGCCTATCGCCTCGACCAACTTCGCATCCCGCTCTTTCTGCGCTAGGCGCTCGGATAGGAGGGCTTGGGCGATGTCACGTATCGAATCTTGCCGAACGTCGCCAGCCTCTCGGCAATTGCACAGGAGCGTGTCCAGCGTCTTCTCTGCCGTCTTCATGATGTCGTCGGGTATCTCCGGCACGTCCATGTGTTACTCCTCTGTGGGGGAAGGGGGCTCGGGAAGCGGCCGCCAGTGCGTCGGATTTTCATATGATCGATGCTGGTGCTGGTAGAGGCCGATCCAGTCTTGGCGCTCATGCCCCCACCAATCGGTCACGTCGCCCCAATGACAATCCGCTACGCGCTCATAGGCATCGAGCGTTCCTTTGCGCTTCGCCCAGAGGTCGATGGTCGTTCCGTCAATTGGCGCTGTCTCGATCGGCCGCCAGTCGCTCATCCTATTCTCCTGTCGCTATTGCCGGCGAGGGGGATCATGCTGTCACCGAGAGGAAAGCGGCGAGCGCCCCTTCCAGCCGGAACCATTCACCTTGCTGCCGGTAGTTGGCAAAGTGCGCGTGGAAATAGCGTTCCGTCTGGTCTGATCCGGGGATGACCTTGATCACCTCTGCCGGCCCAGGGCATGCGGTCTGGATGGAATTGAGGCGCTTCCCGACATCCGACGAAAAGCCTATCTTCACGACATCGTTCATGCGCATGAAATAGACGAAGCCGGGGCGCCCGATCGTCAACGAATAGGTCGGCAGGTTCTTGACCATCGCGTTGGCGACAAATGGAATCGGCTTGCCACGGCAGGCTGCGTCATAAGCCTTGTTGAAGGCTTGCCGGCCTACGATGTCTGGGTCCGGCAACCGAATGCGCTGGCCGTGGTTCTCCCGTCTGAAATAGTACACCTTCTTGCCGTGCCTGGTGGTCTCTTGACGGATATATCGCTGCTTACGGATGGCGCGCTCGGGGAGGTCTCCCCGCTGCTTAATCTCGGCAATTCGCTGCTCGGCATAGCTGCTCATCGGTTTTACGGGCCCATTGGTTTCATTGAACATTTTCGGGTCCAATGTAGGCTAGTTTTGCAGCTAAAGCTATTGAAAAGCTTGAATCTTTCCAGCCTTCCAAGCTGAATATGCGGGTTCGATTCCCGCTACCCGCTCCAGATTTCCTGCCCTGCCATGCGCATAAAAAGCGCCGCGCGCCGTAGCGCGCAGCGCATTGCCTTTCTTCCAACCGCTTAGCTGTTGAAGGCCGAAGCGACCTGATGGTTCTGCGGGATCTGGCCGTTCGGCGTCAGCTTGTCGACGATACCGGGCAGCGCCGTGGAGAGCTGCTGCAGCAATTCCTGCTCGTTCATGCCGGTGCGCTGCGCGATCTCGCGGATCACCGCCGGGCCGAGCGCCGAGCCGAGATCGCCTGGGTTGATTGACTGGTTCTGGCCGGTGCCGACCCAGGAGTCGGCGACGTTGCCATGGCCGGCATCCTTCAGCTTGTCGAGCAGTCCGCCGAGACCGCCAAGCAGGCCGCCATCGGCGGACGTGTCGGTTCCGGCAGGCGTCGGCGCCGGCGCTTGCGGCGCGGCCGCCTCTTCGCCTCTGCCGCTCAGCATCTTGCCGACCAGCAGCGCGCCGAGCGCGATCATCAGGGGTTTGGTGATATTGCCGCCCGGAACGGCGTTGTCGAAAAGGCCCATCGTGGATCTCCTTGTCCAGCCAAGTCCGCCCCGCCTCAGAATGGCGCAAACGGAACGAATTTCAAGCTGTCTTGAGCTTTTGACAATCATGTGACCATGATGGCGCGGCGGGGAAACTGGAGGGAATTATGGGCATCATCAGCTGGATTATTCTGGGCCTTATCGCCGGCTTCATCGGCAGCAAGATCGTCAACAAGACCGGCGAGGGCATGATCATGGATATCGTGCTCGGCATTGTCGGAGCCATCGTTGGCGGACTGATCTTCAGCGCCTTCGGCTCGGCGGGTGTCACCGGCCTCAATATCTGGAGCCTTATCGTGGCCGTGATCGGCTCGATCGTCGTGCTCTGGGCCTATCACCAGATCTCCGGCAAGCGCACGCTGTAAGGAACCAATGCGCGGCAGCTGAAAGGCTGCCGCCGATGGACTTGTCTAGGGCCGGCCGCGCGGGCGCGCCGTGGCCGGCTGGTTTGCTTTGGATCGTCAGGCGGGGCAGTTCGGCAATGGCGGTGCAGATCGAAGGGCTTGCCGTTACCTACTATCCAATCCCGAAAAGCGGCACCAGCAGCATCAAATACGCGCTCATGGCGCTCGGCGACAAATATGCCGCGCCTGCCGCGGATCCGGACAACGAGGTCCACAGTCACCTGGCGACGAATTGGGTCGACCCCTTCGCGCCGGTCTATGATGGGATGGGCGGCAAGTTCACCATCGTCCGCGACCCGCTTGAGCGGCTTCTATCCGCCTATTCCAGCAGGATACTGGACGCCAACGTCCTGACCCGGCCCTCGGCAAAGGCTGAAATGCTCGCGAGCTTCGGGCTACCGTCCGATCCGGATCTCGATACTTTTGTCCTGAATGTCGAAAAATACAGCGCATGCTCGTGGGAGATCCAGTTCCATATCGCCTCGCCCCGCTGTTTTGTCGGCTCCAGCCTGTTTCTGTTCGAGCATGTCTTCAGGTTCGAGGAGATGGACAAGGTTGCGGATTTCCTGTCCTCCGTCAGCGGCAAAACAGTCGGCATGCCTCGATTGCAGACGGCCAGACACAAGGTCAGCCCGTCGGATCTGTCACCGGCCGCTCTGGCGAAGGCCATGCGCTTCTGCCGCTACGACTATGGCTTCCTGGTCGATTACTACGATTCGGCAAGATGGGGCGGCATTCCCGATGGCGATCCCGCCGAAACCTCCACGCTGCATGTCAAGGGCGATCCCACGGCGCTGCGCGACGGCCGCCTCGTCTATCCGCGAACGCTGCGCAACTTCGTTGATTTCTTGGTGCAGCGCCCGCTTAAGAGTACGGTAAAGCGCGTTGGGTGATGCGGTAACGGCTAGGCAACCATGGCCAGTCGGCGCTTGCGTTCGTCGAGCGAGACGATCGCCAGGCCGCTGGCCATGACCAAAAGGATGCCGCAGACGGCGAGCGCGTTGGGGAACTGCCCGAACACCAGCAAGCCCGAAATGACAGCCCAGACGGTGAAGCAGTAATAGAAGGGCGCGACCGCGCTTGTCGGGCCTACCCGGTAGGCCATGAAGATGAAGAAATGGCCGAAGATCAGGAACAGGCCCGCTCCGGCGATAAGCAACAGATGACGTCCTTCCGGCATCACCCATTGCTCGGACACGAGATGCGCCGCACCTGAGCCGACCAGCACCACCACGACAGCCGAGATGGCGACGATCATGCCGGGCACCTCGGCGCCCACCTTGCGGCCGGCAAGGTCGCGCACCGCCGCGAAGGCGGCGTTGCCGAGCGCCAGCAGCGCATAGACCGAAATACCTTGCATGGTCGGCTGCGCCACCATCAGCGCTCCGACAAAGCCAAGGCCGATCAGCGCCATGCGCGTGGCGCCGATCCTTTCGCCGAACAGCATTGAGGAGCCGACCAGCACGATGAGCGGCGTGACCTGGCCGAGCGCGGTGGAATCCGCGATCTGCATGTTGGCCAGGGCGACGACATAGCAAAGGATTGCCAGGAGCTCGAACAGGTTGCGGCACAGCACCTTGCGCTCGAAGAGCAGGGGGATCTGCCTCGCATAGCGCAGCATCAGAAGCAGCGGTACGCCCCACAACGTGGCGGCAGCACCCCGCAACAGGAGCACTTCATAAGGCGGCAGCCCGGCGGTCGCGAGCTTCATCATCGTGTCGTTGATGAGGTAGGACCCCGTCGAGACGATCATGAACAGCGGACCGCGGATATTGGATGGAATGAACTGCATTTGGCGAACAAGATCAGAGCGGCGCGGCGGCGGCAATGGGCCAGCCCGGAGCCTTTGATTTTACGCACGGCACCCCTATATCCGCGCCATATCCCCCTGAAATCGACCATTGGTTCGGGTCGGCGGGAATCCGCTCGGCCACAAGGCACTTGTGTTTTTCGGCCGTTGTCGCTAATCGCCCCGCATTCGACTGAACTGAAGGTCAAGGCCGTCCAAGGAAAGAGACTATGGCAAAAGGTAAATTCGAGCGCACCAAGCCGCATGTGAACATTGGCACGATCGGTCACGTCGATCATGGCAAGACGTCGCTGACGGCGGCGATCACGAAGTATTTTGGCGAATACAAGCGCTATGACCAGATCGACGCGGCGCCGGA
>NZ_JBWGIO010000015.1:0-191319 GCF_057784215.1 Mesorhizobium sp. CNPSo 4661 | reverse complement strand
CAAGCACTGGCTCAGAAAGGCCGCAAGTCGCACGGTCGAAACCGTCTGCCAGGCGATCGGACAGATCCTCAACGGTGTCACACCGATCGAGTGCTCAAACTACTTCGCAAACTCTGGATATGACCGGTGGTAATCCCATCCCGCTCTAAAGCGCGTTGTGTGAATCCGTTTTCACGCGACGCACTTTAGACGCGTCGCCTGAATCCGTCTCAGCGCGACGCGCTTTAAACCTTCCGCAGCGCTACCTCTTCGACCAGGTGGTTGGCGCCCTTGCGAAGGATGAGGTCGCCGCGCCCGCGTCGCTTCGGCGAAGTTGCCGAGACTGACCGCTCATACTTTTCCTCGCGACCTACCCAAAAAGGGCGGCAACGGATCACTCGGCCTGGCCAGTTCCTGGATTGCGCAGCAGCACCTGAAGGTCGTCATTCTCGGCAATCTGCTGGTAGCCGCGCAGGAAGTTAACGTAGTCCTGCCGCCGGACAAGCTCCGCAATCCAGCCCCTGTCTTTTTTCTCGATGATGATCACGGCGGGCTGTTTGGTTTCGAGTTCGGCGAGCTTGCTCTCGACGTAGCGATCGACGATCTGCCGATAGTGCGATGCCGTCTCCCTGTCGCCCTCCAGGGTTGCGAGGCCCGAAAGATAACGCGCCGAATAACCCAGCCAATCGCTGCAATCGCGTGAAATCCACGTCCCGCCGAGCATGCGGGTAAGTGGATGGCCCCCCGAGATGTCGGCGCCGACAAGCGCGACAGTCGGCCGATCGGTCGCCGCCTCGATCTTGGCGACAAACTCGGCATTGAGCTTCTGTGTTTGCATGAACGGGATGGCGGCGGCGGCAATGATGGCAGCCAGCAGCGTCTTGCACCCCAGTTCCATTGCCGTCCCCGGCGACTTGTAGGTTGCCGGGGCCGCTTGCGCCATCCTCAACAGGAGCGCCGCCAGAATCAGGCTGAAGGCCGGAAATGCGTGATAGGCCCAGCCTTTTGCCTGGTAGATCAGCGGCACGGTCGCAGCCAGCGAAGCAAGCGTGAATACGCTGACCAGAGGCGACAAAGGCAATCCCGGCCGAACGAAGCGCAGCGCCACGAGCGCGACCACATAGATCGGCACATAGGTCGTCAGCAACGCATACATTTTCTGCATCCGCATATAGGTGTCGGCCAGCACTGGGTAGATGACGCTCAGGAATTCCGGATGGAAATACTGCACGGCGACGACATACGCGACGCACACCAGGCCGATCACCCAGTACTCGACGGCGAAAAGCGTCCGGATCGACCGGCGGCTCCACGCTGCGTAGAGAGCCGGAACGAGCACGACCAGTGCATAATAGGGCTTCACCAGAACCAGGATGCTGCCACTCAATCCGGCAAGGAGGGCCACCGGCAGGCTGGGTGTTCGACCGTCAATTGGCGCCGCGCGCCAGGCCGTCAGCATGAGCAACGGCAAATACAGCGCGATCCCAAGATGCTCCCGCTCGCTGAAGGCATTGCCGGGGAAGATGACCAGCAGCGCCAGAAACAGGGGCAACATCGCAAACAGAGCGCGGTTCTCGGCAAGACCGGCCTGCCTGGCGATCCATGCGGCAAGGCCCAATCCTGCCAGGCAGATCGCATAGCTGTAGACATGAACCGCGATTTCCGGCGAGATACCGATCTTGTGCGCGAGCGCCACGGCCGGCATGAACATCCAAGGCGTGAAAGGCGGATTGACTTCGAAAATGTCGACATAGAGCCGTGACCCGGCAAGCATCTTCTCGCACAAGGTGATCACCCAGCTCGTGTCGGGTATGACGCCCCATCGCATCTGCCAGGGAACGGCGGCTGCCAGCACCAGCAAGCAAAGAACCACCGTCCATGTCCGCGTCTTGCGCGCTTCGCCGATTGGCGCGTCCGCAGATGAGCTGTCCAGAACGGCGGTCATCGGCTCCTTCCTTTGGTGCAGGGGGAACTGCTGGAGCTCATGGGACCGCTTCCCGTGAAGACAAACTTGCGACGTTCAGCACCGGCACCAGGATGGAAGCCAGCGCCAGCACCGTCTCCCAGTTGGAGTCCGGCTGGCGAAGCTAGTCGGGATTGCCTAAGACGCCGTTAAGCGGGTCACAATTTCCTTAACGCCACTTCCTCGATCAGGTGGTTGGCGCCTTTGCGCAGGATGAGATCGGCGCGCGCCCTGGTCGGCAGGATGTTCTCGCGCAGGTTCTTCAGGTTGATGTTGGCCCAGAGCCCTTCGGCGATGGCCCGCGCGGCATCCTGCGAAAGCTGCGAATAGCGATGGAAGAAGGAGTCCGGGTTGCGGAAGGCGGTTTCGCGCAGGCGCATGAAGCGCTGGATATACCACTGATGGATCAGCTTCTCGTCGGCATCGATATAGATGGCGAAATCGAAGAAGTCGGACAGGAACGGCACGATCTTGCCGTCCTTCGGCAGCTTTCCCGGCTGCAAGACGTTGATGCCTTCGAAGATCAATATATCCGGACGGTCGATGGTGACGAACTCGCCGGGGATGACGTCATAGGTCAGGTGTGAATAGACCGGCGCGATGACGCTGCTTTGCGCCGACTTGATGCCGGACAGGAACCTGAGCAGCGCGCCGACGTCGTAGCTCTCGGGGAACCCTTTGCGCTCCATGAGGTTCTCGCGGCGCAGGATCTCGTTGGGCAAGAGGAAACCGTCGGTGGTGATGAGGTCGACCTTCGGGCTCGACGGCCAGCGCGCCAGAAGCTCCTTCAGCACGCGCGCCGTGGTCGACTTGCCGACCGCGACCGAGCCGGCAATGCCGATGATGAAGGGCGTCTTGACGACGTCCTGCGCCTTGAAGAAGGCCTGGCGCTGCCGAAACAGCAACTGGCTTGCCTCGACATGGGCCGAGAGCAGCCGCGACAGCGAGAGGTAGATGCGCTTGACCTCTTCGAGGTCGACCGGGTCGTTGAGCGAGCGCAGCCGGTCGATCTCGTCTTCCGTCAGCGTCAGCGGCGTGTCGGCGCGGAATTGCGACCATTGCTCGGCGGAGAAGAAACGATAGGGGGAATACTTCTCGGTCGGAGCCAACTGGTCCATCGGGTTTCCTACCCTCTTACCGGTCAGCCCTTTGACCGGGACGCCTTTTCGACAATGCCCGAGCGGCTGGTGCGGCCTTCGAGCTCTTTCAGCACGTCGTCCAGCGGAATGCCCGCTATGCCGAGGACGACCAGCCAATGATACAGAAGATCGGCACTTTCCGAAACGAGCGCCTGCCTGTCGCCACGGATGGCGGCGATCACGGTCTCGACCGCTTCTTCGCCGAGCTTCTGCGCCGCCTTGTCCATGCCCTTGGCGAACAGTTTCGCCGTCCATGAGTCAGCGTCGCCGGAATGGGCGCGCTGATGGATGATCGTTTCCAGCTCGGCGAGCGAAAATTGAGCCATAGCAGTGGTTTAAGTCCGATGGGCGGCCGAGTCCAGCCGCATCGGCAGGCCGGCTTTGGCCATATGCGCCTTGGCCTCGGCGATCGTGTAAGTGCCGAAATGGAAGATCGAGGCGGCAAGCACCGCGCCGGCATGGCCGTCGCGGATGCCTTCGACCAGGTGATCGAGCGTTCCGACGCCGCCGGAAGCGATCACCGGCGCGCGCACGGCATCGGCGATCGCGCGCGTGAGCGCAAGGTCGTAGCCGGCCTTGGTGCCGTCGCGGTCCATCGAGGTCAGCAGGATCTCGCCGGCGCCGCGATCGACCATCGTCTTGGCGAATTCGACTGCGTCGATGCCCGTCTTCTCGCGTCCGCCATGCGTGAATATCTCCCAGCGGTCGGTCTCGCCCTGCGCGGAGACCTTCTTGGCGTCGATCGCCACGACGATGCACTGGTTGCCGAACTTGTCGGCGGCTTCCGCGACGAAGTCTGGATTCTTCACCGCCGCCGTGTTGATCGACACCTTGTCGGCGCCGGCCAGAAGCAGCTTGCGGATGTCGGCCACCTGGCGCACGCCGCCGCCGACGGTGAGCGGCATGAAGCACTGCTCGGCCGTCCTGGCGACCACGTCGAAGATCGTCTCGCGATTGTCGGACGAGGCGGTGATGTCGAGGAAGCAGAGCTCGTCGGCGCCGGCCGCGTCGTACGCCTTGGCGGCCTCGACCGGGTCGCCGGCATCGATCAGATCGACGAAATTGACGCCCTTGACCACGCGGCCGTTCTTGACGTCGAGGCAGGGGATGACGCGGGCCTTGAGCATCACTTGCCTTCCAGGGTCGAGAGCAGGTCGACCACCAGCTCGCCGACCAGCGGCGGCACGTCGCCCTTGGGGTCGAAGGCCGGATCGTAGGCGGAAATGGTCAGCCCCGCGATGGCGAGCGGCCCGGCGAGGCCGCACATCGCCATGCGCATCTGCTCCGGCGCCGGGCCGCCGGGCGTGGTGTAGCGGTTGGCTTGCAGCTTTTCGGGGTCGTGCACGTCGAGGTCGACATGCATATGCACCCGAGTTGCGCCGTCGACCTTCAGCCGTTGCGCAGCAGCCTTCCAGTCCGGGCACTCGGTCCGGATTACGGGCAGCGTCTTCAACAGCACCTTTTCGGCTTCGTCGAGGTCGCGCGCATTGACCAGAACGCAGCGTGATGGATCGACCGGCTTGAAGCCGGGGATCTGGTTGGCCATCGGCCGCCAGCACAGGCCCAGCGCGACAGCCAGCGCCATGCCGTCGAGAAAGCCCGTCGTGGTGGTTTCCGGCGTGTTGAGGTCGCCATGCTGGTCGGCCCAGATGATGGCGTCGGCGCCGGCGCCGGCCACGGCGCCCGCGGCAGTCAGGCAGTTGCCCGCCAGCACGATCGGAAACCGCTTCCTGTCCAGCGCAATGCGGACCTGGCCGGAAACGGCGTTGCAGACGGCGAATCCGGTGCTGATCTCGCGCTCGTCTTCGTCCTCGACCACCTTGCCGATGTCATGCACCTCGACTTCATGGCCGGCGAGCTTCAGCGCCTCGGCCAGTCCGCCTGAGATCAGCGCGTCCGGGCCCTGGCCGCAGCCACCGTGGAAATGGCCGCTGTCATAGGAGGCCAGGATGATGGAAATGTTCACGCTCTTGCCTCCGCCCGCTCGCCGCGCAGGATCGCCAGCGCCTCGGCCGGGTCGATACGTCCGTCATATAGGGCGCGGCCGGAGATCGCGCCTTCCAGTTTCTTCGCGTCGGGCATGGTCATGCGCACGATGTCGGCGATCGAGGCGAGGCCGCCGGATGCGATCACCGGAATGGACACCGCCTCGGCGAGGTCGATGGTCGAATCCCAGTTGATGCCGGTCAGCACGCCGTCGCGATCGATATCGGTGTAGACGATGGCGGCGACGCCGGCCCCCTCGAATTTCTTCGCCAGTTCGACGACGCCGAGCTCGGAGGCTTCGGCCCAGCCTTCCACCGCGACCTTGCCGCCCTTGGCGTCGATGCCGACGGCGACCTTGCCCGGGAAAGCCTTGCAGGCTTGCTTCACCAGCTCAGGTTCGCGCACCGCGACCGTGCCGAGGATGACGCGGGTGAGACCGCGATCCAGCCAGTCCTCGATCTGCGGCAGGGTGCGGATGCCGCCGCCGAGCTGCACCGGGTTTTTCGTCGCCTTGAGGATGGCGCCGACCGCGGCGGAGTTGACGCTCTGGCCCTTGAAGGCGCCGTTGAGGTCGACGACATGCAGCCACTCGAAACCTTGGTCCTCGAAGGCCTTCGCCTGCGCGGCGGGATCGTCATTGTAGATGGTGGCGGTGGCCATATCGCCGTGCTTAAGGCGCACGCATTGGCCGTCCTTGAGGTCTATCGCCGGAAACAGGATCATGGATCAGGCGCCCTCGACGATGACGAAATGGCCGGTCGAAGCGGCGAGCCGGAATTTTGAGGCTTCCTGGTATTCGGGCGACTCGTAGCAAGCGAGCGCCGTCTCATAGGACTCGAATTCCACCACCACATGGCGGTTGCCTGTCGGCCCCTCCGGACTGGTGTAACGACCGGGCCGGACCGGGAACTTCGCGCCATACTTGGCGAAGGCCTTCCCATTGGCCTCGATGTATTGCCTGTAGACGTCTGGATCGTGGACATCGATCAGCGCGATCCAATAGCCCTTCTTGCTCATCTCTAGGGCCTCCATTTCAGGAAATTGGTGATCAGAGCCAGGCCGAGCGCCTGGCTCTTTTCGGGATGGAATTGCGTGCCGGCAAGGTTGTCGCGGGCAACGGCGGCCGTCACCGGCCCGCCATAGTCGGCGGTCGCCAGCACTTCGGCGGGATTCTTCGCTTCGAGATGATAGGAATGGACAAAATAGGCATGCAATCCCTTCGCGCCGGTCTCGATGCCGGAAAACAGCGGATGCGGGCGGGTAACGTCGATCGTGTTCCAGCCGATCTGCGGGATCTTCAGCGCCGGATCCGACGGCGTGATCTCCTTGACGTCGCCGGCGATCCAGCCGAGGCCCCTGGTGACGGTCTTTTCGAGGCCGCGTTCCGACATCAGCTGCATGCCGACGCAGATGCCGAGGAAAGGCCGCCCCTTGGCGATGGCCGCCTCCTCCACCGCCTCCCACATGCCCGGCACCGCGTGCAGGCCGGCGGCGCAGTCGGCATAGGCGCCGACGCCCGGCAACACGATGCGGTCGGCGGAACGCACGCGCTCCGCGTCGGCCGTCAGCTCTATGGTCGCGGCAAGACCCGCCTCATGCGCGGCGCGCTCGAAGGCCTTGGTGGCCGAGCGCAGATTGCCCGAGCCGTAATCGATGATGGCTACCCGCATGTCAGGGCCTTCCAGGCGTATGGGTCAGCCCCAGCGCCATGCCGGTTTGCGGCGGACGGGCGAGCGATGCGTCCGGCACGATGCGCGGCATCGGTGCCGCCTCCTCGCCATCCTCGCCGGTTTCCAGCGCATGGCGCGTCTCGGCATCGCCAAGATTGCCGGCCTCGACGACGCCCCATTCCCGCCAGCCGCGCCGGCGCAGTGATGCGATGCGCAGGGCCTGGCCTTCGAACCCGACATAGAGCGAGACCAGCAGCGACAGCAACGACCCGGCCCCTTCGAGTCCGAGCTTCTCGCCGGTCACCGACAGGATCGCCATGACGACGAAGGTCAGGGCCGCCTCGATCCACAGACGGTGCCAGGCGAGCCAGAGCGGCGCGGCCAGGAAGCCCAGCCAGGTGAAGCTGTCGCGCACGAAAATTGCGTCCCTGGCTTTGTTGTCGCCGGCCGGCGGCTGCATCACGACATAGATCGCCATAGGGCTAGCCTTTCAGGGATCCCTTGGTGGATGGCACCGCGTCGGGCTGGCGCGGATCGGGCTCCAGTGCTGCGCGCAGCGCCCGCGCCACCGCCTTGAAGCAGGTTTCGGCGATATGGTGGTTGTTGGCGCCGTAATGATTGGTCACATGCAGCGTGATGCCGGCATTCTGCGCCAGCGCCTGGAAGAACTCGCGCACCAGTTCGGTGTCGAACGTGCCGATCTTCGGCGACGTGAAGGCGACGTTCCAGACCAGGAAGGGCCGGCCGGAGACGTCTATCGCCGCCCTGGTCAGCGTCTCGTCCATGGCAAGCTCGATCGAGGCATAGCGCATGATGCCGCGCCGCTCGCCCAGCGCCTTGCTCAGCGCCTGGCCGATCGCGATCCCGGTGTCCTCGACCGTGTGGTGGTCGTCGATATGCAGGTCGCCCTTGGCCTTGATCGTCATGTCGATCAGCGAATGCCGCGATAGCTGGTCGAGCATATGGTCGAAGAAGCCGACGCCGGTCGAAATATCGGCTTTGCCCTTGCCGTCGACATGGACCGAGACCGAAATCTCGGTTTCCTTGGTCTTGCGGCTGACTTCGGCGGAACGCGTCATCGCTCTGTCCTTGTTGCCCGTTCGGAGCCCCGGGGGCTTGAAAACGAGAGCCTTCTATCAGCATGATCCGGCGATTGCCAGTTGCCATTCCGGTCGTTATCGCCCTTGCCGGACGGCGGTTTGCAATCGTTCGCCCTATGCATACATATGGCCGATCAAAACTCACTCGTACCGCGCCAATCGCCTTCAAGGGATAGCGCGAATCGGAGCAGAAAATGTCGAATGAACTCACCATGCACGCCACGACCATCATCAGCGTGCGCAAGGGCAACAAGGTGGTGATCGCCGGCGACGGCCAGGTCAGCCTCGGCCAGACGATCATGAAGGGCAACGCCCGCAAGGTGCGCCGCATCGGCAAGGGCGGCAGCGTCATTGCCGGCTTCGCCGGCGCTACGGCGGACGCCTTCACCCTGCTCGAGCGGCTCGAGGCCAAGCTCGAACAATATCCCGACCAGCTGACGCGCGCCTGCGTCGAGCTCGCCAAGGACTGGCGCACCGATCGCTATCTGCGCCGCCTGGAAGCCATGATGCTGGTCGCCGACAAGTCGGTCTCGCTGGCGCTGACCGGCAATGGCGACGTGCTGGAGCCCGAGCATGGCGTCATGGCCATCGGCTCCGGCGGCAATTACGCGCTGGCCGCGGCCCGTGCCCTCATCGACACCGACAAGGATGCCGAGGAGATCGCCCGCAAGGCCATGCAGATCGCGTCCGACATCTGCGTCTACACCAACAACAATTTTGTCGTCGAAACGCTCGATGCCGCTTGAGCGGCTATGATCCCGAAAAGTGGTCACAGGTTTTCGGAAGAGATCATGGTCGAAAGAGAAGACAGTTACGAATTTCGGCCGGTGACCGAAGAAGACTTGCCAACGATTGCC
Source organism: Mesorhizobium sp. CNPSo 4661 (assembly GCF_057784215.1). Lineage (NCBI taxonomy): Bacteria > Pseudomonadati > Pseudomonadota > Alphaproteobacteria > Hyphomicrobiales > Phyllobacteriaceae > Mesorhizobium > Mesorhizobium sp. CNPSo 4661. The sequence goes on along the minus strand of NZ_JBWGIO010000015.1, from coordinate 182,625 downwards.
CGGTGGCTGCGCGAGCCGCATGTCGCCCAGTGGTGGGACGATCCCGGCAAGGAGATCGCCGAGATCCGCGAGCATATGGATTCGGTCTCGGTGGAGCCGCTGATCGTCGAGCTGGACGGCAGGCCGATCGCCTATCTGCAGAGCTATGACCCGCATATGGAGGACGACCATCCTTATGCGGATCAGCCCTTCGGCACGCTGGGCATCGACCTCACGATCGGTCCGCCGGAGCTGATCGGCGTCGGTCATGGCTCGGCCATCGTGCGCCAGTTCGTCGACGAGCTTTTCGAGGAAGGCGCGCCGCGCGTCATCATCGATCCGCATCCCGACAATGGCCGCGCCATCCGCGCCTATGAGAAGGCCGGCTTCAGACCGATCGGCCGCAGGCAATCGCAATATGGGGACGTCGTGCTGATGGCCGTCGACGCCGATGACGACGAAAATCTGGGGGACTGACTGGATGATCGCGCCTGAAGGGGACAAGACGCTTTCCGCTTACGAAGACAGCTGGCGCATGGGCCTGCTGCTGGTGCTCGCCCTGGTCGTTTTCCAGGCCGGCGTGCTCTACGGCATGGGCCATCCGCCGATCTGCACCTGCGGCTACGTGAAACTCTGGCACGGTGTGGTCAACAGCCCGGAGAATTCCCAGCACATCGCCGACTGGTACACCTTCTCGCATATCATCCACGGCTTCCTGTTCTACGCGCTGGCGACATTCCTGTTTCCGCGTTCGCCGGTGGGCTTAAGGCTCGCCTTCGCCGTCCTCATCGAGGGCGGCTGGGAGATCCTGGAAAACAGCCCCATCATCATCGACCGCTACCGCGCCGGCACGATCTCGCTCAACTATTACGGCGACTCCATCATCAACTCGGTGTCCGACACGCTGTTCATGGCGCTGGGATTTGTGATGGCGCGAAAGCTACCTATATGGGTGATCGTGGCCCTGGCGCTCATCTTCGAGCTCGGCACGGGCTACATCATCCGGGACAATCTGACGCTCAACGTGATCATGCTGCTGCATCCGTTCGAGTCCATCAGGCAGTGGCAAAGTGGAATTTGAGTCTTATGAGCACCTTTTCTCCCCGCGAAATCGTTTCGGAACTCGACCGCTTCATCATCGGCCAGAAGGACGCCAAGCGCGCCGTGGCGATCGCCTTGCGCAACCGCTGGCGCCGCCAGCAACTGGAAGGCCAGATGCGCGAAGAGGTGATGCCGAAGAACATCCTGATGATCGGCCCGACCGGCGTCGGCAAGACCGAGATCTCGCGCCGCCTGGCGCGGCTGGCCGGCGCGCCCTTCGTCAAGGTGGAGGCCACCAAGTTCACCGAGGTCGGCTATGTCGGCCGCGATGTCGAGCAGATCGTGCGCGACCTCGTCGAGGTCGCCATCGGCCTGGCGCGCGAAAAAATGCGCGGGGACGTCGGCGCGCGCGCCCAGGTCAACGCCGAGGAACGCGTGCTGGAAGCCCTCGTCGGCAAGACGGCGAGCCCGGCCACCCGCGACAGCTTCCGCAAGAAGCTGCGCGACGGCGAGCTCGACGACAAGGAGATCGAGATCGAGGTGGCCGACACCGGCACCGGCGGCATGCCGGGCTTCGAGATTCCCGGCATGCCGGGCGCCAATGTCGGCGTGCTCAACATCAACGACATGCTGTCGAAGGCGATGGGCGGTCGCAAGACCAAGACCCGCAAGACTACCGTGCGCGATTCCTACGCGCTCCTGGTCAATGACGAGTCCGACAAGCTGCTGGACCAGGACGAGGTGGTGCGCAGGGCGCTGGAATCGGCCGAGAATGACGGCATCGTCTTCCTCGACGAGATCGACAAGATCGCGGCCAGGAGCGACATTTCGGGCGGCCCGTCACGCGAAGGCGTGCAGCGCGACCTGCTGCCGCTGGTCGAAGGCACCACGGTTGCGACCAAATATGGGCCGATCAAGACCGACCATATCCTGTTCATCGCTTCGGGCGCCTTCCACGTCTCCAAGCCGTCCGACCTTTTGCCGGAGCTGCAGGGCCGCCTGCCGATCCGTGTCGAGCTGCGCGCGCTGGAGAAGGCGGATTTCATCCGCATCCTCACCGAGACGGAAGCGAGCCTCATCAAGCAGTATATCGCGCTGATGAAGACCGAAGGCGTCGAGCTGACCTTCACCGACGACGCCATCGATTCGCTTGCCGGCATCGCCGTCGACCTCAACGCCAGCGTCGAGAATATCGGCGCGCGGCGTCTGCAGACCGTGATGGAGCGCGTGCTGGACGAGATTTCCTACGACGCGCCCGACCGCAACGGCACCGCCGTCACCATCGACGCCGCCTATGTCGAGAAGCATGTCGGCGACCTGTCGCGCAACACCGACCTGTCGCGGTTCATCCTTTAAACGGGGTTTCGGGCTGGCCTTCGGGCCGGCCCGAAAAACGCTCGCTCCATCAGGTGTGGCCAAATGGAAGCATCCGGCCACCATTTTTGGTCGCCGTCGGCAGCCTTCTCTCGACTCTGGCGGGCGCTTTACCTAGGTTGCCGCGCATTCCGAAAGCAATTTCAAGAAAGCGGTTTTCCGTCTGAAATTGCGTTCAATCAACTGGTTGGGGTGGATCGGCGATAGCCGAGCCGTCCCAAGGCGGCGGCGAATGAAGAAGTACCTGTTTCTCCTTGTTGGTCTTGCGCTGGCGGCGGCGGTGGCGATTGCCGATGCCGCGACCATGGTGCCGCCGGGCAACCGCAACGCTGTGCAGCCGGATATTCCGGGCGCCTCCAGCCGGCGCACCCAGGCCACCAACACCACGTTCCAGGCCAAGTACCGCAAGGTCTACGCGCTCTTGCAGAACGACGCCGAGCTGCGCGGCAAGATCAGGAAGGTGGCGGCTGCCTACGGCATCGATCCGATGCATATTGTCGGCGCCATCGTCGGCGAGCACACCTACAATGTCGACGCCTATGACCGGCTGCAGACCTATTACGTCAAGGCGATGTCGTATCTGTCGAGCAAGCTGACCTTTGCCTATGAGGGCGAGGACGTCAGCGATTTCATCCAGCGGCCGGAATTCAAGAAATGCGCCGGCACGGACGACAGCTATGATCTGTGGGAATGCCGCGAGCAGGTGTGGAACCATGCCTTCCGCGGCAAGACCGTCGGCGGCGAGGATTTCCCCGACGACCGCTTCGGCGCGACCTTCTTCCAGCCTTATTATGCCGGCCAGACCTTCGGCCTCGGCCAGTTGAACCCGCTGACGGCGTTGCAGATGAGCGACCTGGTGCACAAGGTCTCGGGCCTGCCCAGGCTCGACGTCGGCGATCCCAACACGGTCTACAAGACCATCATGGACCCGGATCTGACGCTGCCCTACGTCGCTGCCACCATCAAGAAGTCGATCGACGCCTACCGCAACATCGCCGGCTTCGACATCTCGAAGAATCCGGGCCTCACCGCCACGCTCTACAATGTCGGCAATCCCGAGCAGCGTGCCTATGCGCTGAAGGCCGAGAACGAGAAGCGCCGCGCCGCCGGCGAGCCGGAAAAGCTGCCCGAGGAGAACTATTACGGCTGGCTGGTCAACGACAAGCTGGATGAGCTGAAGGCGCTGTTTTAGGTCAGACGTTACGCCGCCAGCAGCGACTTCAGCTTGACCGCCTGCGAGCCGAGCGCCTCCGGCGCAGGGCTCGCCCGCTTGGCGATCAGCATCTCCGCCAGGCGGATGTCGCGCGCCACCACATTGCCGGGGCCGATGCCGCTGGCGGCGACCAGCCTGCCGTCCTCGGCAAGGTGGAACAGGATGAAGGCGCCGTCATCGAGATCGCGCCTCACCGTCGAGCGGCCTTCGTCCGACAGCCCGGCGATCTGCAGCGTCAACCCGTACTGATCGGACCAGAACCACGGCACGGCGGCATGCGCCTCATCGGCGCCCAGCATGTTCTTCGCAGCCAGCGCGCCCTGTTCCTGTGCGTTGCGCCAGGCCTCCAGCCGCACCCGCCGGCCGCCATAGACCGCAAGCGGGAAGGAGCAGCAATCGCCGGCGGCGAAGATATCCGGGTCTTCGGTACGCAAATGTTCGTCCACGGCGATGCCGTTGTCGACCGCAAGTCCGGCTTCGGCGGCAAGAGCCGTCACCGGCACGGCGCCAATGCCGATCACCGCGAGGTCGGCGACGATCGTCTGCCCGTCGGCCAGCGTGATGCCGACCTCCTTGCCGTCATCGGCAATCGCGGCAATTCCCTGGCCGGTGCGGATCGCAACGCCCTCGGCTTCATGCGCCTTGTGGATGATTTCGGCGATCTCGGCCGGCACGCCGCGCATCAGGATGCGCGGCTGCGCCTCGATGACGGTGACAGTGGCGCCAAGCCTGCGCGCCGCGGCGGCAAGCTCGAGGCCGATGAAGCCGCCGCCAATGATGGCGACGCGGTTGCCGGCGCTGAGATGCGCACGGATGGCCAAAGCATCGTTGAAGGTCCTGAGATAGACGCAACGGCCGCCAAGCCCCGGCATCGGCAGCTTGCGCGGCACCGATCCGGTCGCCAGCAGCAGCTTGTCGTAGGAAAGGGAGGATCCGTCCGACAGCTGCACGACATGCGCGGCGCGGTCGATCGCGGCGGCCCGGACGGAACGGACATGCCGGATCGAGCGCTCGGCCAGGAGTTCGTCGCTGGCGATCGCCTTGATGGCCGGCGCCTCGCCGGTCATCGCTTCCTTCGACAGCGGCGGCCGCTCATAAGGCAGATGCGGCTCGTCGCCCACCAGCGTCACCGGCCCTTCGAAGCCGAGATCGCGCAGCGCCAGCGCGGCGCGGCCGCCGCATTCGCCGGCGCCGATGATCAGCATCCCTGCCATCGTCGTCACCCGATCTGGATCAGGATTTTGCCGGCGTCGACCTTGACCGGATAGGTCTTGAGGTTGACGCAGACCGGAGCGCCGCGCGCGTCGCCGGTCTTGTAGTTGAAGCGGCCATTGTGCTTGGGGCATTCGATGATGTCGTCCATCACCAGCCCGTCGGCCAGATGCACCTTTTCATGCGTGCACAGGCCGTCGGTCGCGAAATATTCGTCGTCCGGGCTGCGATAAATGGCAAAGGTGCGGCCGGCATGGTCGAACCGCATCACGTCCTCTTCATCGATGTCTCCGGCCGCGCAGGCCTCGACCCAGTCGCTCATCTCGTCCTCCAGCGAATATCCTTGAATTTCCTTCGGCCTCACTCCGCGGCGGCGGCCATCGGAATGTCGTTATGCAGTTCCTCGCGATAGGGCTTCGCCGTCGGCGGCAGCGCCCGCTTGAGGAAATAGTCCTCGTTGCGCAGCTGGCGCAGGAAGGCCGGGATCATCTCGCGATAGCCGGCCAGGATCGAAGGCGTCGGCGCCGGCAGGTCGTGCTTGATCATCGCATGCAGCTTCGGCAGCGCATGATAGGGCACCATCGGGAACATGTGATGTTCCACATGGTAGTTCATGTTCCAGTAGATGAACCGGCTGATCGGATTCATGTAAACGGTGCGGCTGTTCAGCCGGTGATCGGTGACGTTCTCGGCAAGCCCGCCATGCTGCAGCAGGCCGGTCAAGACGTGGTGCCAGGCGCCATAGAGCCGGGGCAGGCCGATCAGCATCAGTGGCAGCCAGGAGTGCAGGTAGAGGGCCAGGGCGATGGTCGCGATGTAGATGGCGAGCCACATGCGGGCCACGCGGATCGCCTTCGGCTGCTCCTGCTCGGGAATGAATGTTTTTTCGGCGGCGCTGATGACGCCGGCGGCGTTGCGCACCATGTCGACCATCGCGTGCCAGGCGTCGAGAATGCCGAAGAAATTCAGCACCACGCGCGCAAGGTCCGGCGGCCGCATGACGGCGATCTCGGGGTCGCGGCCGACGATGATGGTATCGGTATGGTGGCGCGTGTGGCTCCAGCGCCAGGTCACCGGGTTGCGCATGATCATGAAGCAGGCGAGCTGGTAGACGGCGTCGTTCATCCACTGCGTGCGGAAGGCCGTGCCATGGCCGCATTCATGCCAGCGGGAATCGCTCGAGGAGCCGTAGAGCGTGCCATAGACGAACAGGAACGGTACGCACCACCAGCTGCCCCAGAACCAGATGCCGCCCGCGGCGCTGACGACGAAAGCGGCCAGCCAGGTGATGGTGTCGCGGATCGCCGGCTGGTCGGAGCGCTGCATCAGTTCCTTCATCTGCTTGCGCGGGATCTCGGTGTGGTACCACTCGGCCGCCGCCAGCCCGTTCTCGACCGCGCGTTTTGCATCGCGGCCGGTCAGGCTGTAGTCGCGTGGCGACGCCGCCGAAGACGTCATGGCCGTCATTGAGGTTCCTCCAACAGCGCCTGGCGAACGGCTCCGGCAAGTCCGGGCTCGTCCATGGCCGGCTTCCACTTCAACATACCGCCAGCCTATGATAGTCTCAACATCAGGAAGATAGTTTCTATCATTTCCTATCAGATTGGGCTATCCTGATCCGGACAAGCGATGGAGCATTCATGGCAAAGCGGCCGACCATTACCGATCTCGCGCGCGTCTCGGGCGTCAGCGTCGCCACCGTCGACAGAGTGCTGAACAGCCGCCTGCGGGTGCGCGAGGAAACGGCGCGCCGGGTCTACGAGGCGGCCACCGAGATCGGCTATCATGCGGCCGGGCTGATCAAGCAGCGCATGCGCCAGGAATTGCCGGAATACCGGCTCGGTTTCCTGCTGCTGAGGGGCAATGATGTCTTCTATGGCGATTTCGCCAGGGAGCTCGAGCTGGCGGTTTCGCAGTCGCAACGTTTCCGCGGCACCGCTGCGATCGACTTCGCCACGTCGCTGGCGCCCGATGAGATCGCCGACCAGATGCGCAAACTGGCGGCCAAATCGAGAGCCGTCGCCGTTGTCGGCCCGGATCACCCGACGCTGACGGCGGTCGTGGAGGCGCTGAAGGCGAGGGGGCAGCCGGTCTTCTCGCTGCTGTCCGATTTCGCCGCCGGCATCCGTGAGGGCTATGTCGGTCTCGACAACCGCAAGGTCGGGCGCAGCGCCGCGTGGATGATCGCCAAGGCGGCCAGGAAGCCGGGCAAGGTCGCGCTCTTCGTCGGCAGCCACCGCTTCCACGGCCATGAACTGCGTGAGATCGGCTTCCGCTCCTATTTCCGCGAGCACGCGCCGGATTTCACCGTGATGGAGACGCTGGTCAACCTCGAGGCCAATGACGTGACGCATGACGCCATGCTCGATCTTCTGGCGCGCCATCCCGATCTTGCCGGTTGCTACGTCGCCGGCGGTGGCATGGAAGGCGCCGTCTCGGCGCTGAGGACGGCGCGCCCGGCCGAGATGCCGGTCGTCATCTGCAACGAGATCAACGCCGTCTCGCGCGCGGCGCTCGCCGACAACATCCTCACCATGGTGATCTCGACGCCGCTCGCGGCGCTCTGCCGGGAACTCGTCGGGCTGATGGCGCATGCCATCGAAAGCGGCGCGGCCAATGCGCCCGGACAGACTTTCCTGCCCTTCGACATTTACCTGCCTGAAAACATCTAGGTCTCCAGCACAGGGGTTTTGATCGGTCGGCTCTGTTGCGTCGGCAGGCGGCATGCCTTGGGGATTGGCCGAAACGCCCTTCGCGATCGTCATTCTAGGGCGGAGCAGGAGCGAAGCTCCGTCGCGAAGACCCTGGAATCCATGCCGTTACCTTCGCCAAGGCGTGCAACGGAGCAAAATTCTGTACCGTGGCAGCGCTTCCAAGTCACGGCATGGATTCTATAGTCTGCGCCGCGTCGCTTCGCTCCTTGCTCCGCCATAGAATGACGAGGTTGGGGCGGCTTCAGCCAATCCCTGGCGTTTGCGCTGATTTCACGGAAATGAACGAAGAACCTTACACCAAGACAAACGGCAACCTTTCAAAAATCCCTGCGTCTGGGAACTGACCCCGGAGCAATGTGAAAGAATCCATCAGACTGATGGATTCTTTCATGGCGGTTTGCGGCGAATCCAGCCCATCATGGTCTTCGTCACGTCGATAGTGATCGAAAAACCGGCCGCCTCGGTCGGAATCACCCTTGACGTTTCCAAACGAAATGGAATAAATATTTCACTAGCTAGGCTTTTTGGTTCTTTCGTTCCGAAGCGTCTGTTTCGAGCGGAGGACGAGGCGCTCCATCGAATTGGCAGCGCCGCATGGCCGCAGGGAGAGATTCCCCGGGCAAACCGGGGATTCCGGTTCAAAATGGGTGCAGCCGGACACCAAGTGGAGGAGAGATAAAATGAAGAAACTGCTTTTGGGCGTCGCGCTTTCGGCGCTGATGTGTTCATCCGCCTTCGCCGCCAAGATCGGCGTCTCGATGGCGCGCTTCGACGATAATTTCCTGACCGTGCTGCGCAACGGCATGATCGCGCAGGCCAAGGGCATGAGCGGCGTCGAGCTTCAGGTCGAGGACGCGCAGAACGATGTGGCCAAGCAACTCGACCAGATCAAGAACTTCGCCGCCTCAGGCGTCGACGCCATCATCGTAAACCCGGTCGACACCTCGGCCACGCAGGCGATGTCGGACGCGGCCGCCGCTGCCAAGATCCCGCTGGTCTACGTCAACCGCGAGCCGGTCAACGTCAACTCGCTGCCGGACAACCAGGCCTTCGTCGCTTCGAACGAGGCCGATTCCGGCACGCTCGAGACCAAGGAAGTCTGCCGCCTCTTCAAGGAAGCCGGCAAGAAGGAAGCCAATGTCTATGTGATCATGGGCGAGCTTTCCAACCAGGCCGCGGTGCAGCGCACCAAGGACATCGACAACGTGATCGCCACGCCGGAGTGCAGTTTCATCAAGATCATCGACAAGCAGACCTCGAACTGGCAGCGCGACCAGGCGCAGAACCTGATGACCAACTGGCTGTCGACCGCCAAGCCGTTCGACGGTGTCATCGCCAACAACGACGAAAGCGCCATCGGCGCCATCCAGGCGATGAAGGCCGCCAATATCGACATGAAGACCATGATCGTCGGCGGCGTCGACGCCACGCAGGACGCGTTGGCCTCGATGCAAGCAGGCGACCTCAAGGTGACCGTATTCCAGGATGCGGCCGGTCAGGGTGCTGGCGCGCTCGACGCGGCGCTGAAGCTCGCCAAGGGCGAGAAGGTGGACCACAAGGTCTACATTCCGTTCCAGCTCGTCACGCCGGCGAACATCGACAAGTTCCTGAAGAAGAACTGAGGCCACGGGCCGGTTCATAAGGAGCGGCGCTTCAGGATGGCGGGCCGAACCAGGCGTCCGAAGCCGATACACGAAGAACAGTGCCGCTCCTCGCTTCCACCCGCCCTCCCGGGCGGGTGGGCGAACGCGGCCCAAGGAGGAGAAAATCGTGGCACAGACATCGCATGGCGTTGGTGGGCTCACCTATGATGCCAAGAAGCGCCCTTGGCCGCCCGAGTTCAACGTTCTCCTGGCGCTCGTCATCCTGGTGGGCCTGTTCGAATTGATTGGCCGGGTCTTCCTCGGCGACAGCTTTCTGTTCAACACGCGTCCGAACGTCGACGCGATCTTCAACGAGCAGCGCCTGCAGATCATCATCCTGCAGGTGTCGATTGTCGGCATCATCGCCATCGGCGTCACGCAGGTCATCATCTGCGGCGGCATCGACCTTTCCTCCGGCTCGGTCGTCGGCGCCACCGCCATGATCGCCATGAGCTTCGCCCAGGTGGCGACGGTCAACGGCAACCCCAACCCCAAGGCCATGTTCCTGTCGTATGGCTGGATCGACCTTCCGGTCATCGTGCCGTTGCTGGTCGCGATAGGCTGCGGCCTCATCGCCGGCCTGGTCAACGGCCTGCTGATCGCCTACACGCGCATCCCGCCCTTCATCGCCACGCTCGGCATGATGGTCACCGCGCGCGGCATCGCCAAATGGTGGTCCAAGGGCGAGCCGATCTCGTTTCCGACCGAAAGCTTCGCGGCAATCGGCAAGGGCCTGATGCCGGTCGTCATCTTCATTTCGCTGGCAATCCTGTTCCAGCTGATCCTGACCTACACCAAATACGGCAAGCACTGCTACGCCATCGGTTCCAACGAGGATGCCGCGCGCATGTCGGGCATCAAGATCGCCAACCACAAGGTGCTGGTCTACGTCATCGCTGCCATCCTCGCCTCGCTCGCGGCAGTGGTGCTCTGTTCCAAGAACCTCACCGCCCAATCCGGTATGGGCGTGATGTATGAGCTCGACGCCATCGCCATGGCGGTCATCGGCGGCGTTTCGCTGTCGGGCGGCCGCGGCTCGATCATCGGCACCGTGATCGGCTCGCTGATCTTCGGCGTCATCATTTCCGGCTTCACCTTCCTGCGCCTCGATGCCTACTATCAGGAGATGGTCAAGGGCGTGATCATCGTCGGCGCGGTCGTTCTCGATCAATGGCGCCAGCGCCGCCGCGCGATAGGAGCTTGACCATGTCCGACATCGTTCTGAAGACCGAAAACCTCACCAAGCATTATGGCGGCGTGCACGCGCTCCAGGAGGCGAATTTCGAGCTGCGCAAGGGCGAGCATGTCGCCATCATGGGCGACAACGGCGCCGGCAAATCGACCTTCGTGCGCCAGATCACCGGCGTCGAGCAGCGCACAGACGGCAAGATCTGGTTCGACGGCAAGGAAGTGAACTTCGCCGGCCCGATCGAGGCGCGCGAGGCGGGCATCGAGACCGTGTTCCAGAACCTCGCGCTGGCCGACGATCTCGACGTGCCGTCGAACTTGTTCCTCGGCCGCGAGAAGGTGCTTTTCAATCTCGGGCCCTTTTCGATCCTCGACCGCAAGGCGATGCGCAAGGCGACGGAGGCGGCACTTGTCCGCACGGCGGTGAAGATCCCGAACCTCTCCAGCACCATCCGCCACATGTCGGGCGGCCAGCGCCAGTGCGTCGCGATCGCCAGGACCGCGACCTTCGCCTCCAAGCTGATCATCATGGACGAGCCGACGGCAGCGCTTGGCGTGCAGGAGACGGCGCAGGTCGAAAACATCATCCGCACGCTGAAGGAAAACGGCGAGCCGCTGATCCTGGTCAGCCACAACATGCGCCAGGTGTTCGACCTGGTCGACCGCATCGTCGTCTTCCGCCGCGGCAAGATCGTCGCCAACCTGCGCAAGCAGGACACCGACGGCAACGACATCGTCGCCTACATCACCGGCGCCAAGACCGGCCAGGCGGAGCTGCAGGCCGCCTGACGGGCGCTGCGACGGGATCACCAATCATCCGCGCCGAAAAGGCGCGGACATCTTTCAGAACCGCCCTCAAAGGACATTCCATGACACTCCGCTTCGCTCTTCTCGGCGCCGGCCGCATCGGCAAGGTGCATGCCCGCGCCGTCGGCTCAAATCCGCGGGCCAAACTGGTCGCCGTGGCGGATGCCTTCGAGAAAGCGGCGACGGAACTGGCCTCCGCCTATGGCGCTGAGGTCCGCAGCATCGACGTCATCGAGAAGTCCGGGGACATCGACGCCGTCATCATCTGCACGCCGACCGACACCCATGCCGATCTGATCGAGCGCTTTGCCAAGGCCGGCAAGGCGATCTTCTGCGAGAAGCCGATCGATCTCTCCGTCAAGCGCGTCGAAAAATGCCTGGCGGTGGTCGAGAAGACCAAGGCCACGCTGATGGTCGGCTTCAACCGCCGCTTCGACCCGCATTTCGCCGCCGTGCGCAAGGCGATCGACGACGGCGCCGTCGGCACGGTCGAGATGGTCACCATCACCTCGCGCGATCCCGGCGCCCCGCCGCTCGACTACATCGCCAGGTCCGGCGGCATTTTCCGCGATATGACCATCCATGATTTCGACATGGCGCGCTTCCTGCTCGGCGAGGAGCCGGTTGCCGTCAGCGCCCACGCCTCGGTGCTGGTCGACAAGAAGATTGGCGAAGCCGGCGATTTCGACTCGGTCAGCGTCATCCTCGAGACCGCTTCCGGCAAGCAGGCCGTCATCTCCAATTCGCGCCGCGCCACCTATGGCTATGACCAGCGCATCGAGGTGCATGGCTCCAAGGGCATGGTCGCGGCCGAGAACCAGCGGCCGGTGTCGATCGAGCTCGCCAACGACAAGGGCTACACCCGCCCGCCGCTGCACGACTTCTTCATGACCCGCTACATCGACGCCTATGCCAACGAGATCACCTCCTTCATCGCCGCGGCAACCGCGGGCAAGAAGGCGGCGCCGAGCGGCAAGGACGGGCTGATCGCGCTGAAGCTGGCCGACGCGGCGCTGAAATCGGCGAAGACGGGCAAGACCGTCCGCGTCGATTGACCCGACGAGGCAGGTATTTCGATGGCGGTCGGATTGTCTGTCTCTAACGGTTGGCGATTAGCCGGAACGCTTATCAGGTCGTCATCCACGGGCGGAGCAAGGAGCGAAGCGACGCGCGCAGACCCGAGGATCATGCCGTTACATCGGAGCGGTGTTAACGGTGCAGAATTCTGCTCCGCCGGGTTCTTCCGCCGGGTCACGGCATGGATCCCAAGGTCTTCGCGACGGAGCTCCGCTCCTGCTTCGCCCTAGGATGACGAAGTTGAGGACGCTTCGACCAAGTTAACGACGTTGCGGCAAGACATCGGGCAACCGATCGGAACCTCAATGAATCTTGAAAATGCATTGGTAGTCAAAAACACAGGAGCACAGCGATGAGCGGTTTGGCCGGTCGCAATTCACAAACGCGCGCCATCGTCACCGGCGGCGCGCAGGGCATCGGCTTCGCGGTTGCCGAGGCCTTGGCGGATGAGGGCTGCCGCGCGCTGGCGCTGATCGGCCGCTCGCAGGAGAAGGGCGACAAGGCGGTTGCAGCGCTCAGGAAGAGTGGCGTCGACGCCATCTTCATCAGCGCCGACGTCGCCAAGGTCGCCGACTGCAAGCGTGCCGTCGAGACGGCGATCAAGCATTTCGGCACGCTCAACGCGCTGGTCAATGCCGCCGCCACCTCGGCGCGCGGCTCGCTGGTCGAGACGTCGGAAGAGCTTTTCGACCAGATCTTCGACACCAATGTGCGCGGGCCGTTCTTCCTCATGCAGGGCCTCGTCGCGCATCTCCTGGAGCGCAAGGCGCCGGGCTCGATCGTCAACGTCCTGTCGATGTCGGCGCATGCCGGCCAGTCGTTCCTGACGCCCTATTCGACCAGCAAGGGCGCGCTGATGACGCTGACCAAGAATGTCGCGAACTCGTACCGGAAGAACCGCATCCGCTGCAACGCCGTGCTGCCTGGATGGATGGACACCGAGGGCGAGGATATCGTGCAGAAGAAGTGGCACGATGCGCCCGACGACTGGCTGGCAAAGGCCGAGGCTTCGCAGCCCATGGGCCAGTTGGTCAAGCCCGCCCAGCTTGCCCGGCTGATCACCTACATGCTGAGCCCACAGGCCGGCGTCATGACCGGCTCGCTGGTAGACTACGACCAGAACATCGCTGGCGTGATTGGGGAGTGAGCAATTTCAGGAAAAGTGTGAAGCGGTTTTCCGTCCGGAATTGCGCCAAGCAAAGAGAGAGTGACAAACACCTCTCCATCGACTATATGACCCGCATGATCCACCTGACCGCCTCGTTTTGGTACTTTAGCTACGGTAGCTCGCTGGCGGCGGGAGGATTGCGCTCGATCTGAAAAACTCCAGATCAAAATCCGACAAGCCGCCAGACCTGGCGGCTTTTTTGTTTCAGCCGGCAGGTCTCCTAACCAGGAGCAGAAAGCCGTGTTGACCACCACAGACGACCTTCGGGTCAGAGAACTCAAAGTCCTGAGCACGCCGGACGACGTGATACGCGAGATACCGCGCTCGCTCACGGCGACGCGAACAGTTGCCGCTTCGCGCAACGCCATCCATTCCATCCTCACGGGGGCCGACGATCGACTGGTCGTCATCGTCGGCCCTTGTTCCATCCACGATCCGGTCGCCGCCGTGGACTACGCCAGCCGTCTGGCGGCGCTGCGCGAGGCCCTGGCCGACCGGCTCGAGATCGTCATGCGCGTCTATTTTGAGAAGCCGCGCACCACGGTCGGCTGGAAGGGTCTCATCAACGATCCCGACCTTGATGGCTCGTTCAACATCGACAAGGGCTTGCGCATGGCGCGCAACGTTTTGTCGGCCGTCAACAATCTCGGCCTGCCGGCGGCGACCGAATTCCTCGACATGACCACGCCGCAATACATCGCCGACCTCGTCGCCTGGGGCGCCATCGGCGCGCGCACCACCGAAAGCCAGATCCATCGCGAGCTGGCGTCGGGCCTCTCCTGCCCGGTCGGCTTCAAGAACGGCACCGACGGCAATCTCAGGATCGCCGGCGAAGCCGTGAAGTCGGCCGCCCAGCCGCATCATTTCATGGCGGTGACCAAGGACGGCCGCAGCGCCATCGCGGCGACCACCGGCAATGAGGATTGCCACGTCATCCTGCGCGGCGGCATCACGCCGAACTACGATGCGGCAAGCGTCGAGGCCGCGGCTGCCGAGCTCGGCCGCATTGGTGTTGCGCCGCGGCTGATGATCGATGTCAGCCACGCCAACAGCGCCAAGAAGCCTGAGAACCAGCCCAAGGTCGCGCATGACGTGGCGGGGCAGGTGGCGGCGGGGGACGAGCGCATCATCGGCGTCATGATCGAGAGCAATCTCGTCGCCGGCCGGCAGGATGTCGTGCCCGGCAAGCCGCTCACCTACGGCCAGAGCATCACCGACGGCTGCATCGACTGGGCGACCACCGAGACCGTGCTGCACGGCCTTGCCGGCGCCGTCGAATGGCGCCGGTCGGTGAAGCGCGAGCTGCTCGCCAGCCGGCAGGGCGCGGCCTGAACAAAATCGAGAGGGCGGCGCTCACGCCGCCCTCAACCCTTCCCAGGCCGTGAATATCGAAACCGCGAACAGCAGCAAGCCCGCCGCGCGGCCTGCGAGTATGGTCGCTTGCGGATTGTCGACCAACAGCCCCCGGCTGCGCCCGGCCGTGACGGCAAGTCCGCCATAGACCGCGGCCTGGGTGGCGACGGTCAGCAATCCCATGATGGTCGCCTGCATCCAGATCGGACCGTAAGCCGGCTTCAGGAATTGCGGATAGACGGCAAGGATGAAGAGATACGCCTTGGGATTGATCAGGCAGGTGATCATGCCTTGCCGAAAGGCCTTCCAGGCCGAGCGGCTCCCCGCGGGTCCGTTGTCGCCGACGGTGATCGAGCTGCGCATCAGCGAAATGCCGATATAGGCCATATAAGCGGCGCCGGCGAGCAGCAGCGGCGTGAACAGCATCGGCACGAAATGCATGAGCAGGCCGACGCCGATCGCCCCGTTCAGCGTATGCACCGCGCCGCCCAGCATGATGCCGGCGGTCGCCGCCAGGCCTCGGTTGCTGCCGCCGGTCAGCGCGTTGGCGAGCACGAACAACATGTCCATGCCCGGCACGGCGATGATGCCGAACAGAAGCACGAAGAACAGCCAGAGGTTTTCGGCATAGCTCATGTCAGTTGCCCGTCGCATGACCCGCTTGCGCAAAAAGGAATCTGTTGATTTTCAAGCCGGTAGGCGGCCCTATAGGTCACCCCAACTGACGGGGATGTGTCAGTTGCGTTTCGTCGGATGGAAAAATGCGCAAGGCCTCGCGCCTGTTCGAGATCATCCAGATCCTGCGGCTGGCCAGAAAGCCGGTGACCGCAGCCGCTATGGCCGGACAACTGGAGGTGACGGTGCGCTCGGTCTATCGCGATATTGCGGCGCTGCAGGCGATGCGCGTGCCCATCGAGGGCGAGCGCGGCATCGGCTACATCCTGCGCCCCGGCTTCGACCTGCCGCCGCTGATGTTTTCCATCGAGGAGATGGAAGCGATCGTATTGTCGCTGGCGCTGCTCGAACGCACCGGCGACGACGAGCTCAAGCAGGCCGCGAAGCGCGTCGGCGCCAAGATCGCCGGCGCCGTGCCGCCGCCTCTACGGCAGACGCTCGATGCCAACGCAATCCATGCCTGGGGCTTTGCGCCGCCGTCAGCCGCCGCTGTCGATCTTGCGCTGGTCCGCCGCGCCATCCGCGACGAGGAGAAGCTCGACCTTTCCTATCGCGATGAGTCGGGACGGGCGACCGACCGCATCATCCGTCCGGTTGCGCTGATCTACTATGCCGAGACCGCCAACATCGTCGCCTGGTGCGAATTGCGTCAGGCGATCCGCAATTTCCGCAGCGACCGTATCGAAGACTGCCGGCCGGCGGGCCAGTGGTTCAAGGGTGAGGGCGACCGGCTGCGGCAGGTCTGGGTCGACGGCTGGGAGATCAATGCCGCGGCCGCCGGCAACTGACGCTTTGCCGGCTTCGCGATGCAGTGCGCCGGACACTCGACGTGGATTTCAGGGCACGATGCCGCGACAGGCCCAGGCGACATTGGCGAAGGATCGCGGGCCGTCGGGCCGGCCGGCCTGATAGGCATCGCGGACGGCGGCCTCGATGCGGTCCCGCTCGGTGGCATCCAATGTCATATATCTGCCGAGCGGGCCTTCCCCAGCGCCGATCGGCGCCCAGAAGTCGTCGAAATTCTGGTAGTCCATGCGGATCATCAGCTCGACTTCGCTGACGTCGGCCAGGCCTTGCTCGACAAAGGCCCGCTTCATCTCGCCCGGCTGCATCATCGGCTGGAAGCAATAGCGGCTGCGCATCTGGCGCCCGCTTTCGCTGAGCGCCGCCACCGTGTCGATCATCATGCGCATGCCGGTCATGCCGCCGTAATGATCCCAGACCACGGCCGCGACCACGCCGCCAGGCCGCACGACGCGGCGCATCTCGGCCACAGCCTTGCCGGCCTCCGGCACGAAGTGCAGCACCAGCAGCGCCAGCGCGCGGTCGAACGCATTGTCGGCGAATGGCAGCGCCGTGGCGTCGGCCTGGCTGATGGTGACGCGCGGATCGCTGTTTTTCTCCTTAGCCGCCTCGACGAACACCGGTGAAAAGTCGATGGCCTGGATTTCCGCAAGATCGGCGGATTTTGCCAGCTCGAAGGTAAGACTCCCCGTGCCGCAGCCGACATCGAGGATCTTTTCGCCACCGGCCAGACCGGCGAAGTCGATGAACTTGGGCGCGAGCCTGCGGCTCCAGCGCCCCATGAGCTGCTCGTAACCGGATGCCGCATGGACGGTGAAGGTGGACGTCATCGGAGCCTCCCATTGATGAGCTTAGGCTAAACGACGGCGCAACTGCTGCATAGGCGCCGGGTGATCTGTAACATCGGCAGCAAAGGTAGCCTGACTGGGTCGGCGCTTTATGTGGGCGATCTCACGGTCGCGACCGACTCCCGCTCCACGAGCGGGCACTCCAGCTTGGTGATGGGATACCGGCCGCGGCCGGGCGTCGGCGGCGCTTCGAGCTGCTCGATTGCCCATTGCCCCATCGCCAGATGCGGCAGGATGGAGGTGGTCAGCGGCGGGAAGAGGTGGCGGGCGATCTCCTCGTCGTCATAGCCGACCACGGAAATGTCCTGCGGGATGTGCAGGCCGGCTTCCTTCAGCGCCTCGTAGCAGCCGATCGCGGTGCGGTCGTTCTGGCAGAAGATGGCGGTGGGCCGCTCCTTGAGTCCCAGCAGCTTGACCGTCGCGGCATAGCCGGCGCTGGCCGACCAGTCGCCCTCGACCACCAACTCGGGGTCGAACGGGATGTCGGCGGTGGCCAAGGCGCGGCGATAGCCTTTCAGCCGATCTTGCGCGGCCTGCATCCACGGCTCGCCGGTGATGGTGGCGATGCGGCGATGGCCATGGCCGATCAGGTGCCTTGTCGCGCTCTGGCCGCCGGCGATCTCGGAGGGAACCACCGCCGGGAAGGCATAGTCGGCCGTATAGCAGTTGAGCAGGATGACCGGGATATCGAGGCTGTAGAGGAAATCCGGCGCCGTGATCTCGCGCGTGAAGATGGTCATATAGATCAGCGCCGAGATGCCGCGCCGCGTCAGCGCTGAAATCGCGCGCGGCTCCATCACCGCGTCGCCCATGGTCTGCGCCACCAGAAGCACATTGCCCGCGTTCCACGAGGCCTGCCGCGCGCCCTCGATGGCGACCACCGCCTCGGGGCTGGTGGCGAGCTGGTCGACCGCGAAGCCAATGACGCCGTCCAGGCCTTCGAATGGCGTCACGGGCGGCCTGAGCGCCGAAAAGACCGGCGGCGAATAGCCCAGCGCCCGCGCCGCCTCGATCACCCGGTCGCGTGTCTGCTGCGACAGCCTGATACCTGGCGAATTGTTGAGCACGAACGAGACCGTAGCCTGCGAGCAGCCGGCGGCGCGCGCAATGTCGGTCATGGTGACGCGCCCCTTCGGCTTGGCCCCCGGCTTGCGGCGCCTGGAGGCTCCGGGGGGATCGCGCAGGTCCGTCGGTTCGCTCATGGTCGTTTCCCAAAACCCAGCCGGCTCTAAAGCAAAGGCGGCGGTAACGGCAAGATGGTCCAGGCCGTTGCGTTTATCGAGGCTGCGCCAGACTAATACATATTAGCAGGCAACACATGCAAATCGCCGGCTAAGCCGCTGCGCGACGAAACCAGTCAGACAAGGTCGGCAACGCTGACAATTCAGGTATTTCCCGCGCGGCCATAGACTCTGTCGCGCTCGCTCTCCTCACTCCCGGCGCGTCCTTCGACAAGCGTCTCCTCCGCATCGAAATCGCGCCTGGCGGCTTCATAACTAATAGTATTTACTAATAGCCGTAAGCGTTCTACTGTCAACTCGTCGTAACCGTCCGGGCTTCCGCTCGGTGCCGGCAGTGCGAAGGACGCTTGCCCGGAACTCGGCGGCATGCCGGATCGGGTGCGCACTCCATCTCACGAAAATGTCAGACAAATCGGACTATTTACGAACGCCACATGAGTGTCTAGTGTCTCGACCGCGGCCGGATCGGCACCGTTCTTAAGTCGGCGGACCTTTGCGCCACACCCTTGAGGAGGAGGGTTATCCAGGCCGCAGCCGAGACATCAGCGACGAGTTCCACAAGGCAAGTTCTACAAGGGAGGTTGAACTATGAAATCCACGATCCGTAACGCATCTGTCGCCGCGGCGGCCTTGCTCATCGGCCTGTCGGTAAGCGCCAGTGTGCGCGCCGACGACAAGCCGACGCTGGCCTTCGTCGTCAACGGTGCGTCAGACTTCTGGAAGGCGGCGGAAGCCGGCGTCAAGAAGGCGCAGGGCGAACTGCCCGACTACAATCTCGAGCTCAAATATCCGGAACAGTCCTCGGTCGCCATCCAGCAGCGGCTGATGGACGACCTGGTGACGGCAGGCGTCAAGGGCATCATGGTCTCGGCCGTCGATCCCAAGACCTCGACCGACGGGCTGAACAAGATCGCGTCGCAAACGGCGCTGTTCACCACCGACTCCGACGCCCCGCAGACCAAGCGCGTCGCCTATATCGGCTCGTCCAACGTCGACGCCGGCAAGCAGGCGGCCGAGATCGCCAAGAAGGCGATGCCGAACGGCGGCAAGTGCCTGGGCTTCGTCGGCCTACTCGGCGCCGACAACGCCAAGGAGCGCATCCAGGGCATGAAGGACGGGCTCGCCGGCAGCAAGATCGAGCTGGTCGACGTGCGCGGCGACGACATCGACCAGGCGCGCGCCAAGAAGAATGTCGAGGATGCGCTGGTCGCCAGCCCCGACATCACCTGCATGGTCGGCTTCTACTCCTACAACACGCCGCGCATCTATGAAGCGCTGCGCGACGCCGGCAAGCTCGGCCAGATCACCGTCGTCGGCTTCGACGACGATCCGATCACGCTGGGCGGCGTCAAGGAAGGCACCGTTGCCGCCACCGTGGTGCAGCAGCCGTTCGAGTGGGCCTATCAGGGCATGAAGCTGATGGCCGCCTATCTCAAGGGCGACAAGTCCGGCATCCCGGCCGGCAACCTGATCATCATCCCGACCAAGATCATCGGCAAGGATGACGTCGACGCCTACGCCGCCAACCTGAAGGCGATGCAGGGCAAATAAGCCCAAAACAGTCGCGCCGGCTCAAGGGTCCGCCTTGAGCCGGCGTTCGTATTGACGGACCTGCCAAGGCCCGTCAGTCTGTGGGCCACCGGCTGCTGCCCCGTGCGGTAAACTATGGCGTGATGACCTCAACCGACACCACTCAACAGATCGCCGCTCCGTTCCTGAGCCTGGAGGCCGTGCGCAAGACCTATCCGGGTGTTGTGGCGCTGGACAGGTTCTCGATGGAAGTCCGTCCCGGCGAGGTCATCGGCCTGGTCGGCGAAAACGGCGCCGGCAAATCGACGCTGATGAAGATCCTCGGCGGGGTGACGCGGCCGGACAGCGGCACCGTCGCCGTCGATGGCGTGGCACATGACGGGCTGACCGTCGAACAAAGCATCGGCTCCGGCATCGCCTTCGTGCACCAGGAGCTCAACCTCTTCGAAAATCTCGATGTCGCCGCCAACATCTTCTTCGGCCGCGAGCCGCTGCGTGCCGGCCTGCTGAAGCTGGTCGACCGCGCGAAACTGCGCGAAATGGTGGCGCCGCTTTTGAAGCGGGTCGGCGCCAATTTCTCGGCCGACGCGCCGGTCGCATCGCTGTCGCTCGCCCAGCAGCAGATGGTCGAGATCGCGAAGGCGTTGTCTATCAAGGCCCGCCTGGTCATCCTCGACGAGCCGACCTCCAGCCTGCCGATGGCCGAGACCGAAAAGCTGCTCGACGTCATCAAGGGGCTGAAGGCTCAAGGCATAAGCGTCATTTTCATCTCGCACCGGCTGCATGAGATCGAGCGCGTCGCCGACCGTGTCGTGGTGCTGCGCGACGGCACGCTGGCCGGCACACTGGCGAAGGACCACATCAATCACGACGAGATGGTCAGGCTGATGATCGGCCGCATGCTGAAGGAGCGCGAGAAGGCCGGCGAAGCCGCCCGCGCGCCGGGCAGCGTGGCCCTGTCGGCGGACGCGATCCGCACCAGCACCTATCCGGATCGTCCGGTCAGCCTGGAACTGAGGCGCGCAGAGATCCTCGGCCTCGCGGGCCTGGTCGGCTCCGGCCGCACGGAGCTGGCGCGCGTGCTGTTCGGCATCGACGAGCGGCTGGCCGGCAGCGTCACGCTCGACGGCAAGCCGCTGAACGTGACATCGGCCGCCGACGCGATGGCGAACGGCATCTTCCTGGTGCCCGAGGACCGCAAGCTCACCGGCATCCTGCTCGATCTGTCGATCGCCCAGAACATCTCGCTGCCCAACCTGCCGGCGCATGCCAGGCGCTCGCTGGTCTCGGCCAGCGCCGAGCTCGCGACGGCCGAAAAACAGAAGAAGAACCTCGGCATCAAGGCGCCATCGGTCCTGACCCGCACCGGCACGCTGTCCGGCGGCAACCAGCAGAAGGTGGTGCTGGCCAAATGGCTGGCGATGAACCCAAAGGTGATGATCCTGGACGAGCCGACGCGCGGCATCGACATCGGCGCCAAGGCCGAGATCTACGGGCTGATGCGGGCGCTGGCCGATGCCGGCGTCGCCGTGCTGATGATCTCCAGCGACATGGAAGAAGTGATCGGCGTGTCGGACCGCATCGCGGTCATGCATGAGGGGCAGATCTCCGGCATCCTCGACAAGGACGATTTCAGCCAGGAGAACGTGCTCTTGCTGGCGGTCGGCAAGAAGCCGAAACTGCTGCAAGCGGCGGGAGGAGTTGAATGAGCAAGAAAGATCTCGGCCTGCTGATCCTGATCCTGGTGGTCGGCGCGGTGGTGACGGCCATCAACCCGCGCTTCCTGTCTGCGATCAACCTCGCCAATACCTCCAACCTGGTCGCGCTGTTCGGCATCCTGTCGATCGGCCAGGCCTTCGTCATCATTACCGGCGGCATCGAATTGTCGGTTGGCTCGCTGATCGCGCTGCTCGGCACTCTGTTCATCGACTTCATCGCGGTGCGCGAGGTGGACTGGCCGCTGGCCTTCGTGCTGATCCTCGTGCTCGGCGCCGTCATCGGCTTCGTGCATGGCTGGCTGATCACGCGGCTGAAACTGCAGCCCTTCGTGGTGACGCTGTGCGGCCTCTTGATCTATCGCGGCGTGGCGCGCTTCTACACCGCCGACGGCACGGCGGGTTTCGCCTTCGGGCAGAATTTTCCGACGCTCGAATTCCTGACCGCCGGACGGTCGGGCGGCCTGCCGAACAGCTTCATCGCGCTGATCGTCATCGCCGTCGTCATGTGGGTGGTGCTGCACCGCTCGGTGTTCGGCCGCTATCTCTATGCGATCGGCAAGAACGAGGAAGCGGCGAAATATTCCGGCATCCGCACGGGCCGCGTGATCATCGCGGCCTATGTCATCTGCGGCGTGCTGACGGCGCTGTCGGCGATCTATTTCGCCATGTACACGCGCTCGATCTCGCCGGCGAGCCACGGCCAGTTCTACGAGCTCTATGCCATCGCCGCGGCGGTGCTCGGCGGCTTCTCGCTGCGTGGCGGCGAGGGCTCGCTGGTCGGCGTCATCCTCGGCACCGTGCTGCTGCAGGAGTTGCAGAACCTCGTCAACCTGCTCGGCATCCCGTCCTCGCTCAACTTCGCCGTGATGGGCGGCGTGATCCTGATCGGCGTGCTGGTCGACCAGCAATGGGGCGTCTTCCGCGCGCGACGCCGGATGATCGAAGCGACGCGCCAGAACGTTGCTGGCGCGCCGGCGGAGTAGCTTCGCTTCTCCATTCACGGTCCCGATTGGATCGATGCTCGCGGTGAAGCCGCCGGGCAAGCCCGGGCTCGTGGGCGGATTGCAACAACGCGTGAACCGGAAAACTGCCCTTGTCGCAGAATTGGGGCTGGGCTAAGCAATTGGTATCAGAGGGTTCCAAGAACAAAATACGGGAGACACACCTGTGACATCATCACGTTGGATCGCGCTCGCAGCGCTGGCGTTGACTTGCTCGACCCCGGCACTGGCCAAGGACTGGAAGACCGTGACGGTCGCCATGGAGGGCTCCTACGCCCCCTGGAACCAGACGGACTCCAGCGGCAAGATCGTCGGCTTCGAGGTGGACATCCTCAACGACGTCTGCGCCCGAGCCAAGCTCGAATGCAAAATCGTCGCGCAGGATTGGGACGGCGTCATTCCCGGCCTCACGGCGGGCAAGTTCGACATCGTCATGGACGGCATGTCGATCACCGAAGAGCGTATGAAGACCATCGACTTCTCGATCCCCTACGCCTCGTCGCCGGTCGCCTTCCTGGCCGACAAGAACGGCCCGCTGGCCAACCTGTCCAACAGCGGCAAGATGATCGACCTGTCGAAGGACGACGCCGAATCCAAGGCGGCGCTCGACACGCTGCGCAAGGAGCTCACCGGCAAGAATGTCGGCCTGCAGGTCTCGACCACCGAGGCGACCTTCGCCGACAAATATCTCAAGGACGTCGCCAACGTCCATGAATACAAGACCACCGACGAGCACGACCTCGACCTGATGGCCGGCCGCATCGACGTGGCCTTCGCCGACACCACCTATTTCCTCGGCACGCTGGCCAAGCCCGATGCCAAGGACCTGGAATTCGTCGGCCCGCAATTCAAGGGCGGCCCGATCCTCGGGCCGGGCATCGGCGCCGCTTTCCGCAAGACCGACAAGGACCTGCAGGACATCTACAACAAGGCGCTCAAGGCCGCGCTCGACGACGGCTCGGTGTCGAAATACTCCATGCAATGGTTCAAGATCGACATTACCAAGTAATGTCGCAACGGGAGCAGCCAAGGCTGCTCCCGTTTTGCATTGCATGTCGGCCAAAAGTGCGCAGCGGTTTTGGGAGAACGACATGCATCAAGGCAAGGCCTAAAAGCGCGTCGCCTAGTCCGTTTTGACACGCGCTTTAAGGCGGGCAACCCGTCGATGCCTATCTCGGCGCCCGCAGGAGCCGTAAGTGGAGTTTCTCAACGATCTCAAGGACCAGATGTCGACGGCCTATGAGCTGTTGGCCGCCGGCTGGGGCGTGCAACTGCTCTGGGGTATCGGCTGGACGCTCGCCGTTACCCTCGTGTCGATGCTGATTGGTGCGGTGCTGGGCTCGCTGGTGGCGGCGGCCAAGCTTTCGCATCGCGGCGGACTGAGGTTCATCGGCGAGAGCTACACCACCGTGTTTCGCGGCGAGCCGGAACTGCTGATCATCTACCTGTTCTACTATGGCGGCACGCAGGTTCTGACCGGCGTGGCGAGGTCCACCGGATCGATCGGCTCGACCGACATCTTGAACATGCCGAGCTTCCTCGGCGGCGTTCTCGCGGTCGGCATCATTTCCGGCGCCTACCAGGCCGAGGTTTTTCGCGGATCGTTCCTGGCGATCCATCGCGGCGAGCTGGAAGCGGCCCGCGCCTACGGCATGTCGGCCTGGCTGCGGTTTCGCCTGGTGATCGTGCCGCAGGTCCTGCGCCTCGCCGTGCCGGGGCTGGGCAATGTCTGGCAATTGACCATCAAGGATTCGGCACTGATCTCGGTCACCGGCGTCGCCGAGCTGATGCTCACCGCGAACAAGGCGGCGCGTTCGACGCATCATTCGCTGCTTTTCTACACGGTCGCCGGCATCCTCTACCTGGTGATGACCTCGGTCTCGACGCCGATCTTCGAGAAGGCCGAGCGCTACACCTCGCGCAGTTTCACGCGGCCGAAGTGAGAGGTGGCGGTGGATTTCGACTTCTACCTTTCGACCATGTGGAGCGTGCTCAAGGCGCTGCCGCTGACGCTCGAGATCTGGTTCTTCGGCATCGCCTTCGGGCTCATCATCGCCTCCGGCCTGACCTGGCTGCGGGCTTCCGGCCACAAGTTCGGTGAATATTTCACCCGCGCCTATGTCTTCGTCTTCCGTGGATCGCCGCTCTTGGTGCAGCTCTATCTAATCTATTTCGGGCTCTCCCAGTTCGATTTCGTGCGCCACAGCCCGATCCTGTGGCCGATCCTGCGCGATCCGATGTATTGCACGATCGTCGCCATGGCCTTGAACACAGCCGCCTATGAGAGCGAGATCTTCCGCGGCGCGCTGCGGGCGGTGCCTGTCGGCCAGATCGAGGCGGCCAAGGCGTTCGGCATGTCGGCCTTCACCCGCTTCCGCCTCGTCACGCTGCCGATCGCGCTGCGGCTCGCCTTGCCGGCCTATTCGACCGAAATCATCCTCATGACCAAGGCGACCGCGCTCGCGTCCGTCGTCACCATCATGGAGATGATGGGAACGGCGCAAAAGATCCAGCACGACACGTTCCGGCCGATCGAAGTGCTGACCTGCGCCGGCGTGATCTACCTGCTTCTCAACCTGTCGATCGCCCGGCTGTTCGCCTGGGTCGAATACCGGCTTTCACCGCATCTGCGCCCGCCGCCTGAGCAGAGCCAGCAAATCAAACCCGTCCCGGAGGTGTTGTGATGTCGGCAAATGTCGCCGCTGCCGCGCAAGCGGCATCGTCTCCGGACGACAAGGCAGCCATCAGCGTCAAGGACCTGCGCAAGTGCTTTGGCGATCATGAGGTGCTCAAGGGCATTTCGCTCGAAGCCCACAAGGGCGACGTGATTTCGATCCTCGGCTCCTCGGGCTCCGGCAAGAGCACGATGCTGCGCTGTATCAATCTCTTGGAGACCCCGGATTCCGGCGAAGTGCGGGTGGACGGCGAGCTCATCCAGATGAAGCGGAGCCGCGACGGCCACCAGTTGCCGGCCGACATCCGCCAGGTGGAGCGGATCCGCGCCAATCTCGCCATGGTTTTCCAGAGCTTCAATCTCTGGTCGCACATGACGGTGCTGGAAAACCTCGTCGCCGCGCCGACGCATGTGCTGAAGCGGCCGCGCGCGGAGTGCCTGGAACAGGCAGAGGCCTTGCTGAAGCGCGTCGGCATATGGGAGCGCCGCAACTACTACCCGCCGCATATGTCGGGTGGCCAGCAGCAGCGCGCGGCGATTGCCCGCGCGCTTGCGATGAATCCCAAGGTGATGCTCTTCGACGAGCCGACATCCGCGCTCGATCCGGAACTGGTCGGCGAGGTGCTGCGCGTGATGCGCTCGCTCGCCGAAGAAGGGCGCACCATGTTGGTCGTCACCCATGAGATGGGCTTTGCCCGCGACGTATCGAGCAAGGTGATGTTCCTGCACAAGGGCGAGGTGGACACGGTCGGCGAACCGAAGGAGATGTTCGCCAGGCCGCCAACGCCGCAGTTCAAGCAGTTCATCGCCAACTTCAACAAGTGAGCGCGCCTTCCCCTTCTCCCCCTGTGGGAGAAGGTGTCGCCGAAGGCGACGGATGAGGGGTGTTCCAGGGAACGCCGGCGTCTCACTCCGCTGGAACACCCCTCATCCGTCTCGGCGCTGCGCGCCGATCCACCTTCTCCCACAAGGGGAGAAGGACAAGGCGTTAGATCATGTCCGACAGGTCCGAGAACGCCATCGCCCTGCGCAGCACCTCGGCGAAGCGTTCGCCGGCGACCTCCTTGTCGCCGCCATTGTCGATCGACGTGACGTCCGGTCCCGTCAGCTTGACGTTCGTGCTGCGCGCCAGACGGGCAAGCACTTCGCCGCGCGATTCACGGCCGCGCGCCGCCAGCCGCTCGGCGAGGATCTCCGGCGCCGCCGTGATCTCGACCACGGCCAGATTGGCGTAGCGTTCGCGCAGCGCCGGGATGACCGCGCGCGACACGTTGGCGACCGCCACATGGCCGTTCGCCACGGCCCAGTCGACATCGGCCGGCAGGCCGTAGCGCAGGCCGTGCGCGTCCCAGCACAGCGAGAAGGCGCCGTCGGCCTCGGCTTCGGCGAAGGCGGCATCGGCCAGCGTGTCGTGGTCCTCGCTTGCCGTGTCGCTCGGCCTGGTGATGACGCGGCGCACGAATTCCAGCCGCGTCTCGTCGGCAAAGCGCTGCTTGGCGTAGCCGATCACCGTATCCTTGCCGGCGCCACTCGGGCCAACCACCGCGACGAAGACGCCGTTGCGGATCGGCAGGCTCTCGGCCAGCTCGCGCTCGATGAGGGCCGACACCATCATGCGACCCGGCGGCCCTGGCGCCACACGGTGCGCACGACCGGCACGTGGTCGTCGACGCGCACGCGCACCAGGTCGGCGCGTCGGCCCGGCTCGATGACGCCGCGATCGGCAAGGCCGACCGCTTCGGCCGGGTTCTTGGAGACCATGGCGACCGCCTGCGGCAGCGAAATCCCTTCGACGACATCGCCGAGGAAGAAGGCCGACTGGATCAGGCTGAAGGGGATGTAATCGGAGGACAGGATGTCGAGCAGGCCATCGGCGGCGAGCGTGCGCGCCGAAACGTTGCCGGAATGCGAGGCGCCGCGCATGACGTTCGGCGCGCCCATCAGCACGCCGAGGCCTGCGGCCTTCGAGGCCTTGGCCGCCTCTTCCGTCGTCGGGAACTCGGCGACCCGCACACCTTGCTCGATCGCTTCCTTCACATGGCCGGTGGTGGCATCGTCATGGCTGGCCAGCACGATGCCGCGCTCCTGGCAGGCGGCCGAGATGAAGACGCGGTTCGGACCGGAATTGCGGGCCGATTCCGCCATCCGCTTCTCGCAGAATTTCTTGAAGTCACGGTCCGTCAGCTTCAGTTTGCGCTGGTAGTAATAGGCATAGGTCTCGAGATTGACGAACTGGCGCTGTCCGGGCGCATGGTCCATCAGCGAGGCGAGCTTCACCCGGTCGTCGGTCTCGAAATTGGCGAAAGCCTCGAGGCAGTCCGGCGCCGAGACTTCGCAGCGCAAGTGGATGAAATGGTCGGCCCTGAGCCGATCGTGGCGCACGCTGTCCTCGATCGCGTCGGCCAGCTTGCGAACGTCGTCGGATTTCAGGTCGGCGTCCTCGTCCATGCCGACGCGCAAGGCGTCGAGCACGGTGGTGATGCCTGCGGTCGCCACCTGCGCATCATGGGCGAGCACGGCGGCGATCGGGTTCCAGCGTACTTTCGGGCGCGGCGCGTAATGACCTTCGAGGTGATCGGTGTGCAGCTCGACGAGGCCCGGGATGATATAATCGCCGCCCATGTCCTCGCCGGTTCGGGCAGCGCCCGGCTCGACCGCGGCAATCAGGCCGTCGCGCAACAGAAGCGAACCTTCGACGATTTCGTCGGGCAGCACGATGCGGGCATTGGTGAGAACGGTTTCGGCGGTCATCTCAGGCGGTCCTATCTCAAGCGGTCGGTCGGCGGTCATCCAGAGCAATTCCAGGAAAAGTGTTTTTGCGGTTTTCCGTTTGGAATTGCGTAAAACAAAGAGATAGGGCGGTTCAGCGTTTCCGCTGATCCGCCCTAGGCGGTCTTGCGGGCAGGGCTGCGGCCAAGCGCATGGTGGGAAAGCGCCATGAACGGCGCACCGGGCTCGCTTTCGACGAACAAGGTCAGCGCATCCACCGGCACCGGCTGGCGCAGGATGTCGGCGAACAGGCCGTCTATCGCTGCCCGAAGACGTGGGCTTTCCTGTGGCCCGACGCGCCCCGACAGCGTCATGTGGAAGCGGAACGTGTCGAAGACGTAAGGATAGCCCCATTGGCAGAGGTTGCGGAACTCGTCCGGCTTCAGCGCATCGGGGCTGCGGCGCTCGATCTCGGTCTCGGTCAGCGGCGCGCGGAACGGATCGAAGGCGCGCACCACCTCGCCGGCAAAATCGTTGAGTGGCGCAAACTGCGTTTCCGGCACCAGCGCGAAGAAGCCGTCGATCTGCCCGACGACCAGACGCGGGATGACGACCGGCGGCGTCGCCTCGGCGAAAGTGTCGAGCGCGGCGCGCAGCGAGGCTTCCGTCTCGTTCGCCGCCAGCCGGAACGGCGCCTTCAGCGTCGCGTGGAACCCGTAACGCCTGGCGGAGGCCGTGTGGAAGGCGACTTCCGCGGCCGACAGGTCGCCCACGGCCTCGACCGGCCGCGTCGCCGCACCGAACGGGTCGCGGCCCAGCCAGTTGGCGGCAATGCGCGCCAGCTTCTCGTCCTGTCCCGGGGTGTAGTAGATGGCGTAGCGCATGGGCGTTCCTCGTCAAGCGCTGCGCGCCCCGAAGGATCATGCGACACGCTTCAAGTCATTGTCTTGGCAGGTCGTGGCCCCAAAAACGCCGGAGCGTTTACGGCGACATGCACCGGAACCGCTGCCATAGGTGATTTCCATGACGGATTGACGAAGCTTTCATGGGTTTTCGAAGGCAAGTCCAGCCGCCAGGTGCTTAGCCGACGATTTTTCTCAACTGGACCAACGGCTTTGCCGGCCTGCTTAGGGTGTGTTGAGATTCAGGTCAGGCCGAGTCGAAATGGCGGCTTCCGAGAACCGGAGCGGAGCGTACTTGAAGTACGTGAGCACCGGAAGCGCAGGAAACCGCCATTTGCAGGCCGGCATCACCTGAATATCAACACACCCAAATCAGGCCTTCATCAGCCACTCATGCTCAGCAGCGTTGTGGAATTTCCACGTCCGCTTCGGTCCGGCCATGACATTGAGGTAATAGAGGTCGTAGCCGTGGCAGGCCGCGCAGGGGTGATAGCCCTTCGGCACCAGCACGACGTCGCCGTCCTCGATGGCCATCGCTTCGTCCAGCTCGCGCACGCCGTTGCGGTCGGCATCCGTGTAGACGCGCTGGAAGGCAAAGCCCTGCGGCGGGTTGAGCCGATGGTAATAGGTCTCCTCGAGATAGGATTCCGCCGGCAGATTGTCCTGGTCGTGCTTGTGCGGCGGATAGCTCGACGTGTGGCCGCCGGGCGTGATCACCTCGACCACCAGCAGCGAATCCGCCGGCTTGCCCTCGGGCAGGATGTTGGTGACGTAGCGCGTGTTGGTGCCCTTGCCGCGCACCTCCTGGCCGAGATCGTCAGGCCCGATGACGCGCACCGGCAGGCTGCCGCTTAAGCCAGGCGCCGAGCAGACGGCGACCTCCAGCTCGGTGTCGGCGGTCACCGACCAGTCGGCGCCTTGCGGCACATAGACCGACCACGGCTTGCCTTCGAAGGGCGACATGCGCTCGCCGAGCAGGCCAAGATCCTTGCCGCCGGCCGAGGCCTTGCCCTTGCCGGTGACGAAGACCAGGCAGACCTCGCGGTCGCCGGTCTTGCCGGACACCGTCTCGCCGGGCTTCAGCCGATGCAGATCGAAACCGACATAGGTCCAGCCGGCGCTTTGCGGTGTGACGTGAGCGACGTGGCCGTGGCCCTTGTCGGCCTTGACGAGCAGTTTCGACATTTTTGTCTCTCCTATCCTGGACGCCCGATTGGCGCAGCTAAGAATCCGATGGGCTATCGCGAAAACCTTGGAGATTAGCCGGTTCCCTCGCGACGTCGTCATTCTAGGGCGGAGCGACGCGAAGCGGCGCGCAGACCCTAGAATCCATGCCGTTACCTCGGTCGTAGAATGCAGTGGTGCAGAAAGAGGCTGTCTGGGCCGGCGTTCCGGCGCCATTGTCTACACCGTCGCAACACTTCAAAGTCACGGCATGGATCCTAGAGTCTGCGCTGCGTCGCTTCGCTCCTTGCTCCGCCCTAGGATGACGAAGCGAGGGGCGTTCCGGCCAATCGCCGACGCATGCGATCCGTCATGCACGTAGCATCCGGTACACAAAACCTCTGCGCCGTGCATCCCAATCATTCCTTTGGCTCGGCCGGAGGTTTGGCCCCCTCCGCCGGCTTGTAGAGATAGAAAAACTGCCACACGGCATAGCCGGCGAAGCCTAGCGCGATGACGCCCCAGAACGGCGTGCCGGAGGCGAACTCGATCACCGACCAGACCAGGCAGACGGCGACGACGGCGATGCGGCGCCACAACGGCCGGAAGAAGGGATGCTCATAGTCTTTCATCGCGCCAATCCAGGATTTGCCCAAAGCGCAACGGATAAACCGGGCGCCCCGACTAATCCACCGTTCAGGCCGGAAAACCTTGCGTCTCCACCGTGTAGCCGGCGGCCGTCATCACCCGCATCAGCTCCTTGTGGCCGACCTGCGCCATCTTCAGCGGCGGGTTCTTCTTGGGATCCTGCTCGGCCTCGACCACGAACCAGCCTTCATAGCCGTAGTCGGCGAAGCGCTGGACGATGGCGCCGAAATCGAGCGAGCCGTCGCCGGGCACGGTGAAGGCCCCGAGCGCCACCGCATCGAGGAAGGACTGCTTGGTACGATCGAGCCCCTCGATCACGGCCACGCGCACGTCCTTCACATGGACGTGGTTGATGCGCTTGTGGTGGTTGTCGATGGCGCGCAGCACGTCGCCGCCGGCAAAGGCGAGATGACCGGCATCGAGCAAGAGCGGGATGCCTTCGCCGGAATGGCGCATGAAGGAATCGAGCTCCGGCTCGGTCTCGACCACGGCGGCCATGTGATGGTGGTAGGAAAGAGGCATGCCCTGTTCCGCGCACCATTCACCGAATTCGGTGACGCGGCGGCCATAGGCCTTCATCTCGTCGCCGGTGAGCTTCGGCTTGGTGGCCAAGGGCTTGGAGCGGTCACCCTGGATCGAACGGCCGACCTCGCCATAGACGATGCAGGGCGCGTCGACCGCCTTGAACAGGTCGATCATCGGCTGGATGCGGTCCTTGTTCGTCGCCAGGTCCTCATTGACCAGCGTGCCGGAGAACCAGCCGCCGCAAAGCGTGACGTCGGCTTCCTTCAGGATCGGCAGCATCACCTTCGGATCGTTGGGGAAGCGGCGGCCCATCTCCATGCCGGTGAAGCCGGCCGAGCGCGATTGCGCCAAGCATTCCTCCAGCGACACGTCATCGCTCAACTCCACGAGATCGTCGTTCCACCATGCGATGGGGGACATGCCCAGTTTGGCTTTCAAGTCGTCACTCCGATGTCGGTTCGTTGCGAGCCCGGTTCAGCCCTTTCGGCTGCCCACGGCTTCCTCGTATTTCTTGCGCGCGGCGTTGACCTGGGGCCGCGACGAGACTTCCGGTACGGCAACGTCCCACCAATGGCCGCCGGCATCGGTCGAAACCAGCGGATCGGTGTCGATGACCAGCACGGTCGTCTTGTCGTTCTTCTTCGCCTTGGCCAGCGCCGTTTCCAGCTCGGCGATGGAGGCCACCTTCTCGGCGATGGCACCGAGGCTCGCCGCATGCGCGGCGAAGTCGACGTCGGGCATCACCTCGTGACGGGCGTCCTTCAGGAGATTGTTGAAGTTGGCGCCGCCGGTCGCCATCTGCAGCCGGTTGATGCAGCCATAGCCGCGATTGTCGAGCAGTACGACGGTGAGCTTCAGGCCAAGCATAACCGAGGTCGCGATCTCGGAATTCAGCATCAGATACGAGCCGTCGCCAATCATGACGACGACCTCCTCGTCCGGCTTGGCCATCTTGGCGCCGAGCCCGCCGGCGATCTCATAGCCCATGGTCGAGAAGCCGTATTCGGCGTGGTAGGAACCTGGCGCGCCGGCCTGCCAGAGCTTGTGCAATTCGCCCGGCAGACCGCCCGCGGCATGCAGCAGCGTGACGCCCGAGCCCATGGCGCGCTGCACGGCGCCGATCACCTGCGCGTCGGACGGATAGGCGGCATTGGTCGAGGCTGTCACCTTGGCGGCGGCCGCCTGCCACTCCGTCTTGCCCTTCAGCGCATTGTCCGTCCAGGCGGCCGGCGCCTTCCAGCCCTTCAGCGCGGCGGAAAGTTCGGCAAGCCCTTCGGCCGCGTCGGCGACCAGCGGCAGCGCCCAGTGCTTGCCGGCGTCGAAGACCTGGCTGTTCAGGCCGATGATTGTGCGGCCGGCATTCTTGAACAGCGCCCACGACCCGGTGGTGAAGTCCTGTAGCCTGGTGCCGACGGCAAGCACCACGTCGGCCTCTTCCGCCAGCCGGTTGGCGGCGGAGGTGCCGGTGACACCGACAGCGGCCATGTTGAGCGGATGGTCGTCCGGCAGCGAGGATTTGCCGCCCTGCGTCTCGCAGACAGGAATGCCGGCGCCCTGCACCAGCTTGGCGAGCTCGTCCGAGGCCTGCGAATAAAGAACGCCGCCGCCGGCGATGACCAGCGGCTTTTTGGCCCCTTTCAGCTCCGCGACGGCCGCCGCCAGCTCATTGCGGTCCGGGCGCAGCCGGCGCGGTGTCCAGATGCGCTCGGCAAACAGGCTTTCGGGATAATCATAAGCCTCGGCCTGCACGTCCTGGCAGAGCGAGAGCGTCACCGGGCCGCATTCGGCCGGATCGGTCAGCACCTGCATGGCGCGGTTCAGCGCCGGGATGATCTGCTCCGGTCGCGTGATGCGGTCGAAATAGCGCGACACGGGGCGGAAGCAGTCGTTGACGCTCGCCGTGCCGTCGGAAAAATCCTCGGCCTGCTGCAGCACCGGGTCCGGCAGGCGGTTGGCGAAGACATCGCCGGGCAGGAACAGGACAGGCAACCGGTTTACATGCGCAAGGGCCGCTGCCGTCACCATGTTGAGCGCGCCCGGGCCGATCGAAGAGGTCGCGGCCATGAAGCGGCGGCGGAAATTCGCCTTGGCGTAGGCGATCGCCGCATGCGCCATCGCCTGCTCGTTATGGGCGCGGAAGGTCGGCAGCTCGTCGCGCACCTGGTAGAGCGCCTCGCCGATACCGGCGACATTGCCATGGCCGAAGATCGCCCAGACGCCGCCGAAGATCGGTACTGTCTTGCCGTCGATCACGGTCATCTGCCGGCTGAGGAAGCGGGTCACGGCCTGCGCCATCGTCAGGCGAACGGTCTTGCTCATTGTCGTTTCCTCCGGCTTTCGTTGACGCCGTTTTCTTATGCTGCCCGTGTTTCTTATGCTGCTTTACGGCCACGCGCGGCAAGCCAGGCCTCGGTCAGCTGCTCGAAGCGCGCGGCCATGTCGGCCACCGCCTCGTCATCCGACATCTTGCCGGCCAGCCATTGTTCGGCGGCGCTGATGAAGATGGTGCGACCGACCGCAAATCCCTTGACGATCGGCGCATTGCTCGTCGCGGCAAAGGCCGCGACCAGCTCGTCCTGCGGCGCCTCCAGCCCGAGCAGCACGACGCCGCGGCACCATGGATCGTTCTTGACGATCACCTGTTCGATCTTTGCCCAGGCGCCTGCCGAAGCCTGCGGCTCCAGTTTCCACCAGTCGGGCTTGATGCCCAGCGCATAGAGCTCCTCCAGCGCGCGCGGAATGGTGGTGTCGTCCAGCTTGCCATGCTTGCCGGCGATGATCTCGACCAGCAGCTCCCGGCCGACCTTCCGCGCCGCCTCGAACAGCGCGCGCAGCTTCTGCTGCTGCTCGACTTTAAGCGCTTCCGGGTCGTCCGGGTGATAGAAGCACAGGCATTTGATGCAGTGGTCGACCGGCCATTCGGTAAGCTGCGAGCCGATATCCTGCGAGAACTCGAAGCGCAGCGGCCGCGATCCGGGCAATTCGACCGGACGGCCGAGCCAGGCAAAGGGGTGGCGGGCGAATTCGAACATAGCGTCGCGGCCATATTTCTCGTCAATCAGCATGCCGTAGCCGTCGCGGCCAGCGGCGACCTTGGCCGCAGCCTTGACCGTCAGCACCTTGAAATCGGGAATGCGTGCAACGTCGGCGCCGACTTTCGCCGCGACGTCTTCCAGCTGGACGCGATGGTCGCAGGCCAAAGCCATCAGCGAGGGTATGTCGCGCCGCCGCGTCGTCGCCCAATGGATGTGGTTGATCGCCTCGTCCTTGCGCAACGCCAAATGCTTGCTGCCGTGCTTGAGGAAGAACTGCAGCTCCTCGAAGGTCGGATATTCCGGCGCGCAGAGCAGGCGCGAGACGGCAAAGGCGCCGCAGGCATTGGCCCAGGTGGCGGCGGTGGCAAAACTCTCTCCGCCCAGCCAACCGCGCAGGAAGCCCGACATGAAGGCGTCGCCGGCGCCCAGCACATTGTAGATCTCGATCGGGAAACCCTTGCCGACGATGCCGTCCTCGAGGTCGTCGCTGATCGGCCCGTCATAGACGATGCAGCCCTTGGCGCCGCGCTTGAGAACGATGGTGGCCGAGGACAGCGCGCGGATCGTCTTCAGCGCGCTCAGGCAATCGTCGGCGCCCGACGCGATCATGATCTCTTCCTCGGTGCCGACGATGAGATCGCAATCGGGCAGCACCGTCTTCAGCTGCGCCGATACCCGGTCCGACTTGACGTAACGCTCGAAACCCTCGGCATGGCCTGCAAGGCCCCAGAGGTTCGGGCGGTAGTCGATGTCGAACACCACCTTGCCGCTCTTGGCCTTCATCAGGCGGATGGCCTTGCGCTGCGCGGCATCGGAATTGGGACGCGAGAAATGCGTGCCGGTGACGACCACCGAGCGGGCCGAGGCGATGAAGGCCTCGTCGATATCCTCTTCGGCGAGCGCCATGTCGGCGCAGTCCGAGCGGCAAAAGATCATCGGCGAGACGCCTTCGCTCTCGACCGAAAGCAGCACCAGCGCCGTCAGGCGTTCCTTGTCGGTCTTCAGCCCGTCGACCGAGACGCCCTCGCGCCGAAGCTGTTCGCGAATGAAGCGGCCCATCTGCTCGTCGCCGACGCGCGTCAGCAGCGCCGAGCGCAGGCCGAGCCTTGCCGTGCCGACGGAAATATTGGCCGGACAGCCGCCGACCGACTTGGCGAAAGAGGCGATGTCCTCCAGCCGCGAGCCGATCTGCTGGCCATAGAGATCGACCGATGCGCGGCCGATGGTGATGACGTCGAGCGGCGGGTATTTCCCTTCCACGGCTTCGCCCATTCGAACCTCCCATCAGCCTTGTTGTGCAGAGCAGCGTCGTTTTGGACAGCACGCGCCAAGGGCGGCGTGGTGCCGTCAATATGAAATATTAATTCCAATCCGTAGTCAATATGGAATGAGCGTTCCCGTGCCGAAAAGCGCTTCCCGGCGAGGGCTCAGCCCTTGCGCCGGCGTCCGGCTTCGCGGCGCTTCTCGCCAACGGCGACGGTCAGCGCCATGGCCAAAGCCATCGTCGCCGAAATCGAACGGAAGCCGCCGAAATCGGCCTCGGCCACCTCGAACCAGACCTTGGCGAATTGCGCCAGCGGCGAGAACGACGAGTCGGTGATCGCCACGATCGGCACGCCCTGTTCCGCGATCGAGCGCGTCTCCTCGATGGTCGCCGGTGCATAGGGCGAAAAGCTTATGGCGATGACGGCGTCGCGCGGCGTGGCGAAGCCGATCATCTCGGCATTCAGCCCCGCGGCCGATTCCACCAGCTGGTTGCGGATCTTGAGCTTGCCCAGCGCATAGGCGATGTAGGAGGCGACCGGATAGGAGCGGCGCTTGGCCAGCACATAGATGGTCTCGGCTTTCGCCAGAAGCGCCACCGCCTCTTCGAAATGCGCATCGTTGAGCGAGCGCGAAATGTCGCCCAGCGAGGTGCTGGCGGCGGCGACGAAGCCGTCGAAGATCGCCCGATGGCCGCCGCCGTCCTCGGCCTTGGCGCGCAGCGCCGCCAGCCGCTCGTCATAGGAGGAATTGCGCTCGCGCAGGCGCTCGCGGAAAACCTGCTGCAGGCTGGTGAAGCCGTCGAAGCCGAGCTGCTGGGCAAAACGGATCAGCGTCGAGGGTTGGACGCCGGCCGAGGCGGCAATGCTGGCCGCCGTGCCGAACGCGATGTCGTCGGGGTTGTCGAGCGCGTAGGCGGCGATCTGCGCGATGCGCTTGGGCAGGCTCGCGCGCCTGTCCAGGATCGTCGCGCGCAGTGTTTCGAAATCGCGAGGCACCCGTTCGTCCATCGTCGCTCCGCCTACGCCCATAAAGATCTGTCCCTCTCCTGCCTCATCATAGCGAGTTCACGCAAGAACACCATAAAAAATGATTTGGATGTTCCATTCTCAGGTGAAATGGACTAATTCATCCATATAGACTTTCCCCTCTATTATGGAGACAATCGACATGGTCGCAGTGGGCCTCATCGGCACGGGCTTCATGGGCAAGTGCCACGCCATCGCCTGGAACGCGGTGGGCACGGTCTTTCCCGATGTCGACAAGCCGCGACTGGTGCATCTGGGCGAGGTCAATGACGAGCTTGCCCGGCGCAAGGCCGGCGAGTTCGGCTTCGCCAAAGGCTCCGGCGACTGGCGCGCCGTGGTCAACGACCCGGAGGTCGACGTCGTCTCGCTGACCACGCCCAACCAGTTCCATCCCGAGATGGCGATCGCCATCCTGGAAGCCGGCAAGCATCTGTGGTGCGAGAAGCCGATGGCGCCGAGTTTCGCCGAGGCCGAGACCATGGCGGCCGCGGCGAAGAGATCCGGCAAGGTCGCCGTGCTCGGCTACAACTACATCCAGAACCCCGCAATTCGCCACATCGGCGCGCTGCTCGAGGAGAAGGTCATCGGCGACGTCAACCTCGTGCGCATCGAGATGGACGAGGA
This sequence comes from Mesorhizobium sp. CNPSo 4661, assembly GCF_057784215.1. Classification (NCBI taxonomy): domain Bacteria; kingdom Pseudomonadati; phylum Pseudomonadota; class Alphaproteobacteria; order Hyphomicrobiales; family Phyllobacteriaceae; genus Mesorhizobium; species Mesorhizobium sp. CNPSo 4661. Next base: position 145,467 of record NZ_JBWGIO010000015.1, on the reverse strand, counting down.
TTTCATGGCCGATCCGGAAGCGCTGTTCTTCTGGAAGCACGAGGCTTCGTCCGGCTATGGCGCGCTCGACGATTTCGCCGTCCATCCGCTGTCGCTGATCAAGGCGCTGTTCGGCCGTGTCAGCCGCGTCATGTGCGACATGGTCAAACCCTATGCCGATCGCAAGACCGCCTCCGGCGCCCGCCGCGCGGTCGAGACCTACGATATCGCCAGCGTCTTGATGCATCTCGAGAACGGCGTTGCCGGCACGCTGCTGCTCAACCGCTCGGCCTGGGGCCGCAAGGGCCGCATCGCCATCCAGATATTCGGCTCGAAGGGCTCGATCCTCTACGACCAGGAGCGGATGAACGAGTTCCAGCTCTACCTCACCGCCGACCGGCCGACCGAGCAGGGCTACCGCACCATCCTGGTCGCGCCGCATCACAAGCCCTATGATTCCTTCCTGCCGGCGCCCGGCCATGGCCTCGGCTTCAACGACCTCAAGATGATCGAATGCCGCGAGCTCCTGATGCGCATCGCCGGCAAGCCGGCCCGCATCATCGACTTCGACGAGGGGCTGGAGATCGAGCGCACCGTGCATGCCATGGCGCGCTCGTTCCAGGAGCAGCGCTGGGTCGATGTGAGGTGATCGAGCCAAGCGCTCAGACTGGTATGGTGGCCCGCGGTGACCGGCCAATGCAAAATCGGATCTGAGCATCAGGCCAGGTTGATGGCGACGTTGCGCAGCAACGCCACGGATTTGCGCATGCCTTCCATCGGCGACAGCATCATGTCCTCGTGCTCGATCGACAGCACGTCATCGTAACCGGCCTGCTTCAGCGCGGTGCAGAACTGCCGCCACCAGGTTTCGCCGTGGCCGTAGCCCAGCGTGATGTAATTCCAGGCCCTCTCGGCATAAAGCGTGGGCGGGCGCGCATCGAGCGTGCCGTCGATGCCGGCCGGCACCGGCTCGACGCGGGTATCCTTGGCGTGGACATAGTAGATAGCCGACCCAAGCTTGCGCACGGCGGCGATGGGATCGGCGCCCATCCACATCGGATGGCTCGGATCGTAGTTCGCGCCCACAGTCTCGCCGACGGCATCGCGCAGGCGGAACAGCGTCTGGACGTTGTACACAGCCTGATGTCCATGCAGTTCCAAGCAAAGCTTCCTGATACCGAGATTGTTCGCGAACCTGACCAGATCACGCCAGTAGGGGATGATGCAATCATCCCACTGGTAACGCTGGATGTCGGCGCATTCGGGCGGCCAGTCGGTGATGATCCAGTTGGGGTTGGCGTCGCCGGGGCCGCCGGGCAGCCCGGACATCATCACCACCCGGTCGATGCCCATCAGGCTCGCCAGCCGGATCGTATCCTCGGTCACCTGGCGGTGCTTCTTGCCTTGCGGTCCAGGATGCAGCGGGTTGCCCGAGCAGTTGAGCGCCGCGATCGTCAGCCCGTGGTCGCGGACCTTGGCGACGAATTCGGCGCGGGTCGCAGCACTTTCCAGCATTGCCGCGAGGTCGATATGCGGCGCTGACGACCAGTTGCCGCAGGCGAACTCCAGCGTCTCCAGCCCGAGCTCGGCCGAGGCGCGCAGCATTTCGTCGAAGGACAGGTTGCCTAGGCTGTCGGTGATCATGCCAATCTTCATTTTGGGGACTCCCGCTTGCCTTCAGACCGTCCGCTCAGAGTTTTACCGGCTCGAACCGGCCGGACCGCGCCGACGCAAGAGCCGCCTCGCAAAGGATCATCGCCTTGCGGCCGTCGCTCGCCGTGACCGCCGGCGTCCTGCTCGTTTCGACGCAGGTGATGAAGTGATCGATCTCGGCGGCGTAGGACTCCGCGTAGCGTTCGACGAAGAAGTAATAGGGCTTGTCGCGCGATATGCCCTTGCCGCCATACATTTCCACGGAGGTCGGCAGCCGGTTGCCGGCCTGCAGCATGCCGTCGGCGCCATGCACCTCGATGCGCTGGTCGTAGCCATAGGCAGCCCTGACGCTGTTGTTGATGTGGCATTGCCGGCCCGACGCCGTTCGCAGGACAAACATCGCGGTGTCGTAGTCGCCGAGCTTCCTGTACTGCGGCGCCACCAGCGAGGAGCCGGTTGCGAACAGTTCCACCGGCTCCTCGCCGAGCATGTTTCGCGCCATATCGAAGTCGTGGATGGTCATCTCGCGAAAGACGCCGCCGCCGCCTGCCAGCGCTTCCTCGGTCTCGGGCTCGGGGTCGCGGCTGGTGATGATGACCTGCTCGACGGCGCCGATCTCGCCGCCGTCGAGGCGCTCTTTCAGCGCCCGGAAGCTCGGATCGAAGCGGCGGTTGAAGCCGATCTGGAACGGCACGCCGGCTTTCGCGACAGCGGCCAGGCACTCGTCCGTGCGCTTGAGGTCGAGATCGATCGGCTTCTCGCAGAAGATCGCCTTGCCTTTCGCCGCCGCGGCCATGGCGAGCTCGGCATGGGTGCGCGTCGCCGAGGCGATGAACACCATTCTCACCGACGGATCGTTCATCACTGTCTCGGTGTCCGCGATCTCGGCGCCGGTAACGGCGGCGACCTTTTCCGCCGCCTCGCGATTGGGATCGACGATGTAGCGCAGCCGCACCTTTGGATGGCGCGCCAGATTGCCCGCGTGCACGCGGCCGATCAGCCCCACCCCGAACAGACAGACATCCATCATGCGTTCGACTTTCCTATCGGGCCGCGCCATCGCGGCACGGCCGGTTCAGTGTTGCCCGCGCGGTGTTCATTTCACCGCGCCCATGGTCAGCCCGCGCACCAGATGCCGCTGCACCAGGAGCGCGAAGAAGACGATCGGCAGCGCGCCGATGACGCCGGCCGCCGACATCGACGCCCAGTCGGTATCGATGCGGCCGATCAGCGTCGCGGTGCCGCGCGGCATGGTCATGGCGCGCGGCGTCGCCGTCAGCGCCAGCGCGAAGAGGAACTCGTTGAAGGTGACCAGCACGGCGAAGATGGCGGTGGCCGCGAGCCCGGGTGCCGCCAAAGGCAGCGTGATGCGGCGGAAGGCGCCGAAGCGCGAATCGCCGTCGACCATCGCCGCTTCCTCGAGATCGACGGGGATCTCGCGGAAGAAGCTCTCCATCATCCAGACGCAGAAGGTGACGTTGAAGGCGGTGTAGGTGGCGATCAGGCCGAGCCAGCTGTCGAGCAGGCCGAGGCTGAGCATCAAGAGATAGACAGGGATCAGGATGACGACCGGCGGGATGATGCGCAGCGTGAGCAGGAACAGGCCGACCTTGCGCTCCGCGGCGAAGGGCAGGCGGAACCTGGCGATCGCATAGGCGCCCATCGCGCCGACGATGAGCGCGATGGCGACCGAGAAGAAGGTCACCACCAGCGAGTTCGTCAGGTAGGAGCCGAACTGCTTTTCGGTGAACAGCCGCACGTAGTTGTCGAGCGTCGGCACATGCGGGTAGAGCGTGCCTTCCTGGGTGATCTCGCGGTTCGATTTGAGCGAGGTCGAGACCAGCCAGTAGATCGGCAACAGCACGACGGCCAGCACGAAGACGGTGGTGAGGATGCGGGCCAGACGGTTGCTCATGACGCGTCGATCCTGCGCAGGAGCCTGATGGCGCTGAAGGCCAGCGCGAGCACGACAAGGCCGATCGTCACGAACAGCGCCGCCGCGTATCCGGTCTGCTGGAACTTGAATGCGGTGTCGTAGCCGTAGATCGAGATCAACCTCGTCGCTTCGCCCGGCCCGCCGCGGGTCAGCACGAAAACCTGGTCGAAGGTGCCGAAGGCGTCGATGGTCCTGAGCACGATCGCCACCGCCAGCACCGGCCGCATCATCGGAAAGGTGAGGTCGGCAAAGACGCGCCAGGCACCGGCGCCATCGACGCGCGCCGCCTCGAACGGCTCGTGCGGCAGCGATTGCAGCCCGGCAAGCAGGATCAGGAACATCAGCGGCGTCCATTCCCAGACGTCGAGCGCGACCAGGCCGATGAAGGCATTGAGCGGATTGCCGAGGATCTGCACCTCGCCGCCGCCCATGGCCTTAGACAGCGCGGTCAGCATGCCAGCGTCGCTGGCGTAGATCAGTCGAAAGACGATGGCGACGACGACGGGCGTGACCACCATGGGAATGATCAGCACGGTCCTGAGCAGCCGGATGCCGCGAAATTCGTTCAGGCAAAACAGCGCCAGCGCGAAGCCGAGCACCGCCTCGAAAGACACCGACAGCGCCACGAACTTCACCGTGACCCAGAGCGCGTTGAGAAACTGCGCATCGCTCCACAGATGCAGATAGTTCTGCAAGCCGACATCGGCGACCGGCGAGCCATAGCGGTAGGCCCTGGTGCTGGCGCGCAGCCCATCCCAAAGCGGATAGACCAGCACGCCGAGCACGATCATCAGGCCCGGCGCCAGCATGAGATAGGGGAGGGCGAGGTCGAGCCCCGCCCCCTGCAGGCGATATTTGCGCGCCTGCGTTGCCCCTTGCATCAGTAGTAACCGGCCGTGGTCAGGTAATCCTTGACCTGCTTGGCCGCCGTCTCGAGCGCGGCGCCGCCGCCGGAACCGGCCTGCAGCGCCTTGTTGAGTTCGATGCCGAGCAATTCCTCGACCTTCGCCCAGTCCGGCGTGCGCGGCCGCGGCAGCGCGCCGGCGTCGAGCTGCTGGAGCGCAACCGGGATCAGCCGGTTGCCCGGCTTGGCGATGCCGAAGGCGCTGCGCTTGACGGGAATAGAGCCCGCTTCCGAGAGCTTGGCCTGGGTTTCTGCGCTGACATACCACTTCAGGAACTCGATCGAGTTCGCCTTGTTGGGCGCCGATTTCGGCACCCCGGCGATGAAGATGCCCATCTGCGCGATCGCCTTCTGCTGCTTCGGCACGACGCCGAAATCGAGCTTGCCGGCGACCTTGGTCTGCGCCGAATCGTCGGCTTTCAGCGCATTGCCCGAATACTGGATGATCGCGCCGGCATCGCCGCCGAGGATCGCAGCGCCCTCCTGGTCGGAGTCGAACTCGACCACCCCGCTCGGCGCGTTCTGCTTCATCGTGCCGACGAAGAAATCGGCTGAAGCCTTGCCTTCGGCCGAATTGAAGATCGGGTTCCACTTGTCGTCGAAGAACGAGCCGCCGAACGACAGGAAGATCGGGTACCAGCTGGTGACGATCGGGTTGCCCGAGACGCCGCGGAAGACGACCGGGTATTTGATCTTTCCGGCGGCCACGCCTTCCTTGCCCTTGGCGATCACCTCGTCCCAGGTCTTGGGCGCGCCGCCGGTGAAGACGTCGTTGCGATAGGTGAGCGTCTGCAGGTCGCCGACGAAGGGTACGCAGATCAGCGTCGGCTTGGCCTTCTCGAAGCCCTTGACGCGCGGCCCCTGCTGCGGCGGCCAGTAGCCCATGTCGATCATCGAGCCGATCCAGTCCTTGTCGGACCCGTCGATGCCGCCGGCGCCGAGATCCTCGAGCACGTTGGCGGCGCCGAACTGCGGCACCCATGGGTCGTCGAGCAGATAGAGGTCATACTGGCCGGCGCCGCTCTGGGCATCGGCGAACCACTTCTCCAGCGTCACGCCGTATTCGTCCTCGAGGAACTGGATGTCGAAACCCTGCTCCTTCGCCAGCGGTATGATTTTTTCCTTGAACGGCGTCAGCCCGCCATCGGCAAAGGCGCCGATGATCACCTTCTTGCCGGCGGCGCGGGCCGGCATCGGCAGGCCGAGCGTGGTGAGGGCGGTGGTCGCCAAAGCCAGGCCAAGCCCGCCCTTGATGACGGAGCGGCGAGTAAGTCTGCTGGAATGCATCATGTCACTCTCCCATTGTTGTTGACCCTGTGGACGGCGGTGAGGCCGGCCGAATTGAAGAAACAGGCGTTCGCCGGGTCGAAGGCGACGCCGATGCTTTCACCCACCACACCCCTGAAATCGCGGCCGGCCCGGACCGAGACGTTGCCGCCTTCGAGGCGGACATTGACCAGCGTCTCGTTGCCCATTGGCTCGACGACATAGATTTCGCCGGGCAGCGCATCCGGCGTGTCGGCCGGGGCGACGCTGCAGTCCTCCGGCCGCAGGCCGATTTCAGCGATGGAGGCGGCATGGCAGGCGGCGAGCCGCGCGGCCTCTAGCGGGATGGTCTTGCCAGCCACCATAACGCCTTGCTCGGAGAGCCCGGCCGGCAGGATGTTCATTGGTGGATTGCCGACGAAGGTGGCGACGAAGCGGTTGGCCGGGCGGTCGTAGATGTCGATGGGCGGCGCCATCTGCTGCAACTCGCCGCCATGCATGACGGCGACGAGGTCGGCCATGGTCAGCGCCTCGACCTGGTCATGGGTGACGTAGATGGTGGTGGCGCTGAGACGCTGGCAGAGCCGCTTGATCTCGCCGCGCATGGTGAGCCGCAGCCGCGCGTCGAGATTGGACAGCGGCTCGTCCATGAGAAAGGCCGCCGGATCGCGCACGATGGCGCGGGCCAGCGCCACGCGCTGGCGCTGGCCGCCGGAGAGCTGCCGCGGCCGGCGGTCGAGCAGATGGCCGATTTCGAGGATGGCGGCGACCTCGCCGATCTTGGCCTTGCGCCCGGCGTCCGGCGTGCCTCGGATCCACAGCGGGTAGCCGATGTTTTCGGCGACCGTCATCTGCGGGTAGAGCGCATAGCTCTGGAACACCATGGCGATGTCGCGGTCGCGCGGTTGCAGCCGGGTGACGTCGCGCTCGCCGATGAAGACCTTGCCCGCGGTCGGCATGTCGAGCCCCGCCAGGATGCGCAGCGCCGTCGTCTTGCCGCAGCCCGATGGACCGAGCAGGGCGAGGAATTTATGGTCCGGCACGGCGAGGTCGAGCGATCGCAGCACGTTAAGCGCGCCGAAATTCTTGACCACGTTTTGATACAGGACCGAACTCATCGCCCTCCCCGGCCCTCCATTCCGCCTTCAGGCCTTGCGCTCGTGCGCGTAGAAGCCCGCGCCCTCGGCCAGCCTTTTCAAATTGCGATACCCCATCGTGGCATAGGTCAAGGGGTGCGCCTTGGCCGGGTCCTGCTCGGCCTCCACCACCAGCCAGCCGGAATAGCCCTGGTCGGCGAGGATCTTGAGCAGCGTCGGGTAGTCGATCGCGCCGTCGCCAGGCACCGTGAAGATGCCTTCCATCACCGCGCCCATGAAGCTCATATCGGCCTCGCGTGCCTTCTTCAGCATCGCCGGGCGCACGTCCTTGCAATGGACATGCACGACCCGCTCGACATGCCGGCGCAGCAATTGCTCCGGGTCGCCGCCCGAAAAGGCGCAGTGCCCGGTGTCGTAAAGCAGGCCGACGGCCTCGCCGGTTGTATGCATCAGCCTGTCGATCTCCGCGTCGGTCTCGACGATCGTGCCCATGTGATGGTGGAAGGCCATGCCGACGCCGAAATCGGAAAAGCGCTCGGCGAGCCTGGTGATCTTGGCGCCATAGGCCTTCCATTCCCCGTCCAGCAGCTTCGGCCGCTGCGAGATCGGGTCGTGGATCGCGCCATGCCGGCCGCGCGAGGTGTCGGCATAGACGACGCGCCTGGCGCCGAGATCGCGCAATAAAGTCAGATGCGGCCGGATCGCCTCGAATTCCTCGTCCACCTCTTTCTCGCAAATGCGCCCGTCATACCAGCCGGAGACCAGCGCCAGCCCGTAATGGTCGAGGATAGGCCTGAGCTGGCGGGCTTCACGCGGAAACTTCCCGCCAAGCTCGGTGCCGGCATAGCCGGCTTCCGCGGTTTCGGCGAGGCAGGTCTCGAGCGGCGTGTCGCCGCCCAGTTCCGGCACGTCGTCATTGGTCCAGGTGATCGGGTTGATGCCAAGTCGAACTGTCGTCATTGCTCGCTTTCCGCCCCGCAGCCGGGATGGCTGCGGGGTGTCTGGTCTCGGGAGGAGATGGCTGCGATTGCTGGCGACAGGGCGAAAACCCTGCCGTCTTCGTTCGGCAGGACGCCCTCCCAGCATCCCGCCTCACATGTCCCCGTCTTCATGTTCTTGTCGACGTCCTACCCCAACGTCAGTAAGCGAAGTCTACCCCGCTCTGTCTCCCTCGCGAGGGCCAGTTTTGAAGGAAATGAAGGAACCAGTTTGTGCTGGAAGGTGGGTGTGGCAGGATGGGGGGATGGGAGATCTGGAAATCATCAAGCGGTGGCGCGAGGCCCCCCTCTCTGCCCTGCCGGGCATCTCCCCCTCAAGGGGGGAGATTGGCAGCTTCGCCGTCGCGCCCCCCTTTGCGACGTTGGCGATTTGCGAAGGCCTCCGCGCCATCCGATCTCCCCCCTTGAGGGGGAGATGTCCGGCAGGACAGAGAGGGGGGCGAAGGAACTCGACCTTCAAAGCCTGCGGCACGCAAATGCGCGCTATGCGTGGAGCGACGTGATCCATGCGCCCCCACCCCAAACCGCAACCCTTCCCCCTCGACATGCTGGCCGTCAACCGCGGCAGCCCCGAGCAGCTGTCGCGCCAGCTCTATCACGGCCTCGTCGCCATCATCCGCAGCCGCGCGCTGCCGCCGGGCTCGGAGCTTCCTTCCACCCGGGCCCTGGCCGCCGAGCTCGGCCTCGGCCGCAACACCATCGTCGCCGCCTACGACCAGCTCGTCACCGAAGGCTATCTCGCCAACCGCCAGGGCGCGCGCCCGGTGATCGTCGACCTGCCCGACGGCCCGCGCGAGACGCCGGCGCAGGAGCCGCCCGAGCCGCTGCGATCACCTTCGCTGCGCGGCCAGCTTCTGCTCAGCCAGCCCTATCATCACGGCAGGCCGGGGCATGTCGCCTTCCATCCCGGCATGCCGGATGCGCAGAGCTTTCCCTTCGGCGTCTGGGGCCGGCTGGTCGCGCGTCGCGCCAGCCATGGCGGCGAGACGCTGTTCGGCACCTATGACGTCACCGGCCACCCGGCGCTGAAGGATGCGATCGCCGGCTATCTTTATTCCGCGCGCGGCGTGCGCTGCAGGCCGGAGCAGATCGTCATCACCACCGGCGCGCAGGCCGCCTTCGATCTTCTGGCGCGCCTGCTGCTCGACCCCGACGACACGGTGTGGATGGAGGAACCCGGCTATTACGGCGCCAAGGCCGCCTTCACCGTGGCCGGCGCCAGGGTCCTGCCCATCCCGGTCGACCAGGAGCGCGGCTGGCGGCTCGATGCTCCAGACTTTTCGCCTCGCCTCATCTATGTGACGCCGGCCTGCCAGCATCCGCTCGGCATCACCATGCGCATGGAGGAGCGGCTGCGCCTGCTCGACATCGCCGAGACCGCCAATGCCTGGGTGATCGAGGACGATTTCGACGGCGAGTACCGTTTTCAAGGTAGGCCTGTGCCGGCGATCCAGAGCATGGACCGCTCCGGCCGCGTCATCTATGTCGGCACCTTCGCCAAGCTCCTGTTCCCGGCGCTGCGCCTGGGCTTCATGGTGCTTCCCGCGGAACTCGCCGGCCGCATCGTCAACGCCCTCTCCACCACCGGCCAGTTCGCGCCACTGCTGTTGCAGGCAGCGCTCGCCGATTTCATCACCGAAGGCCATATGAGCCGCCACCTGAAGCGCATGCGCCGCATCTACGCCCAGCGCCGCCAGCTTTTCCGCGACATCGTGAGCGAGCGCCTGCGTGACGAGATCACGCTCTCCCCCGCCGAAGCCGGCATCCAGGTGGTGGGCTATCTGAGGCCTGGCATCGACGACATCAAGGTCAGCCAGGCGGCGGCGAAAAGGGCCATCAACGTCTCGCCGCTGTCGAAATATTTCCAGAACACGGCGCCGACCCAAGGGCTGGTGCTGGGCTATGCGGCCTGTGATGCGGCGCAGATGAGGGATGGGGTCGAGAGGTTGGCGGCGGCGATACGGGAGACGCTGGGATAAACCAATTCCGCGAAGAGTGGACCTCAAGAGGGGTAGATCTCTGAGCGGCGGCCGCCTTACCCTCCGAATCGGATCGTCTGTGTGGCGCTAAGACTCGTCACCTTTCATCAAGCAAGGCTTACGGCAATAGAGGTAGGCCAAGCTCCCTGATCGGACAGACCAACCGGAACATTAGCTCTTGCTGAAGGTTCACGTTCAGGAAGACACACGTTGGGTGAACCGATGTCCGAATTGGCGTTCGCCTTCGTCTATTATTCAGGATTGACCAACCAAGACATGGTAGGGGCGGTCGTGTCCCTGATCGCTGGCCTGCTTCTATACAACGTTTTGCGGGAGGACCGACCCAGCCGGTAGCTGCTTTACCGGACGGATTCCGCCAGGGTCAGGTCGTACGTTTATTTCTTCGAAGTCAGATAGTCCCAGTACTCTCTCATTGCCGTCGGTGCGATCATGACCAGATTTCTGAAATTCGGATTTGACTCTATCGGCACGTAAAGCCAGCGCCGCCCCTCCTGCTGGAACCGAAGCATTTTGCCGCCGTGCAAGACAAACGAGATAGTCGTGTTTTTACGATCGAGGGTTTCGACGTATTGGGCGCCGATGTAGCAGCCCGTCTCAATGAATGCGCTGTCAGTGGCGATCATTCTTATACGCAGGTGCGACAATGGACCGGTTAAAGAGATGGTTGCCATGGTGGCGAGCGCCGCTATCCCGCTGACGACCAGGATTGGTCTCACGGTCGGATCAGCTTTCATAGCCTCCAAATCCCATCCGAAGCCACCTGGTGCTGTCAGTCCGTTGAGGCAGACAACCGCAATCCAAATGGCGACAAAAACAATGATGAGGCCAAACACCTTGAAGTACGCGATCAACGCCAACTGCAGGCACGTCGGCGTTGCAAATGAACCGTCGAGCAGCAGGTCAGGCATGCTGACAAAATGGCTGGAGCTTACACTAAACGCAAGCCGGCCAGCTTTCGGGAGCGGCCCGCAAGTTGGCGTTTTGTACCGCATCTAGCTGCATACAAATGCGAGCCAGAACAAAACCGGCTCGGTGTAAGTGCTCATTTTCATTGAGAAGGTTATTGGCGCACCCGACAGGATTCGAACCTGTGACCTCTGCCTTCGGAGGGCAGCGCTCTATCCAGCTGAGCTACGGGTGCTTCCCGGAAACCGGAAAACGAACCGACCGGTGAGCCGGCCAGCCACGGCTTCTTAGCGGAAGCCGCTGCGGGCTTCAACGGGCAATTGGAGTGGCGGCGGCTTGTGATGGTTGATTGTCTTACCGACAGAGCAATCGGACACGGCGCTCCCCCTCTCCGTCTCGGCTTCGCCGAGCCACCTCTCCCCCGCCTCTGGCGGGGCGAGGAACTCCTAGCCTCACCCCTCCGCCCCGCTCTTCGCCGCCTTGCGCCGCACGGCCCGCCTTGCGGTGTGCTTCTGCTTCTTCGCGGTCAGCTCGTTCATCGCGTCGAGCTGCATCTGCTGCATTTCGGCCAGCCGCGTCCATTGGCGCGAGATCAGGTAGTCGAGCTTTTCGTGCAGGTGCCGCACTTCGAGCTCGGCCTTGAGGTTGACGCGGTATTCGTTGAAGGAGCGCAGGCGGTCTTTCACCTCCTGGCGCTTCTGGCTCATCATGATCACCGGCGCCTGGATGGCGGCGATGCAGGAGAGCATCAGGTTGAGCAGGATGAACGGGTAGGGGTCGAACGCCTTGGATTCGCCCTGGACGAGGTTGAGGCCGATCCACACCAGCAGGATGGCTGCGAAGGAGATCAGGAACCACCAGCTGCCGCCAAAGGCGGCCATCGAGTCGGAGACGCGGTCGGGAAACGTCCGGTGCTCCTCGAATTCCTCCTCCGAGTTTTCCGAGATCGTGTCCTGCTTCGCGATCGACTCCACCACCTGGCGGTCGAGCTCGGAGAATTCGCCGTGCTCCTGCTGCAGCAATTCCTCCATGTAGCGCATGCGGTAGCGGCCGAGCTCCTCGCGGCTGACACGGGCGCCGCGCGGCAGGTCGGGATGGTCGGAGCGGATGCGGTCGGCGAGGCTGGGCCGCAGATCATCGATGCGCACCAGGTCGCGCTTGCGGAACTTGCGGCCGCTGATCGCCGAGGGCTTCTTCTTCGGCTTGACCCTGGTCGTGCCCGGAACATGCGGCTCGGAATCCGGCACTTCCGGCGCTTCGAGGATTTCGTCGGCGGCGGCTTGCGCATCCTCCGGCACGGTTTCCGCCTCGAGATATTCGCCGGCGATGTCGTTCTCATTGTCGGCCTGGACTTGCGCGGATGTCTTCGGGTCGCCTGCCATGGTCGGTGCTCCTGTTCGCGGGCTTTGCGAGGTACGATACGCCAAGCCGGCGCGGCATATCCATGGTCAGTGTGAAGGTGGTATGACCGAACAAGTTCTTGTGATCGGCGGGGGGCGGGTTGCTTCGCTGGCCCGCTATCCAATAGGGCGGCGCTCGCCCCTCATCCGGCCGCTACGCGGCCACCTTCTCCCTGGCGGGGAGAAGAGGAAGCGCCGGCGCTGACAATCTCCTCTCCCCGCCGGGGAGAGGTCAGCCGAGCGAAGCGGAGGCTGGGTGAGGGGGAGCGCCGTTGGCGATTTCTCGCCCAACCCCTGGAGCAACCGTCTCTGCCGGCTGGCCTTGATCCAGATCAGGCTGGCCCCTGTGGCGGGCCTGGTAGGCTGACTATATCGAAGCCAGGCCTGAAGGTTCAGGCTCCCGCCACCTGGGGCGCGTCGCCCCGCAAATGAGGGATCGCCAGCATGTACAAGAAAATCCTGATCGCCACCGACGGCTCGGAACTCGCCGGCAAGGGCGTCGCCCATGGTCTCGAACTGGCCAAGGGCCTCGGCGCCGCCGTCGCCTTCGTCACCGTCTCCGAGCCGTTCCCGGCGCTCGCCTGGGGCGGCGCCATGGCCGGCTATGTCGCCGCCGACGAACTGGTCAATTACGAGGAAAGCGCGCGCAAATACGCCCGCGAGGTGCTCGACAAATGCAAGGCCGAGGCCGCTGCGAAGGGCGTCGAGGCGAAGACCCTGCATATCGAGAACCGCACGCCCGCCGAGGCGATCCTCGAGGTCGCCGGTGCGGAAGGCAGCGACCTCATCGTCATGGCCTCGCACGGCCGCCGCGGCATCGGCCGCCTGGTGCTGGGCAGCCAGACCGCCGAAGTGGTGTCGCTGACGCAGATCCCGGTGCTGGTGGTCAGATAAGCAACGGCAGGGCACCCTCAGAACGAGATAGGCAGCGTTCCTTCGCCCCCCTCTCTGTCCTGCCGGACATCTCCCCCTCAAGGGGGGAGATCAGCCGTCACGGCTGCCTTCGCCAATCGCAGCCGTTGCAGGGCGAGCGCCGTCGCCGAAGCTGCCAATCTCCCCCCAAGAGGGGGAGATGTCCGGCAGGACAGAGGGGGGCGCTGTCCCGCCGACGTCTCAGACTTTCCCCCTCGCTCCGCTACTGCGCCGGCAGCAGTGGCGCGCCGGGCGATGCCAGGTCCGGCGACGGAAAATCGGATGCCGGCTGGCTGGGCTGCGGCGACGCGGACGCCACGGAACCGGGCGGCGGCAATCCCGGCAAAGCCGAATCCGCCTGCGGCAAGCCGGGAAGCGGCGCGGCAGAGGGCTGTTGCCCGGAATACATGAGCTTGGGCTGGCTTGCATCGGCGATCGTCGGCCCCAGGCTCCTCTGGATCAGCGCCTCGACATGGTCGTTGCGCTGCCGCGCTGAGTCGGCGCCCATCACCACCACGATCAGGTGCCGCCCGTCGGCATTGTAGGAGGTGACGATGTTGTAGCCGGAGGCGCGTATATAGCCGGTCTTGATGCCGTCGACGCCGCGCACGCGCCCCAGCATGTCGTTATGGCCGCGCACCAGCCGGCCGCGGAACATGAAGTCGCTTTCGGAGAAATAGTGGAAATGCTGCGGGAAGCGCTTTTCCAGCGCCATGCCCAGCACCGCCATGTCGCGCGCCGTGGTCACCTGGCCGTCGTCGGGCAGGCCGCAGGCGTTGCGGAAATTGGTGCCGCTCATGCCGAGCGAGCGCGCCTTGGCGGTCATCATGGCGGCGAACTGGTCCTCGGAGCCACCGCCCAGATATTCGCCCACCGCCACCGCCACGTCGTTGGCCGACTTCACCACCATGGCGCGGATGGCGGAATCGACGTCGATCGTCTCGCCGTGCCTAAAACGCAATTTCGTCGGCGGCTGCGAGGCGGCGTGGTCGGAAACCGGGATCCGCGTTTCCTTGCTGACACGGCCGCTCTCCATCGCCTCGAACAGCATGTAGAGCGTCATCATCTTGGTCAGCGACGCCGGATAGCGCTGCGATCTCGAATTGACCTCGAACAAGGTCTTGCCCGACGAGGCGTCGACCACGATCGCGGCATATTTCTGCGGCTGCGCCGGCACGGCGAGCACGCTTTCCGGCGGCGCGGCCGTCGTGCAGCCGGCGACCAGCAAAAGCAGGGCCAGCGCGGCGATGAGTTTCTGGAGGAAAGGGAAGGGACGGGGCAAGAACGTTTCTAAAGCTGTTGCTGAGACGCGGCGAAGCTAACGTAACCCATGTGCCGCGTCCAACTGGTTAACGGGGGGCAAGAAGGCATTTGCCCAGCTTTTGGAGGTTCGCGCCGCTGGCAACGCTGTCAATCTCCGCTCCTTGCGGGCCCTCAAGGGATGGCCGACGCCGCGCTACCGCTCTCGCGCCTTCAGCTCCAGCCGCCGCGCGTGCAGCACCGGCTCGGTATAGCCGTTGGGCTGCACCGTGCCCTTGAACACCAGGTCGCAGGCGGCCTGGAAGGCGATGGAATTGTCGAAGTCAGGGGCCATCGGCCGGTAGAGCGGGTCGCCGACATTCTGGCGGTCGACGATGGCCGCCATGCGCTGCAGCGAGTCACGCACCTGGATCTCCGAGCACACTTTGTGGCGCAGCCAGTTGGCGATGTGCTGCGAGGAGATGCGCAGCGTGGCGCGGTCCTCCATCAGGCCGACATCGTTGATATCAGGCACTTTCGAGCAGCCGACGCCCTGGTCGATCCAGCGCACGACGTAACCCAGAATGCCCTGCGCATTGTTGTCGAGCTCGCGCTGGATCTCATCCGGCGTCCAGTTCGGCCGCACCGCGACCGGCACCGAGAGAATATCGTCGAGCTTCGCCTTCGGCCGGCTCTTCAGCGCCGCCTGCACGGCGTGCACATCGACCTTGTGATAGTGCGTGGCGTGCAGCGTCGCGGCTGTCGGCGACGGCACCCAGGCGGTGTTGGCGCCGGCCTTGGGGTGCGCGATCTTCTGCTCCAGCATCGCCGCCATCAGGTCGGGCATCGCCCACATGCCCTTGCCGATCTGGGCGTGGCCGGCCAGCCCGCATTCGAGGCCCGTATCGACATTCCAGGCCTCATAGGCGGAGATCCAGGCGGCCTGCTTCATGTCGCCCTTGCGGATCATCGGGCCGGCTTCCATCGAGGTGTGGATCTCGTCGCCGGTGCGGTCGAGGAAGCCGGTGTTGATGAACACCACGCGCTCCTTCGCGGCGCGGATCGCTTCCTTGAGGTTGACGGTGGTGCGCCGCTCCTCGTCCATGATGCCCATCTTGATGGTGTTTTTCGGCATGCCGAGCAGCGCCTCGACGCGATCGAAGATCTCGACGGCGAAGGCGACCTCCTCCGGCCCATGCATCTTCGGCTTCACCACATACATCGAACCGGCGCGGGAATTCGCGCGCCGGCCGTTCTCGCCGACATCGTGCAGCGCGATCAGCGCGGTGAGCGCGGCATCCATGATGCCTTCCGGCACCTCGTTGCCGTCGCGGTCGGTGATCGCCGGATTGGTCATCAGGTGGCCGACATTGCGCACCAGCATCAGCGAGCGTCCGGGCAAAAGCAGCTGGCCGCCATTCGGCGCCGTGTAGCGGCGGTCCGGATTGAGGGTGCGGGTAAAGCTCTTGCCGCCCTTGGTGATCTCTTCCGCCAGGTCGCCCTTCATCAGGCCGAGCCAGTTGCGGTAGACGACGACCTTGTCCTCGGCATCGACGGCCGCGACCGAATCCTCGCAGTCCTGGATGGTGGTGAGAGCCGATTCCAGGATGACGTCGGCGATGCCCGCGGCATCGGTCCTGCCGATCTGGTTGGCGCGATCGATGACGATCTCGATGTGCAGCCCGTTCTTCACCAGGAGCACGGCTTCGGGATTGGCGGCATCGCCGCGATAGCCGGCGAACTGTTTCGGGTCGGCGAGCGTCGTGGCGCCGGCGCCCTCGCCCAGCTTCAACGCGCCGTTCTCGACCGTCAGCCCATTGACGCCGGCCCATCTGCCCGTGGTCAGCGGCACCGACTGGTCGAGGAAATCCCTGGCCCAGGCGATCACCTTGGCGCCGCGCGCGGGGTTGAACCCCTTGCCCTTCTCGGCGCCGCCGGTCTCGGGAATGGCGTCGGTGCCGTAGAGCGCGTCGTAGAGCGAGCCCCAGCGCGCATTGGCGGCGTTGAGCGCATAGCGCGCATTCATCACCGGCACGACGAGCTGCGGCCCGGCGACGACGGCGATCTCGGGGTCGACATGATCCGTGCTGACGCTGAAGGCCGGGCCATCCGGCACCAGATAGCCGATCTCCTTCAGGAAATTCTTGTAGACTTCCATGTCGATCGGCGCGCCGTTTTCGCGATACCAGCCGTCGAGCTTTTCCTGCATGGCGTCGCGCTTGGCCAGCAGCGCGCGGTTCTTCGGCGCGAGGTCGTGGACGATCTCTGAAAATCCGGTCCAGAATTGTTCGGCGTCGATGCCGGTGCCGACTGCGGCCTCTTCGGCCACGAAGTCATGGAGCTCCCGGGCAATCTGCAACCCGGCGATCTCGATGCGGTCGGTCATCAGCACGTCTCCAGATAGGTAGCTTGCCGGGCCTTTGGCATGTTTGGGGTTGCGGGGTCAATTCGGCTTAGGGTGTAGGGAGCGCTGCCTTCTCCTTCTCCCCTTGTGGGAGAAGGTGTCGCCGAAGGCGACGGATGAGGGGTGCTCCAGGGAAAACCAGCGTCTCACTCCGCTGGAACACCCCTCATCCGTCTCGGCGCTGCGCGCCGATCCACCTTCTCCCACAAGGGGAGAAGGAAAAAAAGCGCCCTCACACCGCGATCCGCGGCCGTCCCGACGCCACTGCCACCACATGCGCCTCGATGAACATGCGCTGGCCCTCGATGGTCGAGACCTTGAACTCGGTGGCGACGTCGATCTCGGCGCTGTCGGTGCCGGCGTCTTTCGCGCGCTCGGCGGCGATCGCGCGTACATCGGCCTTGGCCGCCGCTATCGCCTTGTCCTCGTCGATGAAGTCGCGCACCGTCTGGCCGGAGGCAAGGCGGAACAGGCCTTCCTTGGGCTGGCTGACGCGGGCTTCGGCCGAGACGCGAACCTGGCCGACCACGGCGCCGAGCGCGTTGGCGACGTCGGTGTCTTCCGGCACGATGCAACCATTGCCGACGAGCGGCGGCAGGCCTGCATAATGCAGCGGCGCCGACGCCCCGAGGCCGATGACCGGGCGGTCGAGCGCGACGGTGAAGCGGGCGATGCCCGGATGGGCGTCGACCGCGCGCTGCACCAGCGCGTGCGCGACGGTGGCGGCGCCGTCCAGCCCGTCCTCGGCGAAGGCAGTTTCGAGGATGTATTCGGCCGACCAGCGGGTCAGCGTGACGAGCACGCGCTCGGCCAATGCTTCCGGCGTCGCCGCAATCGCCTGGCCGCGGCCGTCGCGGCGGCGCGCGAAGAGCTCGGCGCCGAGGCGCGCGGTGGCGGCGTCCCAATTGGCCTGTTTTCCCAGCACATGCGCGGCATCCGACGGGGTGAAGCCGCTGATGTGCACGAGACCACGCGCCACCAGCCGGTTCAGCGTGGCGTTCTGTGCGTTGGAGGCGAGCAGCCTATCGAGCGCCAGCGGGGTGGCGCCGATCGTCTCGTAGAGTTTTGCTTCCGGCGCGGTGAGGCCGGCGGCGAGCCGGTCCGGCACGCCGGTGCGGACGGCAAAGCGCCCGTCCATGCGACCGGGGTTCGGCGCGCGCAGCTGGCGCTCCAGTTCCGACGTCACCGCCTCGCCATGCACCATGCCGGAAAGCGCCAGCGGCACCAGGCGGCGCGGTCCAAGCAGGATTTTCGGGTCGAGCGCGCCGTCTTCCAGCGCCACTTCCGAGTCGCCGCCGAGGCCGAAGGTGCGCATGGCGACCGCTTCGACCATGGTGCGGAAACCGCCGACCGTGGCGCCTTCCGGGTCGAGGCGCGGCCGGCCGCCATCGAGCACGGCGACGTCGGTGGTGGTGCCGCCGATATCCGAGACCATGGCGTCGTCCAGCCCGGTCATGTGGCGGGCGCCGACAAGGCTGGCGGCGGGGCCGGAGAGGATCGTCTCGATCGGCCGCTGGCGGGCGAAGGCCGCCGACACCAGCGCGCCGTCGCCGCGCACCACCATCAGCGGTGCCGCGATGCCGCGTTTGGCGAGGAAACCTTCGGTCGCCGCGACCAGCCGGTCGATCATCGAGATCAGGCGGGCGTTGAGCAAGGTGGTGAGCGCGCGGCGCGGGCCGCCGAGCTTGGCCGAAAGCTCATGACTGGCGGTGACCGGCAGGCCGGTCTTCTCGCGGACGAGATCGCGGGCCGCAAGCTCATGCGCCGGGTTGCGGGTGGCGAAATAGGCGCAGACGGCGAAGCCCGACACCGAGCCGCCGAGTTCGGGGAGCGCCGCCTCGAGGCCTGAAAGGTCGAGTTTTGCGGCATTGCCATGCACGTCATGGCCGCCGGGGCAGAACACCACGGGATCGGTGCCCAGCGCGGTCTTGAGCCCATCACGGGCAAGGTCGGCCTCGGAAAAGCCGATCATGACCAGCGCCACGCGCCCACCCTGGCCCTCGACCAGCGCGTTGGTGGCTAAAGTCGTCGACATCGAGACCAGCTTGATGGCGGCCGGGTCGGTGCCGGATTGCTGAAGCACCGCGTCCACCGCTCCGGAAATGCCGACGGCGAGATCGTGGCGCGTGGTGAGCGACTTCGCCTTGGCCAGAACTTTTCCCTTGGGGCCACCTTCCTCGGACCACAGCACGGCGTCGGTGTAGGTGCCGCCGGTGTCGATGCCGAGGAAGAGAGGGTGAGGTTTGGCGGTCATTTGGGGCGGCAGTCCGGGCAAGAGGTTTGATGTCTGCCCCTTAGCCGATACGCGCTGGCGGATAAAGGAGGGAGGGATGGGCCAAGGATGCGGCGTTGGGCGCTAAGAGATGTCGGCGCGAGGCCCCCCTCTCTGTCCTGCCGGACATCTCCCCCTCAAGGGGGAGATTGGCAGCTTCAGCGCCGGCGCTCCCCTTGCAACGTTGGGGAATAGCGAAAGCCGGCGTGACATCTGATCTCCCCCATGGGGGGAGATGGCCGGCAGGACAGAGAGGGGGGCTGTCCTGCCGACGTCTCAAGGCTTGGGTTGCGGGCGCCCTCAGCGCCGCCTACTTCGCCGTGACGGTGCCCTTCATCGAGCTGTGGATGGCGCAGTGGAATGGGTGCGCGCCGGCGGCTGTTATCTTGACCTTGGCGCTCTTGCCCGTGGCGAGTTGGCCGGTGTCGAAGGAACCATCGAGCGCGGTGGCGGTGTGCGTCATCGGATCGGCATTGGTGAAGGTGATGGTGTCGCCAACGGCAACGCTGACCTTCGACGGGTTGAATTTCATGCCCTTGATCTGGACCGCGTGATTGGCGGCATAGGCGGGCATGGCCAAGGCAAGCAAAGCAAGGACGAGCATGGTGCGCATGATGGATATCCTCCCGAGCGCGAAACCTCATCCTTAACTAACGCCGGCGCGGCGCTTGTCATCCCACGAACCCCACCTTTTTATGGCTCCCATCGCAAAACGGCTTGTTGGCCGAATGCCCGCAGCGGCAGAGGAAGACCTTGGTGGTGCGGGCGATGGTGTGGCCGGTGCCGGTGACGATCTCGGCATTGCCTTCGACCTTGAGCGGGCCGTTGACGGTGGGCGTGACCTTCAGCGGGCCATCCCGTGCTTCCAGCACCTGCGCTTCCTTCAGCGGCGGCTCGCCGGTGGCGGTGAAGCCGCCCTTGATGTGGCTGTTGTCGCAGAACGGCTTGTTCTGCGACAGGCCGCAGCGGCAGAGCGTGGCGCGCAAGAGGGTTTCGTCGCCCAGCACGATCTCGGCATGCACCGCCAGCGGACCGTTCTCCCTCAACCGCACGGTGTTGACCACCGGCGGCTTCTCCTGCGGGCCGCCGTCCTTACGGTTGTAGGTGATGGCGCCGGACGGGCAATTCTGCGCCAGCGCCACGACCTGCTCGACGCTGGCCGCCTCCGGGTGGATCCACTCGCCCGGAGCGTTGGGCACGAAGACATGCGGGTTGCCGAGCACGCAATTGCGCGAATGGATGCAGCGCTTGCCGCTGAAAGAAACGTCGATCTTCTCGCCTTCGACCGTGCCTGCCATGGGGCTCTCCTCTAGTGGGTTGAGGCAAGGCTAGGGCGGCGGTGCGAAGGGCGTCAAGCTGGGAGGATGGGCAGCCTTTCCCTTCTTCCACAAGGGGAGAAGGGGAAACGCCTCCCGCTACTGCTCCAGGTCGATCTCCTCGGTCTGGCCGCCACTGCAGGTGTAGCAGCAGTCTTCGCAGGTTTCCTTGTTGTTCGGGCCGACGCCCCAATAGGTGCTCTCGTCGCCGTCGACCCAGGCGCCGTAGCAGATCTTCTCGCCCTCGTTGCAGGAGATCGGCAATTGCTTGGTCTCTCCGTCGTCGAGGTAGAAATCCTTGCCCTCGCCCGGCCAGACATAGTCGCGGTCCTGGCTGTAGAGCTCGACGCGCATGGCGTTGGGATGGTTGTTCTTGATCTGGAACGTGACGTCGCCGGCATGAGCGGCGGGTGCGAACGGCACGGCAAGCAAAAGCGCGACGGCAGCGCGGCGCGCGAAAGAGATGGACATGAAGACCCCCGAGGTAGAATCGGCCTCCACAGCCGATGCGCGATGATGGCATGGCGCCAGCCAATGCCAAGGGGTGGGGATGAAAATAGCTGAGTGAATTTGGTTGGCGAGGCGGAGGCGCCGGCTGATCTCCCCTTGTAGGCCCCTTGGGGGAGATCGGATGCTGGTTAGGCTTTCGCCAATAGCCAGCCCCCGCTTTGCCATCCCCGCCCCCTTGCCGCTATGATGGCGCATCGATTTGGGGGGATCGGCATGTCGGAAATCGCCACAGGTACGACTTCGCTGCTCAGGGCCTCGCTCAGCCGCACCGGCAAATGGGCGGCGAGCTTCGCCTTCGTCAGCGGCGCGGTCGGCGACGTGCTCAACCCGCTCGGACCCTTCGCCGCCTATATCGCGCTGGGCGCCGCGGTCGCGGCTTTGATCATCGCCATCGCCATGGTGCTGCGCCTGGTGCTGGCGGCAAAAGCCATGCCGGCGCTGATCTTCGCCACCAGCGCCGCGGCGATCGCCGGCGGCATCTACGGCATCCAGCAGGAAACCAATTCGCAGAACGGCGTGATCGCCAATCTCGTGCCGGCGGTCGCCGAGCTGCAGCAGTCGCTGGGCATCGTCTCCGAAAAAGTGGCGAAGATCGAAAAGACCGTCACCGAAACGCAGAAGACCGTCGAGGACGTCAAGAAATCCACCGACGCGGTGGCAAAGACGACCGAAGAGATCGCGCAGACGCAGACTAGGCAGACCGCGCAGGGCGCCGAGACGCAGAAGACCGTGGAGGCGGTGAAGCAGGCGACCGATACGGTCGCGCAGAAATCCGAGCAGATCGCCTCCGCCCAGCAGCAGCAGGCTGAGCAAGGCGCTCAGACACAGAAAACCGTCGAGGCGGTCAAGCAAACCACCGACACACTCGCCGCGGGCCAGCAACAGCAGCAGGCACAGGCCGAAAAGCTGCAGGCGACGACCGAGCAGATCGCCGCTTCGATCGACACGATTGCCAAGGGCTTTGCGCAGCTTTCGGCCCAGGGAGGGGCGATCGCCGATCCCAAGCGCCCGGACGAGTTCTACCACAATGCCCGCGTCTATGAGCTGGCCGGCGACATGCTGAACGCCCGCCGTTCCTATCTCGCCTTTGCCGGCTTCGATGTCGACGCCATCGATCCCTATACGCGCTTCGCCACGCTGCTCAGGGTCCAGGACGGCAAGGCCGGCGCCCGCGAAGTGTTCGGCTCACTGGCCGAAAAGGCCAAGGCGCCGTCGATCAAGCTCGTCCATCTCCTTCAGTTCGACGATGCCCAGCGGCTCGACAAGCTCAACGCTTTCATTTCAGCCAATCCGGATTACGCGCCGGCTTACTTCCTGCTGGCGCAGGAGTTCTCCGAGGACCGCCTGGGCAGCCAGACGCTCGCCGACAAGCGCAGCGAGGCGCAGGCGTTGACCAAATTCTCCTCCTACGAGAAGGACGGCGGCCTGCTCAAATATTTCGTCGACCAGACGCAACTGGCCGACTGGCTGGACCGCAGCCGCAGCCGGCTGGCCGCCCTTGGCGACGTGCTCGACCCATCGCGCTTCGCGCCGACACTGACGCCGACCCGCTCCAACGCCGGCTGGTCGATGACGATCTCGCTGCCCGAGCCGGCGACGGCGATTTCCTGGCGGCTCGGCGATAGCGGCTCGTTCACCTATACCGGTCTGATGGCGATGAACGACCAGCGCACCGGCAAGCCGATGCCCAATCCGAGCTTCGAATTGCCCGACAGCACCGCCGCGTCCACCATCGCGATCAAATATCTCGACATCCGGGGCCGCGAGACCGGTCCCTTCGCCATCCGCTTCGACCCCGATGCCGCGCTGCAGCAGGAGAACAAGCAGATCCTCGACCAGTTCTGGACGTCATGGATCGCCTTCGACTCCGGCGGTAATCACGGCCTCGTCTATTTCACCCAGATGCTGTCCTACCGCTGCGCCATCAAGGAACTGCACTACAGCCTGAACGGCACGGGGCTCGATAAGGAGATCAAGATGCCGCCTTGCGACGCCAAGGACCCTTACGCCATTCCCTCCGACTACCAGCCCTATTTCAAGGTCAAGGACGACGTGAAATCGATGGCGGTGCAGGTGACCTATACCGACGGCACGAAATCGCCGGTCAGGGAGTATAAGAGGCAGTAGTATGCCTCTTTCTCCCCGTTTACGGGGATAAATGCCCGGCAGGGCAATAAGGGCAAGCGTTTGCGACCACAAGTGGCGGCTCCGGCCGCGTCTGATGCAAAATGCCAGACGCCCCGCTTGCGCGCCCTCCATCGGACAGGCTTTGCTATCCTCAAAGATTCGCGGGAGGCATTCATGGATACGGTCACGATCGGCGCAAAAGGCATCTCGGTCTCGCTCGATCTCGCGGTCGGCCATATCGCCGCGATGGATATCGAGGCCGACGGTCGCGTTCTAAAACCCCTGCATCGCGCCCCCTGGGTCGGATCGCCGCGCGAAAGCCTGCCGGAAAACCTGCCCGAAGGCACGGTCCGCCTGTCCGGCGATTTCCTCTGCGCGCCGTTCTCCACCAGCGATGTCGAGGCGGCACCCCTGCATGGGTGGTCGGCCAACAGTGCGTGGGACGTCGTCGAGAACGGCGCCATTGCGGGCGGCTGGCGCGCCGTCTTCCGGCTGCGCCGCAAGGTCATAGGCGCCACCATCGACAAGGTCTTCACGCTGCGCGACGGCCACCCCTTCCTCTACCAGGAACACATCTTTTCCGGCGGCTCCGGCGCGATCTCCGTCGCCCATCATCCGATGACGGTGATGACGGGCGGCGGCCGGCTAGCCTTCTCGCCCAAGCGCATGGCGGTCACGCCCCCGACGCCGCCGGAGCCGGATCCGGCGCGCGGCCGGTCCATGCTGGCCTATCCGGCCCGCGCCGGCGATCTCGCGCGGTTCCCGCTGGCCGCCGGTGGCACCACCGACCTCACCGATTACCGCATGGAAGACCGGCGCGAGGACTTCATCACCCTGGTCGAGGCGGATCACGGCGGCCCGGGCTGGACGGCGATCGCCCGCCGCGCCGAGCAGGACCTTGTGCTGGTGCTGAAGAACCCGGCCGAACTGCCGGTGACCATGCTGTGGTTCTCGAATGGCGGTCGCGACTACGCGCCCTGGAGCGGCCGCCATATCGGCGTGCTCGGCGTCGAGGACGGCCGCACGGCCGTCGGCCACGCCGCCTCGCTCGGCGACAACTGGCTGAAGCATGAAGGCGTGGCGACGGCCTTCGCGCTCGCCGAGGGGCGGTCGGTCTCGTTCCGCCACGTCATCGGTGGGGTTCCGTTCGACGAGGTCGAGCCGCCGAGCGGCCTGGTATCGGCGCCTGATCGCCTGCGCGTCCTCGCCGCCGGCGGCGCGGCGCGGGAGCTGCCCTTCGACGGTGGCTTCCTGCGCATCGGGCGCACGGTTCCTGCCTGAGAGGTCGGGCCAGAGCGCCTGAGAGTTCGTCATTCCAGGGCGGAGCAAGGAGCGAAGCGCTTCGCTCCTTGCTCCGCCCGTGGATGACGATGGGATGGGCGTCTCGGCCAATCTCGAAGGCGGGAAAGCGGTCGAAACTTCGGCATCAAGAAACCAGGTTTGAAATTTCCATCCATACCCGCCAAGATGCCAGCCGAACCGCAGCCGGAAAGCCGCCGATGTCCGAGATCGCCCATATCACCGCCGCCATCTTCAAGCGCGCCGGCAAGGCCAAGCGCTTCGTCGTCGCTATCGCCGGTCCGCCCGGCTCCGGCAAGTCGACACTGTCCGCCTCACTGCATGAGCTTTTGCCGGAGGGCTCATCCGATGTCGTGCCGATGGACGGCTTCCATTATGACGACATCATCCTCGACCGTCGCGGCCTGCGCCCTCGCAAGGGCGCGCCGGAGACCTTCGATTTCGCCGGCTTCGAGACGCTGTTGAAGCGCATCCGCTCGGGCGAGCCCGACATCGCCATTCCGGTCTTCGATCGCAGCATCGAACTGTCGCGCGCGGCCGCCGAAATCGTCGGCGCCGACGCCAAGTTCATCCTGGTCGAGGGCAACTACCTGCTGCTCGACGAGGAGCCGTGGTCGCGGCTGGCGCCTCTGTTCGATTTCACCATCTTCGTCGACGTGCCGCGGGCTGAGCTCGAGCGCCGCCTGATGGAGCGCTGGCGCGAGCATGGCAAGTCCGACGAGGACGCCCGCGCCTGGATCGCCTCCAACGACATGCCCAATATCGAGCGGGTGCTGGCGCGGCGCCGGCAGGCCGACATGGTCATTGGTTAATGACTGGTCATTGGTTAACCTGCTCAATTTTCAATAGTTTCCGGCGGGAACTTTAAGGTTTTCACGCCGTTATGCCCCTATCCCGAATTGTCCGGCGCCGGAGCAATTCCAGGAAGGCGAGCAGCGCTTTTCGTCCGGAGTTGCGAAAAGAAAAGAGCAGGAGCCGTCAGATGGCAACCAACAGCAGAAAACCCGCGCCCAAGAAAGGCAAGGCCAACCAATCCAGGACGACGCAGGCCAAGGCTGGCGCCGGCCCCGCAATCGCGGAGCGATCAAAAGACGCCAAGCCGAGTTTCGGCAAGGCGACGCCCAAGAGAGTGACGCCCGGCGCGGTCCACAAGGTCGCGGCCAAGGCCGCGAAGCACCCCAAGCCGGCGGCAAAGAAGTCAGGGCCGATCCGCACCGTGGCAGGCGTCGCCACAGGAGCGGTTGTTGCTACCGCACGGCTCGCGGCGTCCGTGTTCGGCCGCGGTGGCGCCAAGGCCAAGGCGAAATAGCCCTTTTACGCGATTCCGGACGGCGAAGTCGCCGAGCCG
The DNA here is from genome assembly GCF_057784215.1 of Mesorhizobium sp. CNPSo 4661. Classification (NCBI taxonomy): domain Bacteria; kingdom Pseudomonadati; phylum Pseudomonadota; class Alphaproteobacteria; order Hyphomicrobiales; family Phyllobacteriaceae; genus Mesorhizobium; species Mesorhizobium sp. CNPSo 4661. The sequence continues at coordinate 119,901 of NZ_JBWGIO010000015.1, read as the reverse complement.
GACCTTCGCGATTGGCCGCCACGACAGCTCGGTCGTGATTCTAAGCGGAGCAAGGAGCGAAGCGACGCGCGCAGACCCTGGAATCCATGCCGTGACGCTAAAGCATTGCTCTGGTTGCAGAATTCTGCACCGTTGCCCTCTACGGCAGAGGTCACGGCATGGATACTCGGATCAAGCCCGAGTATGACGACGGGGGTTTCGGCTAGTCTTCAACGTGAGCGCTAGCCGCGCCCACCGCCACCTTCAGCCAAAGCGCCTTTTTGCCGAGCGTCGAAACCAGTCCGGCATGGGCCGCGCGATCGACCTCGGTCAAGTGCGCCCGCAGGGCTTTTTTGTTCCCACCACCGCACGCCTTTACCGGAATCGCCTTCAGCCCTTCGCCGGGATGGTGAGGCCCCGCTTCACCGCCGGCCGCGCCAGGCCGCGCTCCAGCCACTCGGCAACGATCGGGAAATCGTCGAAGCCGACCAGTTCCCGCGCCTCGTAGAAGCCGATCAGGTTGCGCACCCAGCCCAGCATCGACACGTCCGCAATGGTGTAGTCGTCGTCCATGATCCACTTGCGGCCCTTGAGGCGCGTCTCCAGCACGCCGATCAGGCGCCGCGATTCGTCGCGGTAACGCTCCAGCGGCCGCTTGTCGGCAATCTCGCGCCCGGCGAATTTGTGGAAGAAGCCGACCTGTCCGAAGATCGGGCCGATCGCCGCCATCTGGAAGAACACCCACTGGATCGCCTCGTAGCGCCGCGCCGGATCGGCGGGAATGAGCCTGCCGGTCTTGTCGGCCAGATAGAGCAGGATGGCGCCGGATTCGAACAGTCCGATCGGCTTGCCGCCAGGGCCGTCCGGGTCGATGATCGCCGGTATCTTGCCGTTCGGGTTGAGCGACAGGAATTCCGGCGTCCAGCTCTCATTCTTGCCGATGTCGACGTAATGCGGCTCATAGGCAAGGCCGATCTCCTCCAGCGCGATCGAGACCTTCACGCCATTGGGCGTCGTGGCGGAATAGAGCTGCAGGCGGTCGGGGTGCTTGGCCGGCCAGCGCTTGGCGATCGGAAAGGCGGACAGGTCGGTCATCGGAAACTCCGGATGCGGATCGGCGCCGGGCGGCGCTCATGGCGGGTGAGCAAAGAGTTAGGGTCCCGCCCGGCCCGGATCAATACACCGGCAAGCGGCTTGCCATGCACGCACAGTCGACGGACCGGCTGCGATCAGACCGCCTTGAAGGCCAGCACCGCATTGGTTCCGCCGAAGGCGAAACTGTTGCTGAGCGCGGCGCGCACCTTGCGTTCGCGCGCCGTGTTCGGCGTCACGTCGAGGTCGCATTCCGGGTCCGGCTCGCGGTAATTGGCGGTCGGCGGCACGATGCCGTCGCGGATTGCCATCACGCAGGCGATCATCTCCAGCCCGCCGGAAGCGCCGAGGCAATGCGCATGCATCGACTTGGTCGACGACACCGAAAGCGAACGCGCATGCTCGCCGAAGACGCGCTTGATCGCCGCGGTCTCGATCTGGTCGTTGGCCTTGGTGCCGGTGCCGTGCGCGTTGAGATAGTCGACATCTTCGGGATTGAGCCCGGCATCCGCCAGGCAGAAACGCATGGCCGCCTCCGGTCCCTCGACAGTCGGCGCGACGATGTCGGAGGCGTCGGCCGAAAGCCCGACGCCGGCGATCTCGGCTAAAATGGTGGCGCCGCGCGCCATCGCGTGATCGTAGCTTTCAAGCACCGCCATGCCGGCGCCTTCGCCGAGCACCAGGCCTGCGCGATCGGCCGAGAACGGCCGGCACGTGTCGGGCGAAAGCACCCTGAGCGCCTCCCAGCCCTTGAGCACGCCCCACACCAATGGCGCTTCGGTGCCGCCGGCGACCATCACGTCGGCGCGGCCGAGCCTGATCTGGTCGACGGCCGAGGAAATCGCATGGTTGGCCGAAGAGCAGGCTGAAGTGGCGCCGAAGACGGGGCCGCGCAGCCCGAGCGCCATGCTGACCTGGCCGGCGGCCGCGCCCGGCATCACTTTCGGCACGGTGAAGATGGCGGCGCGGTTGCGCCCCTCGAGCAGGATGGCGCGGTAATTCTCTTCGATGGTCTCGAAGCCCGCGACGCCGATACCGACGATTGCGCCCATCCGGTAGGTGTTGTCGGCATGCGCCGTCAATCCGGACTGCCGCATGGCCTCGCGCGCGGCGATCACCGCCAGCAGGCTGAAGCGATCCATCGACACGACCTGCTTGCGGTCGATGCCATGGTCAGGCAATTCCTTGATCTCGCAGCCGGTCTTGACCTTGAGGTCATGCAGCGACGGGTTGTCGATGGGACCGATGGCCGAGCGGCCGGCGCGCATGGCGTCCCACATCGCCGGCACGCCATTGCCAAGCCCGCAAATCCCGCCAATGCCGGTGATGACGACGCGTTTCTGCATGAAGTCAGGCTTTTTTCGCGATCAGTTCGCGAACCGCCTCGACCATGTCGCCGACGTTCTTGAGATTGCTCCAGGCGTCGACCGTGTTCATCTCGATCTCGATGCCGTATTTTTCCTCGAGATCGAAGATGATCTCGGTCAGCTCCAACGAATGGATGCCGAGCGTGCCAAGATCGGTGCTGGTGGTGATTTCCTCGCCGCCGGTATCGGCGTGCGCTTTGATCTTTTCGATGATCTCGGTCGTCAGTTGGTCAGCCATTCGGTTCCTTCCCCTGTCGTTGCCCGACGCCAACTGATCAGCGCCCCTTTTTGATTCCCGGACCCAACAAACACCGTCGCCCTTACCTCGCCAGGTACCGCGCGACCGCTCCAAGGTGGCTTCCCTCTATAGAAACCGAAACGATGTCAAGCAACAAGCGATATCGACAAAGCCGCCGGAGTGCTTAACCTGGATCATGGACATGATCGACGACACCTTGACATCCCAACCTGCCTCGCCCTTGGCACCCCTTTCCTTGCTTGCCGCGCAACGTGTTGCCGGCTTGGGCAGGCTTTTCTGCGGCAAAAACGACGGTCGGACGCGCCTGCAGCGGCTTTACCAGGACGGATCGGCCAAGATTCGCCTGCCGGCGGTAGAAGGCGATCCGCTCGAGGCGGTGCTGATCAACACGGCTGGCGGGCTGACCGGCGGCGATCGTCTCGGCTGGGCGGTCGAGGTCGGCGCCGCCGCCTCCGCCGCCATCACCACCCAGGCCTGCGAGAAGGTCTATCGCGCCGCCGCCGACAGGGCCGAGACAAGCGTCCGCCTGCGGGTCGGTCCAGGTGGCCGCTTGGCCTGGCTACCGCAGGAAACCATCGTTTTCGACCGCGCCGCCTTCGCCCGTACGCTGGATGTCGAGCTTGGCGACGATGCCGAGGCATTGGTGCTGGAAGCCGCGCTGTTCGGCCGGCTGGCGATGGGCGAGCGGACGGTTCGAGGCCGTTTCCATGACCGCTGGCGGGTCCGCCAGGGCGGCGCGCTGATCCATGCCGAGGATTTCCGGATCGGCCCGGATATCGCGGCAACGCTCAAGCGGCCGGCGGCGACCGGCGGCGCGCTGGCCGTCGCCACGTTGCTGCTCGTTTCGCCGCGGGCTGAAAGCCTGCTGGAGCCGGCCCGCGCCATCATCGGCGATCCCGCCATCGGTGGCCCCGTTATCGGCGGCGCCAGTTTCTGGAGCGTCGGCCGATCTGGCAAGCTTCTTGCGAGGCTTTGTGCCGGCGACGGTTACCTGCTCCGCAAGCGGCTGGTTCCGCTCGTCGAACTGCTCAATGGGCGGGCGGGTCTGCCTAAATTGTGGTCACTCTGATTTGGAATACCGGGACATCGCATGAACCTGACGCCGCGTGAAAAAGATAAGCTGCTCATCGCCATGGCGGCGATGGTGGCGCGCAAGCGGCTGGAGCGCGGCGTCAAGCTCAACCATCCCGAAGCCATCGCGTTGATCACCGACTTCGTCGTCGAGGGCGCGCGCGACGGCCGCCCGGTCGCGGAACTGATGGAGGCGGGGGCCCATGTCGTGACCCGCGCCCAGGTCATGGACGGCATTGCCGAGATGATCCACGACGTCCAGGTCGAGGCGACGTTTCCCGACGGCACCAAGCTGGTGACCGTGCACGAACCGATCAGGTGAGGAGAACGACCCGTGCTGGAGCTCAGGCCGAATTGCGAATGCTGCGACAAGGATCTGCCGCCGCAGGCGGCGGATGCGCTGATCTGCACCTTCGAATGCACCTTCTGCGCCGACTGCGTCGACAATGTGCTGGGCGGCGTCTGCCCCAATTGCGGCGGCAATTTCGCGCCGCGGCCGATCCGGCCGGCGGCCAGGCTGACGAAGTATCCGCCATCGACCAGGCGCGTGCTCAAGGCCGAAGGCAGCGGTCCGCGCAAGGCCGCTTGAACAGGTCAATTGGAAGGGCAGAAAGATGATCCCCGCTTCGACGAAACGTACCACACTTGCCGCGATCCTTTTCCTGGCGGCCGCCATGCCGGCCTACGCCCATGTCGGCGCAGGCTCCACCTCGTCTTTTGCCGCCGGCTTCGCGCATCCGCTGTCCGGCCTCGACCACATGACGGTCATGATCGCCGTCGGCCTGTGGGCGGCGCTCAAGGGCGGCAAGGCGATCTGGGCCTGGCCGCTTGCCTTTGTCGGCGTGATGCTGCTCGGCGGTGGGCTCGGCATGCTGCATGTGCCGGTGCCCTTCGTCGAGCCGGGCATCCTCGCTTCCGTCGTGGCGCTCGGCCTGCTCGTGGCGCTGGCGATCGACCTGCCGGTCTCGGCCGGTGTCGCCGTCATCGGCCTGTTCGCGTTATTCCACGGTCACGCCCATGGCACGGAAGTGCCGGAAAACGCCGGCGGGCTGGACTATATGGCGGGCTTCGCGGTGGCCACGGCGCTGCTGCACGGCATCGGCATCGCGGCGGCTCTCGGCCTCGGCCTGCGCTTCCGCCGGCTGGTGCGCGCCGCAGGTGCGGCATGTGCTGCGGTCGGCGTCGGCCTCGCCTTCGGCGTGTTGTGAGGGCGCGATGATCCCCGGCGAAGTCATTGCGGCCAAAGGCGAGATCGAGCTCAACAAGGGGCTGCCGAAGGTGACGCTCAAGGTCGCCAACAGCGGCGACCGGCCGATCCAGGTCGGCAGCCACTATCATTTCTTCGAGACCAATGAGGGCCTGAAATTCGACCGCGAACGCGCGCGCGGCATGCGGCTCGACATCGCCGCCGGCACCGCCATGCGCTTCGAGCCGGGACAGGAGCGCGATGTCACGCTGGTGCCGCTGGGCGGCAAGCGCGAGGTCTATGGTTTCCAGCAGAAGGTGATGGGCAAGTTGTGACGGTGGCCGGCGCGCTCAAATCACTTCGGCGGCCATCACTTCGGGGGTTTGGCGGCGGCATAGATGACGATCCTGCCGGGATTGTCGAACTCCACCGCGAGCACGTCCTCGGCCTGCAGGCGCCGCGAATCGATCGCGTTGAAGAGCAGGGCATTCGCCTCGATCTCCTGGCGCAGTTCGGCCACATCGTCCTTATGCTGCTTGACCTTGTTCTCGATGGCCGGCGGCGGCCCGCCTTCGCTGCGCGCCGCATCGGTCAGGAACACGATGTCGACCGTGTCGAGCTTGGTGGTCTTGCGCACCGTGCCGATATTCTCGCGGGTGCGGTCGATAGCCGTTATGACCTTTCCGGCTTCCGTGCTGGAGAGCGTCTCTTCCTGACGGATGTGGGAATCGACGATCACCGCGGCAGGCTTGCCGCTGTCCAACGGCTGCGCCGCGGGTGCCGCGTGGGGCGCGGCCACCAAAAGCGCGGCGGCAGCCACGCAACTCCATTTTGCACGGCACTTCGCCATCGCTCGCTCCTGACTGAACTCGTGACGGGGCGAAAACAGCGAAACGGTCCTGCTTGGCCGCAGGTTCCCTTCAAAAGCGGGCAGGCGGCCCGCATTCCCTTCAAGATATGGTTGGCGGACCGCGATGCGGCCCGCCTGGGCGCGCAATCAGCTCGCCTTCTTGGTGATCAGCGTCAGCGCGCCGTTGGGCTGCATGCTGGCCGCGATCACCTGCGCGGAGGTCACGCCCTTGGCTTGAAGCGCGGATTTCACCTTGGGCGTCGAGTCGATCGACTTGCGCAAGGTCTGCAGGCCTGCATCGCCGCGCTGCGCCACGATCTGGTTGACCTGTGTCTGTGTGTCCTTGGGCAGTTCGGTGATGTCGACGACGTTGACGCTCTGGATCGCCGGCACCGCGGGCTGAGCTTTCGGTGCAGCCGGAGCGGTTGGCGCCGGGCTGGGCTGCGGCGTCGGCTGCTGCTGGGCATTCGCGGCGCCCGCCATCATCAGGGTGGCGGTCGCGGCGAGAACTATCGCTTTGCGCATGGATATTCCTTCCATCGGTTTTGGAGTGGTTTCGCCCGCCTCAAGCGCCCGAGAGGAACGTCCAAATGGGCGCTCAAGGTGTCGCCGAGCGGGTCATTGCGTGACCATTGGGTGGCGACAATGTGCAGCCCGCGCCCAAACAACGTTGGTTTTGGCAAGCTGAATTTCGGGAGCAATCGCTGATGGCCAGGATTAGCCGTGTCGCCTACGCGCAGATGTATGGACCGACGGTCGGCGACAAGGTGCGGCTTGCCGACACCGAGCTGTTTATCGAGGTCGAAAAAGACCTCACCGTTTATGGCGAGGAAGTGAAATTCGGCGGCGGCAAGGTCATCCGCGACGGCATGGGCCAAAGCCAGGTCACGCGGGCGGGCGGCGCGGTCGATACCGTCATCACCAATGCGCTGGTCGTCGACGCGCTCCTCGGCATCGTCAAGGCCGATATAGGCCTCAAGGACGGCCGCATCGCTGCCATCGGCAAGGCCGGCAATCCGGACACGCAGGCTGGCGTCACCATCATCATCGGCCCGGGCACGGAGATCATCGCCGGCGAAGGCAAGATACTGACCGCCGGCGGCTTCGACGCGCATATCCACTTCATCTGCCCGCAGCAGATCGAGGAAGCGCTGATGAGCGGCGTCACCACGATGCTGGGCGGCGGCACTGGCCCGGCGCATGGCACTTTAGCCACCACCTGCACGCCCGGCCCCTGGCACATGGCGCGCATGATCCAATCCTTCGACGCCTTCCCGATGAACATCGGCCTGTCCGGCAAGGGCAACGCGTCAAAGCCGGCGGCGCTGGAAGAGATGGTGCTGGCCGGCGCCTGCTCGCTGAAGCTGCATGAGGACTGGGGCACGACGCCGGCGGCGATCGACTGCTGCCTGTCGGTCGCCGACGCCTACGATGTGCAGGTGATGATCCACACCGACACCCTGAACGAATCGGGCTTCGTCGAGAACACGGTGGCGGCCATCAAGGGCCGCACCATCCACGCCTTCCACACCGAAGGCGCCGGCGGCGGCCATGCGCCCGACATCATCAAGGTCTGCGGCCTGCCCAACGTCATCCCGTCCTCGACCAATCCGACCAGGCCCTACACGGTCAACACGCTGGCCGAGCATCTCGACATGCTGATGGTCTGCCATCATCTGTCGCCCTCGATCCCCGAGGACATCGCCTTTGCCGAAAGCCGCATCCGCAAGGAGACGATCGCCGCCGAGGACATACTGCACGACATCGGCGCCTTCTCGATCATCTCCTCCGACAGCCAGGCCATGGGCCGTGTCGGCGAGGTGGCGATCCGCTGCTGGCAGACCGCCGACAAGATGAAACGCCAGCGCGGCGCGCTGCCCGGCGAGACCGGCGACAACGACAATTTCCGCGTCCGCCGCTACATCGCCAAATACACCATCAATCCGGCCATCGCGCATGGCCTATCGAAGGAGATCGGCTCGATCACGGTCGGCAAGCGCGCCGATCTGGTGCTGTGGAATCCGGCCTTCTTCGGCGTCAAGCCGGAGATGGTGCTGGTCGGCGGCTCGATCGCCGCGGCCCCGATGGGCGATCCCAACGCCTCGATCCCGACGCCGCAGCCGATGCACTACCGGCCGATGTTCGGCGCCTATGGCAAGGCGCTGACCAATTCATCGGTCACCTTCGTCTCGAAGGCCGCCCTCGACGCCGGACTGCAGGGCAGGCTGGGTGTCGACAAGGCGATGATCGCGGTCGAGAACACGCGCGGCGGCATCGGCAAGCGCTCCATGGTGCTCAACGACGCGACGCCGCATGTCGAAGTCGATCCGGAAACTTATGAGGTTCGCGCCGACGGCGAGCTGCTGACCTGCGAGCCGGCGACCGTGCTGCCTATGGCGCAGCGGTATTTCCTGTTTTGAATGTCCACCTGTCCTGTGCGGCATTTCTTTGCGATTTTCGCGAATTGGGGCATGATGCGCAGATGAACAGGATTGATCGTCTCAGGGCGTCGACGCCCTACGAAGCGGACTTCGTCCAGTGGTGTGCGGAGCAGGGCGCCCTGCTGCGCGAAGGACGTCTTTCCGAGCTTGACCGCGAGAATTTGGCCGAGGAGATCGAGAGCTTGGGGAGGAGGGACAGGCGCGAGATTCGCAGCCGTATGGAGGTATTGATTGCGCATCTCCTGAAATGGGAATTTCAGCCGGGGCACAGATGCCACAGCTGGCAGGCATCAATCTCCGAGCAACGCACCTGGATTGGCAATATCGTCAAGGATAGCCCAAGCCTTCGCCGATTTCCCGCTCAAGTTTTCGAAGAGGCGTACAAAGACGCTTTGCCCGTTGCAGTGCGAGAAACGGGATTAAGAAAGTCGCACTTCCCGATTGAACCTTCTTTCACGGCCAAGCAAGCGCTCGACGACCGATTTTGGCCCGGCGGACCGCTTTCGATGGATGATTTCCTGCGAGACTGACCTACCCGTGTCTCTCCTCCGCATTCCCAGCTAAGGCCATGGCCACCGAAATCGCCTCTCCGCACGATATCTTTCCGCATATCCGCATCGTCATGGGCATGGTGATCGGCCTCGGTGTGACCCGACTGCTTTCGGGAACCGCCCGTATCGTCCAGCACCCCGGCCAGTACCGGATCTACGCGGTGCACCTCGCCTGGGTCGGCTCGGTGCTGCTGATGCTGGTGCATTTCTGGTGGTGGGAGTTCGGGCTCTACGCCATCGAGACCTGGACCTTCGGAAAATACCTTTTCATCATCTTCTACGCCATCACGCTGTTCCTGCTCTGCGCGCTGCTGTTCCCGGATTCGATGCTCGATTACACCTCCTACGAGGACTATTTCTACTCGCGCCGTGCCTGGTTCTTCGGGCTGCTCGGCGCGACTTATCTGCTCGACGTGATCGATACGCTGCTGAAGGGGCCGGAGCATTTCGCCCGCTTCGGCAACGAATATCTGTTCCGCACGCCGGTCTTCGTCGCGCTCTGCGTCGCCGCTATCCTGGTCCGCGACCGCCGCTTCCACATCGCCTTCGTCGCGGCGACGCTGATCTACCAGATATCGTTCATCCTGCGGCTGTTCGACACCATCGTCTAAGTGGGATTGGGCCGATGCCTGCGTTGGTCTAGGATTGGGAGATGCAGGATTCAATCATGTACAAGGCCGTCGGATCGCGCGGCTCCCGCGTCAGCCGGGTGCTCTGGATGCTCGAGGAGCTCGGGCAGCCCTATGAGTTCGTCGAGGTCAAATTGCGCTCGCCCGAGGCCTTTGCGCTCAATCCTTCCGGCAAGGTGCCGATCCTGATCGACGGCGACGTTGAGATTACGGATTCGGCGGCGATCTGCGTCTATCTGGCGGACAAGCACGCGGAGCAGGGCATGGGCGCCACTCCCGGCCTTGCCGGCCGCGCCGAGATGGATTCCTGGATGCATTTCGCCCAGAGCGAATTGGAAGCGCCGCTATGGAACAAGCTGCGCCATCGCTTTCTTTTGCCCAGGGACGTGCGTGTGGATGTCGGGCCAGCCGCGGCCTATGACTTCGCATCCGAAATAAAGGCGCTGGACCGCCGGCTCGGCGACAGGCCCTTTGCGTTGGGCGACCGGTTTTCCGCTGTCGATGTACTGCTCGGCGACATGGGCGGCTGGGCGCGCGCCGGCCGTTTCCCGATCGAATCCGAACGGGTCGATGCCTATTTCGACCGTGTGCTGTCGCGACCCGCTCGTGCCCGCGCCCAAGCCAATGCATCGGCCCGAAAATCGGAATCGATTTTCGGAAAGCACGATGCATAGATTCAAAAAGTGTTAGAGCGTCCTTTTGTGCGTCCAAGAGGACGCGCGGCGCTCTAATGGCGGAGCCATGAAATGAAGCTCAACATCAACACCGATTTCACCAAGTTCCCGCGCGCTGTGTCGGTTCTTGCAGCCGGCCAAGCCGGGGCAGCGAAGCCCTACGACAAGGCCGTGCTGCCGCATGACGAGCGGCATCTGCGCCGACGTGCTATCGAGACCGCGAGCGGCGACAAGGTGCTGGTCGACCTGCCCGAACCGGTCGCTTTAGCCAATGGCGACCGGCTGGTGCTGGAGGACGGCCGCCAGCTTGAGATCGTCGCGGCGCCGGAAGAGGTCTACGACATCCGCGCCCGCGACGCGGTTCATCTCACCGAGCTTGCATGGCACATCGGCAACCGCCATCTCGCGGCGGCGATCGAGGCGGACAGCATCCTCATCCTGCGCGACCATGTCATCAAGGCGATGCTGGAAGGCCTCGGCGCCACGGTAAGCGAGGTTTCGCAACCGTTCAGCCCGGTGCGCGGCGCGTATTCCGGCCATGGCCACGACCACGGCCATTCGCATGATCACCACGATCATGACCACCATGACCATGATCATGACCACGGTCACGATCATCATGATCACGACCATGGTCACCACCATCGCCATGACTGAGCAGCCTTCCACCGTCGCGCTGCTGCGGCTGATGGCCTGGCTGTCGCCGGCCTTTCCGGTCGGTGGCTTCGCCTACAGTCATGGGCTCGAGCGCGCCGTGCATGACGGACTGATCGCTGATCGGAAAGATCTCGCCGGCTGGCTGGAGACGCTGGTCGAGTTGGGGTCGGGCTGGAACGACGCCGTGCTCTTCGCGGAAAGCTGGCGGCGTGCCCGCGACGGTGGCGATCTCGGCGAAGTTGCCGCGCTGGCCGAAGCGCTTGCCGGGTCGCGGGAGCGGCACATGGAAACCATGCTGCAGGGCGCGGCCTTTCTGCGGGCGGCGTCTGCCTGGTCGTCTCCGGCTTTGGAGCGTTTGCCGGCCGATTGCCCCTATTGCGTTGCGGTCGGCGCCGTTGCCGGCAGCGGCGGCATCGATCTTTCGCAAGCGCTGTCCGCCTTCCTGCAGGCATTCTTCTCCAATCTCGTGCAAGCGGCGATCAGGCTCGGCGTGGTTGGCCAGGCCGACGCCGTCGCATTGTTAGCCGGCTTCGAACCTCTGGCGCTGGCGACCGCATCGCGCGCCGCTGCTTCCAGCCTGGACGATCTGGGCGGCGCGGCCTTCATGTCCGACATAGCGGCGATGAGCCACGAGACACAATATTCGCGGCTGTTCCGCTCATGACCGTCCTTGCCGTCATCCTCTCTTTCGTCCTGCTCTTGATCACCACCTTGCATGTCTATTGGGGCATAGGCGGCATCTGGCCGGGCACGGATCAGGCCTCCTGCGCGCGCGCCGTCGTCGGCTTCCGTGGCGTCGACGAGATGCCCTCGACGGTCGCAAGCTTTGCTGTCGCCGCTTGCCTTATTCTCGCGACGCTCTGGCCGCTGGCGCTCGCCGGCGTCTTTGCGACGCCCTTTCCAAGAGAAGGCCTGGCAGCCACGGCGCTGATGATCGGCCTCGTCTTCCTCGGACGCGGCATCGCCGGCTTCACGCCCTGGTGGCGCAAGCTTGCGCCCGAGCAGCCTTTCGCGCGGCTCGACCAGCGTCTCTATTCGCCGCTCTGCCTGCTGATCGGGTTGGGCTTCGCAATCCTTGCAATCACGGAGTTCCCGGCATGACGTCGAAAAACGGTCCTCTTCGCATCGGCATCGGCGGCCCGGTCGGCTCCGGCAAGACCACGCTGACCGAGAAGCTCTGCAAGGCGCTACGCGACGACTTCTCCATCGCCGTCGTCACGAACGACATCTACACCAAGGAAGATGCGATGATGCTCGCGCGGCTACAAGCATTGCCTGAAGAGCGCATTGTCGGCGTCGAGACCGGCGGCTGCCCGCACACCGCCATCCGCGAGGACGCCTCGATCAATTTGCGGGCGATTGCGGAGCTGAACAAAAAGTTCCCGGACCTCGACATCATCTTCATCGAATCCGGCGGCGACAATCTCGCCGCCACCTTCTCGCCAGACCTCGCCGATCTCACCCTCTATGTCATCTCGGTCTGCCAGGGCGAGGAAATCCCGCGCAAGGGCGGCCCGGCCATCACCCGTTCGGATTTCCTGATCATCAACAAGAGCGATCTGGCGCCCTATGTGAACGTCAACCTCGACGTCATGGAGTCCGATGCCGGCCGCATGCGCGGCAAGCGGCCCTTCGGCTTCACCGATCTGTCGCGGGGCAAGGGTCTCAAGGAGGTCGTCGACTTCATCGTCGAGCAGGGCGGGCTGCAATCGGAACGGCCTGCCGCCTGAGCCGCTGACCCACCAGTTTGCGGTTGCTGGCAGCCGTCAGGCACGGCATTCTCATCCAAACAGGAGGATTTTCGATGAGCCTTGCCCGCCTGCACAAGGAACCGCTGAGCAACCTGCCCTATTATGAGGAGCGGGTCGATCTCGCCGCCGCGTTCCGCTGGACGGCCCGGCTCAACATGCATGAGGCGGTGGCCAACCACTTCTCGCTGTCCGTCAACGAGGATGGCACCAAGTTCCTGATGAACCCCAACCAGGTGCATTTCTCGCGCATCAAGGCGAGCGACCTGCTGTTGATCGACGCCAACGATCCCGAAACGCTGTCCGGCCCCAACGCGCCCGACCCGACCGCCTGGGGTCTGCATGGCGCCATCCATCGCAATGTCCCGCATGCGCGCTGCGCCATGCATGTCCATTCGATCCACGCCACCGTGCTTGCCTCGCTCGCCGACTCGACGCTGCCGCCGGTCGACCAGAACTCGGCCATGTTCTTCAATCGCCATGTCGTCGACGCCAATTATGGCGGCCTGGCTTTCGAGGAGGAAGGCGAGCGCTGTTCGCAGCTTCTCACCGACCCTAAGGTCAAGGTGATGGTCATGGGCAATCACGGCGTCATGGTCATCGGCGACACTGTCGCCGACGCCTTCAACCGCATGTTCTATTTCGAGCGCGCCGCCGAGACCTACATCAAGGCGCTGTGGACCGGCCGCCCGCTGCGCACGCTCTCCAACGAGATCGCCGAGAAGACCGCGCGCGAGATGGACGATTATCCTGGCCAGGCCGAACGCCATCTGGCCGAGTTGAAGGCGATCCTCGACGAGGAAGAGTCGGTCTACCGGAATTGAGCGGTCATTTCCCTTCTCCCTGTTCACGGGGAGAAGGTGCCCGAAGGGCGGATGAGGGGCAGCGCTGACGTCCGAGGGCTAAAGCCCCAGCTGCGCCCGCAATTCCGCCGCGCTGTTGATGACGATGGCGCCGGGCGGACCTTCCATCGGCGCTTCCGGCCAGAAGATCGTCTTCATGCCCGCAGCCAGTCCGGCCATGGCGCCGGTCAGGCTGTCGTCGACGGCAAAAGCATCCACCGGATCGACGCCGGCGAGATAGGCGGCGCGCAGGAAGGGTTCGGGAAGCGGCTTGCCGTCGATCACGTCGTTGCGGCTGACCGTCATCATGCCCGGATAGATGAGGCCGACGGCGCGCAGATTGGCATCGACGATCAGCCGGTCGGAGTTGGACACCACCGCCTGCTCGACGCCGAGCGCGCGCAATTCGTTGAACACTTCGATCGCGCCCGGGCGTGGCTTCAGCGTTTCGGCCAGCGGCAGATAGTGATCATATTTGCGCACGATCCAGTCGTCGAAGGGCAGGCTAAGGCCGAACTCGTCGCGCAGCATCTCGTAGACCGGCCATGCGGCGACGCCAAGCACACGCTCGTGCAGGTCGACCGGCGGCGCGACGCCGACGCTGCGCAGCGCCGCCACAAGCGCCGCCTCATGCAGCGGCTCGCTGTCGACCAGCGTTCCGTCCATATCCCAGAAAACGGCTTTCGGCGTCATGTGCGGCTCCCTTCGCCGATCCCCTTAATGGGTTTCCCGGTTGAGATAAACCGTCCCGTCGGCAAATGGTTGGGCAAGCGGCGGATTGGTCCTTCGGCAGCCTGCGACACCCCCAAGCAATTGCCCTTTCGATAGACAATTGCGCGCTGGCATATTCGCTGTAAGCTATGGCGCCCGTTTCAGCATCGCGCGGGCTGGAGGCAGGACGTGAATTCGCGACAGGAAACCGGCAGCACCAGGTTGGACGACGCCGCGCGCGCCGGCTGGCTTTATTATGTTGCCGGCAACACGCAGGACCAGATCGCGGCCAAGCTTGGTATCTCCAGGCAGACGGCGCAGCGGCTGGTGTCGCTCGCCATGTCGGAGGGGTTGATCAAGGTGCGCGTCGATCATCCGATCGCCAACTGCCTGGATCTTGCCGCGCGGCTCAAGTCACGCTTCGCGCTCGACCTTGTCGAGGTGGTGCCGAGCGACCCGACATCGAACTCGACGACGATCGGCATCGCCGAGGCTGCAGCGGCCGAAATCGAACGCCGGCTGCGCTCGGAGGCGCCCATCGTCATGGCGATAGGCACCGGGCGCACGCTGAAGGCGGCGATCGAGCAGCTGCCGCCGATGGAATGCCCGCAGCACAAGGTCGTGTCGTTGACCGGCAACATCTCGCCCGACGGTTCGGCCGCTTTCTACAACGTCATCTTCACCATGGCCGACCGCGTCAAGGCGCGGTCCTTCCCGATGCCGCTGCCGGTCATCGCGTCCTCGCCGGAAGAGCGCGAGATGCTGCTCAACCAGCCGATGATCCAGCCTACATTGGCGCTGGCAGCCGAGGCCGACGTCACCTTTGTCGGCATCGGCGATCTCGGGCCTAGGGCACCCCTCTACGAGGACGGCTTCATTTCCGAAAGCGAGCTGAAGGCGCTGCAGAAGGCCGGCGGCATTGCCGAGATCGTCGGCTGGGTCTTCGACCGCGAAGGCCGCATGATCGAAGGCATCACCAACGACCGCGTCTCTTCCGCCGCGCTGCCGTCGCGGGAACGGTCGCTGGTCATCGCTTTGGCCATGGGCGAGCGCAAGCTGCCGGGCATCCTGGCCGCCGTGAATCGGCGGCTGGTCAACGGCCTCATCACCGACGAACGGACGGCCGAAGCCTTGCTTGCCGGCTGACTGCCCATAAAAAGAATGGCTATTGCGAAGGGCCGCGCGGGTCGTTGCCGTCGAGAAAACCCATGTCGCGCTGCAGATGCTCGGATAGTTCCCGAACATCGATATAGCCGCGCCTGCGGCCCGAAAACCGTGCAAATTCCCGCACGAGCGTGAAAAGCCAGCCGCGTGCCGGGGTGGAAACGAGTTTTTCCTGAACCGTGACCATGATCGTCAGCCTTCGTTAGAGCAATTCCAGGAAAAGTGTGAGCGGTTTTCCGTCCGGAATTGCGTAAAATCAAAGAGTTAGAGCGATTTGCCGTTTCCGTGAAACGGCGAAGCGCTCTAGCGCTTGAACTGGATTGATCGTCGACCCCAAATATCGGGTTGGCCGGTTCGTGCTTCCAATTAAACCTCGATCATGACCCATAAGGAGGCCTTATGCCCGATCTCAGCTCTCCGCAGCTTGCGCCGCTGCCGCCGCTGCAGGCGGTCCGGGTGTTCGAAGCGGTGGCTAGGCACCTGTCGTTCACCAAGGCGGCGCAGGAATTGGGCATGACCCAGGCGGCTGCCAGCTACCAGATCAAGCTGCTCGAGGAGCGCATTGGCGCGCCACTGTTCCTGCGTCGTCCACGGCAGATCGAGTTGACCGAGCCCGGCCAGCGCCTGGCGCCTGCCGTCAGCGAGGCCTTCGCCATCCTGGGCCAGGCCTATGCCGCGGCGCGCGGCGGCGCCGACGGCCTGCTCTGCGTCACCACCGTGCTGACCTTCGCCTCGAACTGGCTGGCGCAGCATCTGGGCTCGTTCCAGATCGCCCATCCGGCACTTGCCGTGCGGCTCGACACGTCGAGCCGCCTGACCGATTTCGCGCGCGAGGATGTCGATCTCGCCATCCGCTCGGGCGGCGGCAAATGGCCGGGCCTCGAGGCGCACAAGCTGCTCGACGCCGATTTCACCCCGATGCTTAGCCCCAAGCTCGCGGCGAGCATCGGCGGCGTCAACGAACCGGCGGATCTGCTGCGATTGCCGATCCTCGACCCCGGCGACATCTGGTGGACGCAATGGTTCGAGGCCGCCGGCGTGAGCGGGCATGATCTCGCCAAACGGCCGGGCTCAAGCATGGGCGCGCAGGCCTATGAGGCGAACGCGGCGATGGCTGGCCATGGCGTGGCGATCCTGACCAGGGCCCTGTTCAAGAACGAGATCGCCGACGGTCGCCTGGTCCAGCCCTTCGATCTGGTTGGCGACGACGGCCATGCCTATTGGCTGGTCTATCCGACGGCACGCCGCAACGTGCCGAAGATCCGCGCTTTCCGCGACTGGATCCTGGCCGAGATCGCCTGCCCTTAAGCCGACTGCCCGTACCTTCCACCGCCAAAGTGACCGGCCGCGTCGCCGGGCGGGTCACGTAGCGTCATTTCTGCTGCGTTGCAGCATAGATTCAGGGTTGACATAAATCACGGCAAGTGAGTAATTGCTCAAAGCCAAGGCAAATGCTCATCTTGGTTTATGGGAGGAATTTGATGAAACTTCGCACGCTCACCCTGGGCCTGTTGTCGGCAAGCGCTCTCGCTTTCGCCGCGCACGCCGAATCCATCACCATCGCCACCGTCAACAATGGCGACATGGTCCGCATGCAGAAGCTGACGGACGACTTCACCAAGGCCAACCCCGACATCCAGCTCAACTGGGTCACGCTTGAAGAGAACGTGCTGCGCGAGCGCGTCACCACCGACATCGCCACCAAGGGCGGCCAGTACGACGTCATGACCATCGGCACCTACGAGGTTCCGATCTGGGCCAAGCAGAGCTGGCTGCTGCCGCTCGACAAGCTCGGCGACGACTACGACGTCAAGGACATCATCCCGGCCATTGCCGGCGGCCTTTCGGTCGACGGCAAGCTCTATGCCGCGCCCTTCTACGGCGAAAGCTCCTTCGTCATGTACCGCAAGGACCTGATGGAGAAGGCGGGCCTCAAGATGCCCGACGCGCCGACCTGGGACTTCATCAAGCAGGCCGCCGACAAGATGACCGACCGCGCCAACGGCGTGAACGGCGTGTGCCTGCGCGGCAAGGCAGGCTGGGGCGAGAACATGGCTTTCCTGACCGCCATGTCGAACTCCTTCGGCGCGCGCTGGTTCGACGAGAACTGGAAGCCGCAGTTCGACCAGCCCGAGTGGAAGAAGACGCTGCAGTTCTATGTCGACCTGATGAAGGCCGACGGCCCGGAAGGCGCTTCGTCCAACGGCTTCAACGAGAACCTGGCGCTATTCCAGCAGGGCAAGTGCGGCATGTGGATCGACGCCACCGTCGCCGCGTCCTTCGTCTCCGATCCGAAGGCCTCGAAGGTCGCCGACAAGGTCGGCTATGCGCTGGCGCCCGACAATGGTCTCGGCAAGCGCGGCAACTGGCTGTGGGCATGGTCGCTGGCGGTCCCCGCCGGCACCCAGAAGGCCGCCGCCGCCGAGAAGTTCGTCTCCTGGGCAACCAGCAAGCATTATGCCGAGCTGGTCGCTTCGAAGGAAGGCTGGGCCAACGTTCCTCCGGGCACGCGCTCCTCGCTCTACGCCAATCCGGAGTACCAGAAGGCAGCGCCTTTCGCGAAGATGACGCTGGACTCCATCAACGCCGCCGACCCGACGCATCCGACCGTCAAGCCGGTGCCCTATGTCGGCGTGCAGTTCGTCGCCATTCCTGAATTCCAGGGCCTCGGCACCACCGTCGGCCAACTCTTCTCGGCAGCGCTTGCCGGCCAGTCGAGCGTCGACGATGCCCTCAAGCAGGCCCAGGACGCAGCCACCGCGGCGATGACCGAAGGCGGCTACATCAAGTAAGGCTCCTCCCGGTGCCGAACGCCGGTCGCGCATCATGACCGGCAGGTGGGCGCCCGAAACCCAGTTCGGGCGGCCACTTCTCAAAACCAGGAAAATTCTGGCACAACTCTTAATCCGGCTGACCTTGGGAGGGTGACCGTCATGGCTACTCAGCAAACCCGTTCGCTTGCGCGCTTCATGATGGCGCCATCGGTGATCCTGCTGTTTGTCTGGATGATCGTGCCGCTCGTCTTCACGCTGTGGTTCTCGTTCCAGCAGTACAATCCGCTGAACCCGATCCGTGACGGCTTCGTCGGTTTCTCCAACTACGCGCTGTTCTACTCCAACCCGGCCTTCCTCTCCTCGATCCTCAACACGCTGACCATCGTCGTCAGCGTGCTGGTCATCACCGTTGTCGGCGGCATCCTTCTGGCGATGCTGCTCGACCAGCCGATCTGGGGCCAGGGCATCGTGCGCATCCTGGTTATCTCGCCGTTCTTCGTCATGCCGCCGGTCGCGGCCCTTGTCTGGAAGAACATGATCATGCACCCGCAATACGGCGTCTTCGCCGATATCGCGCGCTTCTTCGGCGCCGAGCCGATCGACTGGTTCGGCCAGCATCCGCTAACCGCCATCATCCTCATCGTCGCCTGGCAGTGGCTGCCCTTCGCGACGCTGATCCTGCTCACTTCCTTGCAGTCGCTCGACGGCGAGCAGAAGGAAGCGGCCGAGATGGACGGCGCCGGCTTCCTCAGCCGCTTCTGGTATCTGACGCTGCCGCACATGTCGCGGGCGATCACCGTCGTCATCCTGATCCAGACGATCTTCCTGCTCTCGGTCTATGCCGAGATCCTGGTCACCACCAATGGCGGCCCGGGCTACGCCTCCACCAATCTGCCCTTCCTCGTCTACCAGAAGGCGCTGCTGGAGTTCAAAATCGGTCAGGCATCCGCCGGTGGCGTGATCGCCGTCATTCTGGCCAACATCGTTGCCTTCTTCGCCATGCGCGCCGTCGGCAAGAACCTGGACAAATAGGGAGGACAAGATGGCCCGCGCAGTCACCACCCAGCACAAGACCATCGCCACGGCCGCGGCCTGGATCGTCGCCCTGCTGATCTTCTTTCCGATCCTTTATACGATCATCACCTCGTTCAAGTCGGAGCAGGAGGCGATCCAGGGCTTCAACCTGATCCCCTCCGGGACCTTCGAGAGCTATTCCGAGGTGCAGGCGCAGAGCGGCTACTTCAAGTTCTTTTTCAATTCTGTGCTGCTCTCGGTCGGTTCGACCATTCTGGCCTTGCTGGTCGCGATCCCGGCGGCATGGTCGATGGCTTTCTCGCCGACCAAGCGCACCAAGGACATCCTGATGTGGATGCTGTCCACCAAGATGATGCCGGCGGTCGCGGTGCTTTTCCCGATCTACCTGATCTTCCGCGACACCGGCCTGCTCGACAGCCGCATCGGCCTGATGGTCATGCTGATGCTGATCAACCTGCCGATCGTGGTCTGGATGCTCTACACCTATTTCCGCGAGATACCGGGCGAGATCCTGGAAGCGGCGCGCATGGACGGCGCCTCGCTGTGGAACGAGATCATCTATGTGCTGACGCCGATGGCTGTTCCCGGCATCGCCTCGACCATGCTCTTGAACATCATCCTGGCCTGGAACGAGGCGTTCTGGACCATCCGGCTCACCACCACCAATGCCGCGCCGCTCACCGCCTTCATCAGCTCTTTCTCCAGTCCGCAAGGCCTGTTCTGGGCCAAGCTCTCCGCGGCCTCGACGCTGGCGATCGCGCCGATCCTGATCATGGGCTGGTTCAGCCAGAAGCAGTTGGTGCGCGGCCTGACCTTTGGCGCCGTGAAGTAAAAGCGCCCAAGCGGCGGACGACGAAGACCATCCCCGGGAGGAAACCATGGGAAACATCACGCTCAAGAACGTCTCCAAGTCCTTCGGGTCGACGGTGATCATTCCGAACATCGACCTCAACATCGAGGACGGCGAGTTCGTCGTGTTCGTCGGCCCATCGGGTTGCGGCAAGTCCACGCTGCTCAGGCTGATCGCCGGGCTCGAGGATACCAGCGGCGGCACCATCTCGATCGATGGCCGTGACGTCACCCGCGAGGCGCCGGCCAAGCGCAAGCTTGCCATGGTGTTCCAGTCCTACGCGCTCTATCCGCACATGACGGTCGCCAAGAACATCGCCTTCCCATTGAAGATGGCCGGCGAGGACCAGGCGACCATCGACAAGAAGGTGAAGGACGCCGCGCGCGTGCTCAACCTCACCAACTACCTCGAGCGCCGCCCCGGCCAGCTCTCCGGCGGCCAGCGCCAGCGCGTCGCCATCGGCCGCGCCATCGTGCGACAGCCCTCGGCCTTCCTGTTCGACGAGCCGCTGTCCAACCTCGACGCGGCTCTGCGCGGCACCATGCGGCTGGAGATCAGCGAGCTGCACCATCAGCTGAAGACGACGATGATCTACGTCACCCACGACCAGGTCGAAGCCATGACCATGGCCGACAAGATCGTCGTGCTCAACGCCGGCAACATCGAGCAGGTCGGCTCGCCGATGGAACTCTACAAGACGCCGAAGAACCTCTTCGTCGCCGGCTTCATCGGCTCGCCCAAGATGAACCTCATCGAAGGCGCGCCGGCAGACAAATACGGCGCCAAGACCATCGGCATCCGGCCCGAACACTTGAACATCTCGACCACGGCCGGAGACTGGAAGGCGACGGTGGGCGTTGCCGAGCATCTTGGCTCCGACACTTTCCTGCATGTCCAGACCGACGGCATCGGCACGATCAATGTCCGCGCCGACGGCGAGGTCGCGGTGAAGCACGGCGACACCGTCTACCTGACCCCCGACAAGACCAAGCTGCATCGCTTCGGCGCCGACGGCAAGGCGCTGGCCCAGTGACGACGGCAAAGTGAGGACGGGACAGTGAGGTTGAAAGGCAAATCGGCGCTGATCACCGGATCGGCGCGCGGCATCGGCAGGGCTTTCGCCGAGGCCTATGCGCGCGAAGGCGCGACGGTGGCGATTGCCGACATCGACCTCAAAGCGGCGGAAGCGACGGCGAAAGCGATCGGTCCACAAGCTTACGCTGTCCAACTCGACGTGACCGATCAGTCTTCGATCGAGGCGGCGGTGAAGGCGGTCGAAGCGAAGACCGGTGGGCTCGACGTGCTGGTCAACAACGCCGCGATCTTCGATCTCGCGCCGATCGTCGAAATAACGAAGGCGAGCTACGAAAAACTGTTCTCCGTCAACGTCGCCGGCACGCTGTTCATGCTGCAGGCGGCGGCCCGTTCGATGATCGCGCGCGGCAAGGGCGGCAGGATCATCAACATGGCGAGCCAGGCCGGCCGCCGCGGCGAGCCGCTGGTCGCGGTCTATTGCGCCACCAAGGCCGCCGTCATTTCGCTGACGCAGTCAGCGGGTCTCGACCTCATCAAGCATCGCATCAACGTCAACGGCATCGCGCCGGGCGTCGTGGACAGCGACATGTGGGACCAGGTCGACGCGCTGTTCGCCAAATACGAGAACCGCCCGAAGGGCGAGAAGAAGCGCTTGGTCGGCGAAGGCGTTCCCTACGGCCGCATGGGCAAGCCGGAAGATCTCGCCGGCATGGCGGTTTTCCTCGCCAGCGACGAGGCCGAATACATTGTCGCCCAGACCTACAATGTCGATGGCGGCCAATGGATGAGTTGACGGGGATGGGTTGAGGGGGGAGGCGCTTCTCTTCTTCCTCCGGAGAAGACGCCGCGGGGCAGGTGAGGGGCAGCATACTGGAACACCGGGTGTTGCCCCTCATCCTCGCTCTCCCGAAGGAGGCGTTAACAGTCGGGCTGCAGATCGGCCAAAGGGTGAATGAGATGACCGTGAAACTCTCCTCCTCGAACCTCGCCAGGCTGCCGGCCAAGGTCGCCGGCCCGAAATATGACCGCTCCGTCCTGAAGGCCGGCATCGTCCATTTTGGCGTCGGCAACTTCCACCGCTCGCACCAGGCGGTCTATCTCGACGACCTGTTCGGCACCGGCGAGGGCCATGACTGGGCGCTGATCGGCGCCGGCGTGTTCGAAGGCGAGAAGATCGGCCGTTCCAAGCTGCAGGAACAGGACTGGCTGACCACCGTCGTCGAGCAGGACCAGGGTCATATGAGCGCCCGTGTCACCGGCGCCATGATCGATTTCCTGACGCCCGGCGATGCCGCTGCGATCATCGAGCGGCTTGCCGATCCGGCGATCAAGATCGTGTCGCTGACCATCACCGAAGGCGGCTATTTCATCGACCCGGCCTCCGGCAAGTTCAACCCGGCTCATCCCGACATCGTCGCCGACGCGCAGCCTGGGGCCGTGCCGAAGACCGTCTTCGGCATCATCCTTGCCGGGCTGCTGCGCCGGCGCGCCGACGGCATCGTGCCGTTCACCGTCATGTCCTGCGACAACATCCCCCATAACGGCCACGTCACCTCCGACGGCGTCATCGGCCTAGCCCGGCTGATCGACGAGGACCTCGCCAAATGGGTGGAAGACAAGGTCGCCTTCCCGAACGGCATGGTCGACCGCATCACGCCGGCCACCAGCGACCGTGAGCGCAAGATCCTCGCCGACGATTTCGGGCTGGAGGACAACTGGCCGGTGTTCTGCGAGCCGTTCAAGCAATGGGTGCTGGAGGACCATTTCACCGCCGGCCGCCCGGCGCTGGAAAAGGTCGGCGTGCAATTCGTCAAGGACGTCTCGCCCTACGAATTGATGAAGATCCGCATCCTCAACGGCGGCCACGCCACGATCGCCTATCCGGCGGGGCTGATGGACATCCATTTCGTCCATGAAGGCATGCAGGAGCCGCTGGTGCGCGCCTTCCTGTCGAAGCTCGAGCATGACGAGATCATTCCGACCGTGCCGCCGGTGCCTAACACCGATCTGGAGGAGTACTACCAGCTCATCGAGCGCCGCTTCTCCAACCCCAAGATCGGCGACACCATCCGCCGGCTTTGCCTCGACGGCTCCAACCGCCAGCCGAAATTCATCATCCCGACGATCGCCGACCGGCTGAAGGCTGGCAAGGGCGTCGCCGGCCTCGCGCTGGAATCCGCACTCTGGTGCCGCTACTGTTTCGGCACCACCGACAGCGGCGCCGTCATCGAGCCGAATGATCCCAGCTGGGATCGCATGCAGGCCACCGCGAAGGCGGCGAAGGGCGATCCGAAGGCCTGGCTGGCGATGGAGGACATCTATGGTGATGTCGGCCGCTCGCCCGTCTTCGCCGAGGCCTTCGCCCATGCCTTGAAGGCGCTGTGGGCGAACGGCGCGCGCGAAACCCTGACGCGCTATCTCGCCGGCAAGCTCTAGAGCGTGATCCCAAAAAGTGGGAACCGGTTTTCGGCAAAGATCACGCTCCGACAAAAAGTTGGATCAGGATGACGATCCAACGAAGCGTTATCCTGATCTAACCGCGCTGGAAGCAACGCCGCGATGACGCCTGAGCTGGTCATCTTCGACTGTGACGGCGTGCTGGTCGACAGCGAGGCGCTTTCGGTCTCGGCGCTGCTTGGCATGATCGAGCTCGCCGGCGGCACGGTCAGCGAGGACGCCGCCTACGAGCATTTCCTCGGCAAGAGCATGAAGAGCGTGCGCGAGATCCTCGGCCAAGAGTTCGGGCTGGAGATCAACGACCAGCATCTGACCGCCATGCGCGTCGACCTGATGCGCAAATTCCGCGAGGAGTTGAAGCCGATCCCGGGCGTCAAGGAGGTGCTGCCGAAGCTCGGCCTGCCTTGCTGCGTCGCCTCGTCCGGCACGCTGGAGCGCATCCGCTACGCGCTCGACGTCACCGGCCTGCTCCCCTTGCTGGAGCCGCATCTGTTCAGCGCCAGCATGGTCGAGCGCGGCAAGCCGGCGCCCGACCTGTTCCTGCACGCCGCCGCCAGCATGCGGGCGCATCCGCGCGCGTGCCTGGTGATCGAGGACAGTCCCGCCGGCGTTGCCGCCGCCCGCGCGGCGGGCATGCGCGTCCTCGCTTTCACCGGCGGCTCGCATGCCTCCAATCCCGCCCTCAAAGCGCGGCTTGCGTCGACGGAACCGGACTTTATATTCGCTGACATGCTGCAATTGCCCGATCTGATTGCAGGCCTGGGAGCGAGAGTAAAAGCATCTTGACGAAAAGTTTCGTTTGCGCGGTCGATGTCGGCACCGGGAGCGCTCGCGCGGGCATTCTCGACTCCGAGGGCAACCTGCTCGGCCGCGCCGATCATCCGATCGCCATGCATCAGCCCAAGCCCGATCATGCCGAGCATGATTCGGAAGATATCTGGTCGGCGGTGTGCAAATCCGTGCGGTCCGCCCTGCAGAAATCCGGCGTCGCCGCCGGCGATATCGCCGGCATCTCCTTCGACGCGACCTGCTCGCTGGTCGCGCGCGACAGACAAGGCGACCAGATCAGCGTCTCGGTCAGCGGCGAGAAGCGCTGGGACACGATGGTTTGGCTCGATCACCGTGCCATCGCCGAGGCCGACGAATGCACGACGAGCGGCCACGCCGTTCTCGATTACATCGGCGGCGTGATGTCGCCCGAGATGGAAACGCCGAAGCTGATGTGGCTGAAGCGTCATCTGCCGAAGACATGGAATGAAGCCGGCTATCTGTTCGACCTTGCCGATTTCCTGACCTGGAAGGCATCGGGCTCGCTCGCCCGTTCGCAATGCACGCTGACGGCGAAGTGGACCTATCTCGCCCACGAGGAAAAAAGCTGGCGGCGCGATTTCTTCGAGCTGGTCGGCCTCGGCGATCTTTTCGAGCACGGCAATCTTCCGGAAAAGGCAAGCCCGGTCGGCGCCGATATCGGACCGCTGACGGCGAAAGCCGCCGCCGCGCTCGGCCTGACCGAGAAATGCCGCGTGGGCGCCGGCGTCATCGATGCCTATGCCGGCGCGCTCGGCGTTTTGGGCGGCTTTGCCGGCGACGAGAAGGACATCAGCCGGCATCTGGCGCTCATTGCCGGCACATCGTCCTGCGTCATGGCGATGTCGCTCGACCCGCAGCCCTTCGCCGGCGTCTGGGGTCCCTATTACGGCGCGGCCTTGCCGACGCTGTGGCTCTCGGAAGGCGGCCAGTCGGCCACCGGCGCGCTGCTCGACCATATCATCCGCTGGCATGGCGCCGGCGGCGAGCCGGACGCGGCCATGCACATGAAGATCGCCCGGCGTGTCGCCGAGCTGCGCGCCGAGGATGGCGATGCGCTTGCTGCAAGGCTGCATGTGCTGCCGGATTTCCACGGCAACCGTTCGCCGCTCGCCGACCCGCACGCGGTCGGCGTCATCAGCGGCCTGACGCTCGACGCCTCCTTCGACAGCCTGTGCAAGCTCTACTGGCGCACCGCCGTCGGCATCGCGCTCGGCGTGCGCCATGTGCTCGAGGCGCTGAACGAGAACGGCTATCTGATCGACACGCTGCATGTCACCGGCGGCCACACCAAGAACCCGCTTTTGATGGAGCTCTATGCCGACGCAACCGGCTGCACCGTGGTCGAGCCGCTGGCCGACGAGGCGGTGCTGCTCGGCACCGGCATGGTGGCGGCGACCGCCGCCGGGCTCTATCGCGACCTCAACGCGGCCTGCGTCGCCATGCAGCAGGGCGGCAAGACCCGCGCGCCCAACAAGGAAGCCGGCGCCCGCTTCGACCGCGACTACCGGATCTTCCTCGAAATGCACCGCCAGCGGCAGATGCTCGACGCGATCGGGTAGAGCGCTTCCAGCGACGCTCTGGCCGTCTTATTGTCGGCGCAGCGACTTGCCGGTCTCGGCGGCGAACAGATGGATGCTGTCCTCGTCAAACGTGTAGCGGACAGGCGTGCTCTGCTCAGGGCATTCGCGGGCCGGCACCAGTGCGCTGATCTCCTTGCCACCGGAGCCGAACGTCACCAGCGCGTCATTGCCATGGAACTCGATGAGGTCGGCGGTGCCTTGCAACAGGTTTCCTGTGCCGGCTTCCGCCGTCTTCAGATCCGGGGGCCGGATGCCGAGCACCACGCGATCGCCATGCTGCAGATGGAAGTCGCCGCCTTCCAGCGATAGCACCGTCCCGGCGCCGGTCAGCGTCCAGCCATCGCCCTTCCGGCCGACCATGGCCTCGATGAAATTCATGTTCGGCGTGCCGATGAAGCCGGCGACGAACAGATTGCCGGGACGGCGATAGATCTCCGCCGGCGAGCCGATCTGCTCGATCACGCCGTCCTTCAGAAGCACGATGCGGTCGGCCAGCGTCATCGCCTCGAGCTGGTCATGCGTGACATAGACGGTTGTCGTCTTCAGCGACTGGTGCAGCCTGGCTATCTCGACCCGCATATGGTTGCGCAGCTTGGCGTCGAGGTTGGACAGCGGCTCGTCGAAGAGAAAAACTTTCGGCGTCTTGATCATGGCGCGCGCGATCGCCACGCGCTGCTGCTGGCCGCCGGAAAGCTCGGTCGGCTTGCGGCCGAGATAGGGTTCGAGGCCAAGCGTCTTCGCGACGGCTTCGACGCGCTTCTTGATTTCGGCCGCCGGCACCTTCTGCCGCTTCAATCCGAAGGCGACATTGTCGAAAATCGTCATATGCGGATAGAGCGCATAGTTCTGGAACACCATGGCGATGCCGCGGTCACCGGGATCGAGATCGTTCACCACCTTGCCGCCGATCGACACCTCGCCGCCGCTGATGTCTTCCAGACCCGCCAGCATCCGCAGAAGCGTGGACTTGCCGCAGCCGGAGGGCCCTAGGAACACGACGAATTCATGCTCCTCGATCGCGAGGTTGAGGTCGCGGATGACGGACGTGGCGCCATAGGCCTTGTCGACATGGGAGCAGGTGATCGCGGACATCCCTTAATCCTTCTCGCCGGTCAGCAGGATCTGCAGCTTCACGTCCTGCGGCTGGCCTTGCGCGGCGCGCTCGAACGCCTTGATGCTCTCGGAAAAATCATAGGTGCCGGTGATCAGCGGCTTGAGGTCGACCTTGCCGGAGGCGATCAACTGCAGTGCACGATCGAAGATGTTGGCGTAGCGGAACACGGTCTCGATGCGCACTTCCTTGGAGATCGCCGCCGGCACATTGAGCTCGACCGTTTCCACCGGCAGCCCGACCAGCACCACCGCGCCGCCCGGCCGCACGATGTCGAACAGATTGGCGAAGGCCTTCGGGCTGCCGCTCGCCTCGAACACGATGTCGGCGCCCCAATTGCCGGTGGCCGACCGCACCGCCTCGACCAGGGACTGCTCGCCGATATTGACCGGCACGATGCCGGTATACTGTGCGGCGATCTCCAATTTGGGGGCGGAAAAATCGGAGATCAGAACCTTGGAGCACCCGCCCGCCAGCGCCGCGAGCGCGATCATGATGCCGATCGGGCCGCAGCCGACGACGACGGCGACATCGCCCGGCACGATCCGGGCGCGCGCCGCCGCCTGCATGCCGATGGCGAAGGGCTCGACCATCGCGCCTTCGGCAAACGAGACATTGTCCGGCAGTTTGTAGGTGAAGGCCGCGGGGTGCACGGCGTAGGGCGCGAGCACTCCATGCACCGGCGGCGTCGCCCAGAAGCGGACGTCCGGATCGACATTGTAGATGCCGAGCTTCGTCGCGCGTGACGAAAGGTTAGGCACGCCGGGTTCCATGCAGACGCGGTCGCCAACCTTCAGGCTCGTGACATTGGCGCCGACCTCGACGATCGTGCCCGACGCCTCATGGCCGAGCACCATGGGCTGGCGCACGATATAGCTGCCGATGGCGCCATGCGTGTAGTAGTGCACGTCGCTGCCGCAGACGCCGACCGTATGGATGGCGATCCTGACGTCGTCCGGCCCGACATCTTGCGGCAACGCGATCTCGCGCAGCGACAGTTCGCCTTTTTTCTCAAGCACCAGTGCTCGCATCGGGATAAGCCTCACTTCAACTTTTCTTTTGCCGGAAAACGGAATTCAGGAAGCCGCTCAAGACGCCGAGGAACAGCAGCGGTGGCAGCGACAGGAGCACGACCGAGGCGTTGAGGATGCCCCACGGCACGTTCATGCCTTGCTGGGAGAGTTCCGAAGCGACGATCGGCAGCGTCTTGGCGTTGGAGCTCGACAGCATCAGCGCGATCAGGAACTCGTTCCAGACCAGCACGAAGCTGAAGGCGATGGCGCCTATGAGCGAGCGCGCCGCCACCGGAAGCGCGATCCGCCAGAACACCGAATAGGCGCCGTAGCCGTCGACGAAGGCAGCTTCCTCGATCTCCTTAGGCACGCCCTGGAAGGCAGGAATCGCCAGCCACATGATCACCGAGATGGTCAGCAGCGAATAAGTGACGATCAGCGCCGGCAAAGTGTCGTAGAGCCCGACCTGCAGCCAGATCACCATCAGCGGGATGGCCACCGCCACTGGCGGCAGGAAGCGCAGCGACAGCACGAAGAACTGGATGTCTCCGGCAAAGCGATTGGGATAGCGCGCCACCGCATAGGCCGCCGGCAACCCCAGTACGATGCCGATCAGCACCGCCGAGCCGCAGGCGACGACCGAATTGTAGAGGCCGGTCAGCACGCTGTCGCGGCCGAGGATATAGGTGATGTTGGCCAGCGTCGGCGTGAAGATCACCTTCGGCACGCGCGTGATGATGTCGACATTGTTCTTCAGCGCATTGAGCGCCGTCCACACCAGCGGGAACACGGCCAGGAATCCGGCCAGCGCCAGGATGGCCTTGGCGATCAGGCGGCCCGGTCTTGCCCGAAACTGCCTCATGCCTGCACCCGCTTCCAAAGCATTGTGAAGGTGATGACGGTCGCGATCATCATCAGCACCGCCATCGCCGAAGCGTAGGAGACCTTGCCGGACTCGATGAAGCCTTGCGAGAAGGCGTACATGTCGAGCGTCTCGGTCGCGACGCCGGGACCGCCGCGCGTCATCACATAGATCAGGTCGAAGGAGCGCAGCGACTCGATCATCTTGACGAACATCAGGCTGATCAGCGGCGCTTTCAGCATCGGCAAGGTGACATAGGCATGGATCTGCCAGCGCTTGGCGTGATCGAGCCGCGCCGCCTCGATCGGTTGCGGCGGCAGGGTTTCGAGCAGCTTCAGCACGATGACGGCGAAGAACAACCCCCATTGCCAGACATCGACCGATGCCACGGCAAACAACGCGGTCGCGGGCTTGGACAGCGGATCGAAGATGAGGCCGCCCGTCACCAGCCGGTAGGGATAGGTGGCGATGCCGTAGAGCGGGTGGTAGGCGAACTTCCAGACGAAGGCGGCCGAGACGCGCGGCAACAGCACCGGGATGATGAACAAGAGGCAATAGAAATTGCGCAGGCGTGGGCCGGCGACCTCGAACATCAGCACGCCGAGCCCGATCGCCACCACCATCGTCGCCACCACGGTGACGATCTCCCATTTCACCGAAACCCAGACGGCGTTGAGGAAACGGCGGTCGAGGAAGAGATCGGCGAAGTTAGAGAACCAGACCCAGGAATAGCCCGTCGTGCTCAGCTCGCGGTTCTGCAAGGCGATGACGATGGCGTAGAGCGTCGGCACCATCGACAGCACCAGCAGGATGGCTAAAGTCGGAACCAGAAATGTGACCGGCAGGGAAGAGCGTCGGCGCATTGCCTATCCTCGGATTTTTGCTGTGTCTGGCGAAGGTCCCGCGGCGCGCAGATCCGGCATTCCTTCGAATGCCGTGGACCGCGCGCCACGGGTGGGAGGATTACTTCTTCTTCACCAACTCGTTGGCATAGGCCTCGAGCTCGTTGAGGCCGCCCTTGATGTCGGTGCGCGTGCCGGTGACGAGCTCTTCGAGGATAATGCCCCAGCGGTCGCCGAGATCGGGCCAGCGCGGATCCTGCCAGAAGTTCACTGCCGTCACCTTGCCGGTATCGGCCAGCGCCTTGCCGAGATCGGCGCCGTAGATGTCGGCGAATTCCTTGCTGGTGAGGATGCTGGTGCGGTTCAACTCGCCGAACTGATGCGCGTCGAGCCGGCGCTTTTCATTTTCCTTGGACGTTGCCCAGGCGATGAACAGGCCGGCGCATTTCTTCGCGGCGTCATCCGCATTGGCCTTGGTGCCGATGGCGAGCCCGTGGCCGTAGCCGCCGCCGGGCAGTGGCGAGGGCGGCGGCAGGAAGCCGACCTTGCCGACAACCTGCGAGGTCTTCGGGTCGACCGCCATGCCCGACAGCGGCGTCGATTCGACAAGGATGGCGACCTGGCCCGACAGGAAAGCGCCGGTCGATTCATCCCAGCTGCCGGTCTGTGTGCCGGGCGCCGAGTCCTTGAACAGCTTCAAATAGGTCTCGGTCGCCTTGACGGCAGCGTCCGAATTGAAAGCCGGCTTGTCGCCGTCGAACCACTTGCCGCCATAAGCCTTGAAGAACGGCATCCAGCGCCAGACATTGGCGCCCGAGCCGCGCGCGCCGCGCAGCGCAATGCCGTATATGCCCTTGTCGGGATCGTTCAGTTTCTGGACGTCGGCAATCAGCTCGTCCAGCGTCGTCGGTGGCTGGATGCCGGCGGCCTCCAGCACGTCCTTGCGATAGACCATCAGGTCGCCGCCGCCGGTCAGCGGCGCGAACCACACCTTGCCGTCATAGGTGGCGACCTTCTGGCGGCCGGGATCGAAATCGGCATAGTCGTAGTCAGCCGGATAATAATCGGTCAGCGGCGCGATCCAGCCGGAAGACGCGAACAGCGCCACATTGGCCTCGTCGACATAGTAGACGTTGTAGTTGCCGACGGTGGAGGCGTCGGCGCGCGACTTGGCGCGTCGGTCGTTCTCGTTGAGGTAATCGATCTGGAAGGAAGCGCCGGAGAGTTTTTTGAACTCATCCTTGGAGTCCTCCAGAAGCGTCAGGCCGTCGCGCGGCTGCGCCAGCACCTTGACCGGCGCCGAGCAGACCGGCGCCTGGGCAAGTGCTGCGGTTGATACGGAAGCGGTAAGCACGAAAGCTGCACCGAGGCTGGCAGCGAGCCGTGTTGATTTCATTGATGTTTCTCCTCCAGGAACAAGCAAGTCTGTGGGCTAAGCGATCCTCACCGTCGCCCGCATGACTGCGACCCGCCGCCAAAATGAGGAGTTGGAAGGGGCGAGACTAGAAGCCCCGTTGCAGCAGACCTGTACTTTTATGCATTGTGCGGCGCAAAAAATGGCACAGGCAGAGTCTGCCCGTCACACGAGTATCAGTGCCATCAGAAGTGGTCGGACCCCGGCCAGATCAGGCTCGCAGCGTCAACCGCTGCCGCGACAGTTTGCGGTAGGAGGAAGGCGTCATCTTGTGCTTGCGCAGGAAGGCACGGTTGAAGTTCGAGATGTTCATGTAGCCGACCTGGAAGCAGATGTCGGTGATCGGGATCTCGGTATCGGCGAGCAGCTTGCAGGCCTGCCAGAGCCTGAGCTTGGCGACATGGTCGCTGAAGGAGTTGCCGGTGTTCTTCTGGAAAAAGCGTGAGAATGTGCTTTCGCTCATCCCGGCCAATGCAGCCACGTCCGGCAGCTTCAAATCCTCGGCAAAGTGCTGGAACAGATAGGTCAGCGAGCGCTGGATGATATCGAGCGATTCCGCGTCGAGAAGCGGGGAAAAATCCGGCGACGACAAAAGCGCGTATTCGTCGGTGGTGGCCAGAAGGTCGAGCAGTTCGAGGAACAGGCGGAACCTCGCCAGCCCATGCACCTCTCCCATCCGCTCCATCAGCTCGGCGCCGTCGAGCGCCGTCTGGCCGTGGAAGACCATGCCGCGCAGCGAGCGTTCCAGGAACGGTTCCAGCTCGCGCAGTTCCGGCAGCAGCCCGGACGAGCCGCGCAGCCGTTCGGGATCGAATTGCAGGACGATATCGCGGCCTTCGATCAGCTCGCCCGGCTGCACCGCGGTCACCCAGTCATGCGGCAGGCCGCCGCCGACGATCGTCAGATAGCCCGGGCCGAACTCGCCGATATGGTCGCCGACCAGCACCACGCCGGACGATTTCCGCAGAAGATGGATTTCGTATTCGGGGTGGAAATTCCAGACATTGCGCTCCCACGGATAGTCGTCCAGCCGCCACAGGAAACTGTCGCTTGCCTCGGTCACGATGTGCTCGAACGCGGGCACGGTGCGCGGGATCGCGGCGGTGTTCTTTCTGCGCCTGAACGGCATCATTTCCTCCCGGCACGCTGCGACGGCTGCGCATGCCAAGGGCATCCGTAGCAGCCTGCGGCCGGCAAATGAAAGAGGCGTCGCGGATTCCCCGGCTCCGGCTGGATCAATCGCTAGCCGGACCTCCTCCCTTGCCAACATGTCGCATTTCGTTCACAAGGCGACGCAAACGGCGCCATTTGCGCCGTTGTTGTGCGGCTTCCGGCCCTTTGGCCGATGCGCCGTGTTCTGAAAGAGCGGAACAATGTCTGCGATCGAAGCCGGCGCTCGCGCGCCGGAAAATCTTTGGCGTCAGGAAATCAGGGCGACGATCGCGCTCGCCTGGCCGATGGTGCTGACCAATCTCGGCCAGACTGCCATGACCGCGACCGACGTCATGATGATGGGCCGCCTGGGGCCTGATACTCTGGCCAGCGGCGCGCTCGGCGCCAACCTCTATTTCATGCCGCTGATCTTCGGCCTCGGCCTGATGCTGGCGACCTCGCCGATGATGGCGACCGAGCTCGGCCGCCGCCGTCATTCCGTGCGCGACCTGCGCCGCACCGTGCGCCAGGGCCTATGGCTGGCGATCCTGATCTCGATCCCGATCTGGCTCGTCCTCTGGCATGGCGAAGAGGTGCTTTTGGCCATGGGCCAGAAGCCGGAGCTCGCGCGGGAAGCCGGCATCTACCTGCACTGGCTGCAATGGGCGGTGCTGCCCTTCTATTTCTATATCGTGCTGCGCTCCTTCATCTCGGCACTGGAGCGGCCGGGCTGGGCGCTGATCATCGTTTTCGTCGCGGTCGCCTGCAACGCCGTCTTCAACTGGGTGTTCATGTTCGGCAATCTTGGCGTCAAGTCGATGGGCATCGCCGGCTCCGGCCTCGCCACCACTCTGTCCAGCACGCTGATGTTCGTCGGCATGGCGGCGGTGGTGATCAAGGAGAAGAAGTTCCGCCGCTACCATCTGTTCGGCCGCTTCTGGCGCTCCGACTGGCCGCGTTTTCGCGGCCTGCTCCGGCTCGGCCTGCCGATCGCCGGCATCCTCGCCTTCGAGGTGACGATCTTCAACGCGGCGGCTTTGCTCATGGGCCTGATCGATGCGGATTCGCTGGCAGCCCACGCGATCGCCATCCAGATCGCCTCGATCTCCTTCATGGTGCCGCTCGGGCTCAACCAGGCGGTCACGGTACGGGTCGGCCTGGCGCATGGCGCCGGCAACCCGGAAGGCGTTTCGCGCGCCGGCTGGACAGCCTTCGTCATCGGCGTCTCCTTCATGGCGCTGATGGGCCTGGTGATGGTCCTGTGGCCGCATGCGCTGATCAGCGCCTTCATCGATCTCGCCGATCCGGCCAATGCCAGGGTGATCACGCTTGCCGTGTCGTTCCTTATGTTCGCCGCGCTGTTCCAGATTTTCGACGGCGCCCAGGCGGTTGCGGCCGGCATGCTGCGCGGTCTGCACGACACCAAGGTGCCGATGATCTATGCGGCGATCGGCTATTGGGGCGTCGGCCTGCCGCTCGGCGTGCTGCTCGCCTTCCATTTCGGCCTGAACGGCGTCGGCATATGGATCGGCCTGGCCTCGGGGCTGGCGGTGGTGGCGGCATTGCTGCTGGCGCGCTGGCTCAGGCGCGACCGCATCGCGCCGGCGCTCTCCTTCGGGCATTGAAGCGGCGCCGGTTCACGCTGCCTACTGCTTCAATACGGCGAGAAAATCCGGCACGTCCTTGAGCGCGGCCGCGCGGGCGGCCGGATTTAGGCCGGCATGGGCAATGCCGTTGTCATTGGCCGTGTAGGCCAGGCCATGCAGCTCGTGCAGCTTCTGCGCCTCATTGTCGAAGTCATGATAGGCGCCTGGATAGAGGATGAGTTTCACCTTGTCGGGATTGGCGTCCGCCAGTTGCTTGCACGGCGCGGCCGGCGTCCAGTCGTCCGCTTCGCCCATCACGATGAGCAGCGGCACGCGTGTCGCCCAATCGCCCTTGTCGGCCATGGCGGTGCAGCCCGGATAGAAGGCGACCGCCGCGCGAAAATCCGGCGAGCCAGCCTTGGGCCTGTCCTTGGGACGGACCGTATAGAGCACGCTGGAGCCGCCATTCGACCAGCCGAGCAGGGCGATCGCGTCGGGTTTTACATAAGGCAGCGTCTGCAGATAGCGGCGGGCGGCGTTCGCATCTTCCACGCGTTCGCGAAAAGGTTCGACCCGCCGGTCGTCGTTTTTGCATTGCGGGCCGAGGTCGCGCGAGCCGTAGCTGTCGGGAAAGAGCACGACGTAACCGAGGGCGGAGAGCCGCTTGCCCCAATCGGCATGGCGCGGACTGAGTCCTATGTTCTTGCTGCTCCACAGCCCGCTGCAGCCATGCATGGCGACGATCGCCGGAAATGGCCCCTGTCCCTGCGGCTTGAACAGCATCGTTTCCAGCTTCCCCGGCTGGTTGTCGCCATCGGCCGGGATGCTGACGCTTTCCGGTGTCGGTTCGGCGGCCGTGGCCGGCTGTGCAGTCCAAAGGGCGAACAGCCCCGCAAGCGCGACCAGGTGTTTCGTCCACATCGCCGGATGCTCCCCCGAAAGCGGTCGGTGAGGCTCAGAGTGAGATGCATCGCGGCCGGACTGCAAATCACAGTTGCGTGGCGAATGGCTCGCGCACTGGCGAGCATTGCCTAGGTCTAGCGGGCGGCCGCACGCTCGAGCCGCCGCGCATATTGCGTCAGCGGGAAGCACAGGGCGAAGAAGATCAGCGCCACCAGCCCGTAGACCTTGAACGGCTCGAAGGTCGCGTTGTTGATGGCGTTGGAGGTCCTGACCAGCTCCTCGAAGCCGATGATCGAGGTCAGCGCCGTCGATTTGATGAGCTGCACCAGGAAGCCGACGGTCGGCGCGCGGGTAATCGCGAAGGCCTGCGGCAGGATGATCAGCCTGAGCTCCTGCAGATAATGCAACCCGAGGCTGGCCCCGGCGTCCCATTGGCCGCGCGGCAGCGCGTCGACGCCGCTGCGCCAGATCTCGGCCAGATAGGCGCTGGCGAAGAAGGTCAAGCCCAGCGCCGCCGCCGTCCATGGCTCGATGCGCAGCCCCAGCATCGGCAGGCCGAAGAACATCAAAAAGAGCTGCATCAACAGCGGCGTGCCTTGGAACAGCGCGATGTAGCCCGAGGCGATCCGCTTCACCCATTTGTTCTTGGCGATGCGGAAGAACAGCACCACCAGCCCGACCAGCGCGCCGCCGATGAAAGCGGCGAGCGACAACAGCACCGTCCAGCGCGCGGCGAGCAAAAGGTTGCGGACGATGTCCCAGAAGGTGAATTCGATCATGATACACCTGCCCCCAGCGCCCGGCGTCCGCCGGCAACCAGCAGCCGGCGCAGCCCCATCGACAGGCCGAGATAGACCATGGTCACGACGAGATAGGTCTCGAAGGCGCGAAAAGTGCGCGCCTGCAGCATGTCGGCCTCATAGGTCAGCTCGCGCACCGCGATCTGCGACACCACGGCCGATTCCAGCATCATGATGACGATCTGGCTGGTCAGCGCCGGGTAGATCACCTTCAGCGCCTGCGGCAGCACGATCTTGATGAACACTTGCCGGGGCCTGAGGCCGAGCGCCAGTGCGGCTTCCGTCTGGCCGCGCGGCACGGCGTCGAGCCCGGCGCCGACGATCTCGATCGTATAGGCCGCCATGTTGAGCGTCATCGCCAGCATCGCGGCCAGGATCGGATCGAGCCGGACGCCGAGGCTGGGCAGGCCGAAGAAGATGAAGAAAAGCTGCACCAGGAACGGCGTGTTGCGCATCACCTCGACATATGTGGCGATCGCCAGTTGAAGCGGCTTGGGGCCGTTTCTTTTGCCGGCAGCGCCCAGGATGCTGAGAACGGTTCCCACCAGCGTAGTGACGGCGATCAGCAAAACCGTCGTCGCCGCGCCGCGCGTGATCGCGCCCACGGCACCCGCAAGCCAGCCGAAGTCCAGGCTGTAGCCCATCGCGATTGACCTTGTTGGAACAGTCGGAGCGGTTCAGCGCTTTGTGCGAGCCGAACCGCTCAAGAGATCAATCCTTGAGGTTGTCGGGATTGAGCGGCGTCTTCAGCCATGCCTTCGAGCTCTCGTCGAGCTTGCCGTCGGCCAGCATCTTGGCGACGGCGTCGTTCACCGCCTTCTTCAGCCTATCCTCGTTCTTGTTGAGGCCGATATGCGAGGGCGAGGTGAGCAGCTGGAATTTCTGCTCCGGCTTCAGCGCGTCCTGCTTGGCCAGCACCTGGGCGCCGACATCGTTGCCGACCACCATCAGCTGGGTCTGGCCGGAGATGAAGGCCTGGATGACGGAGTTGTAGTTGTCGAAGCGGCGGATGTCGGCCGAGGCGGGCGCTGCCTGCGTGAGCGAGGTATCCTCCAGCGTGCCGCGATTGACGGCGATCGACTTGTCGGCAAGGTCTTCCTTGCCTTTGACGGCAAGCGCGGCCGGGCCGATGACGGCGATATAGTAGGGCGCGTAGGCGGCGGCGAAATCGATCACCTGCTCGCGTTCCTTGGAGTAGCCGACGCTCATCAATATATCGACACGCTTGTCTGTGAGATAAGGGATGCGGTTCTGTCCGGTGACGCTGACCAGGTTGAGCTTCACCTTCAAGGCATCGGCGATCGCCTGCGCGACGTCGATGTCATAGCCCTTGATGCTCATGTCGGCGCTGGCCGAGGAGAAGGGCGGGAAGTCGGAGAAGATGCCGACATTGATGGCGCCGGCCTTGGTGATGTCGTCGACGGCGTCGGCTTTTGCTGCTTGGGTGGCGAGACCGAACCCTGCCGTGGCGAGCATCATCGCAGCGGCAATGGATGATTTGAACTTTGCATGAAGAGTCATTGTTATTCCCCTGCTGGAAGCTTGTTGTTGCATCCGGCCGCCGGCTCCAGCGCGGCGGCCGTGTTGGTAGAGCAATTCCAGGAAAAGTGAGACCCGGTTTAGGCTTGGCGACTTCGCCATAGCTTCCGTTCGGAATTGCGTGAAAATAAAGAAATGCCAGTCTCAGTCCTTCTTGATTGCCGGGCTGAACACCATCAGGCTCAGGATCTCGAACAGGACCTGGGCGCCGACATGGGCGGTGTTGGTGGTCGAGTCATATTGCGGCGCAACCTCGACGACGTCGCCGCCGACGATGTTGAGGCCTTTCAGGCCACGCAGCAGCTCGAGCACCTCGCGCGTGGTCAGCCCGCCGACTTCCGGCGTGCCGGTGCCGGGCGCGAAGGCCGGATCGATGCTGTCGACGTCGAAGGAGATATAGGTCGGGCCGTCGCCGACGATCTTGCGCGCTTTCTCGATGATGGCGGGAATACCGAGCCCGGTCACCTCCTCGGCATGCACGACCGTCATGCCGGACTCGTAGGTGAACTCCCACAGATATTCGGCCGAGCCGCGGATACCGATC
The DNA here is from genome assembly GCF_057784215.1 of Mesorhizobium sp. CNPSo 4661. Taxonomy (NCBI): domain Bacteria; kingdom Pseudomonadati; phylum Pseudomonadota; class Alphaproteobacteria; order Hyphomicrobiales; family Phyllobacteriaceae; genus Mesorhizobium; species Mesorhizobium sp. CNPSo 4661. The sequence goes on along the minus strand of NZ_JBWGIO010000015.1, from coordinate 82,373 downwards.
TGGATGGTGCGCGAGGGATCGAGCACGCCGTCCAGCACGGCGTTGCGGAACGGTCCGCCATGGTGGAACTTGGTCATGTCGAACAGCCCGCTGGTGTCGCAATGGGCATCGATATGGATCATGCCGACGGGAGCTTGTCTGCCGACCGCCCTCAGGATCGGATGGCTGATCGAGTGATCGCCGCCGACCGAGAGCGGCAGCACGCCGGCATCGACGATCTGGTTGGTGCGCTTTTCGATGTCCTCATGGCTGATCTCCAGCCGGTAGCGGCTGCGGAACGGCGTGTCGCCGATGTCGGCGACGCGCAGCTCATGCGTCGGCGCGCATTCCAGCACATGGTTGTAGGGCCCGATGCGCTCGATGGCGCGCAGCGCGCGCGGTCCAAAGCGCGAGCCGGGACGATTGGTGACGCCGAGATCCATCGGCACGCCGATCATCGCCACCTGCAGGTCGCCGAAATCCGGGTTCTCGGCGGCGATTTCGCGGTAGGGCGCGGCGAGGAAGGTCGGGATGCCGGAATAGGGCGCCAGCCTCGTGCCCGATTTGTTGAAGATCTTGTCGGCGACCTTGCGGAATTTCGGGTCGAACATCTCGCCGCCATGGCTCTCGCCATATTTGCGGCGCAACGCTTCGAGCTTGCCGCGATCGTAACCCATGTCCGGTCTCCTCTTCTTGCCTGCTTGCAGCGCTGTCCGCATGGACGATTTGCCAAGCCAGCCTGGTGTCCGGCTGGATCGTTGCCCGCCGGCTGCGCTGCGGATTTCACGTCTCTTGAAGCTGTTCCGGGCAAAAGTGTCGGGCAGCCGCATTGAAAAATCAATTGATATTGTTAGGGTCTTTTCTGTGAGAAAATCTCACAAAGTAGGAGCCCTTCATGGCCAAGCGCCTGCCGCCGCTGAACCCGTTGCGCGCCTTCGAGGCCGCGGCGCGGCACGCCTCGCTGACCAAGGCTGCGGGCGAGCTGAATGTCACGCATGGCGCCGTCAGCCACCAGATCAAGGCGCTCGAGCAATCGCTTGGCGTGAAACTCTTCGAGCGTACCGGTCAGCGCGTGAAGCTGACGCCGCATGGCGCCGAGTTCCTGCCGGCGGTCTCGGCTGCCTTCGACGGCATCGCCGCCGCGACCCAGCGCATGACGCGGCCGGCAAGCGCCGGCGCGTTGTCGGTATCCTGCGTGCCGGCGCTGTTGCTGCTCTGGATGACGCCGCGCCTCGGCTCCTTTACCGCGCAATATCCGGATATCCAGCTGACGCTGATCCCGTCCAACGACGCCCGCGACATCCGTGCGCCGGATATCGATGTCTGCGTGCATTATGGCGACGGCAGCTGGAGCGACTGCTGGATACGCAAATGGTCCGGGCTGGAACTTTTTCCCGTGGTCAGCCCGACGCTGATCAACAACCGGCCGATCCGCAGCGTCCGCGACCTTGCCGACCACGTCTTCCTGCACGGCGACGACGGCCGTGAGTGGCACACCTGGCTCGCCGCCGCCGACGCGCTCGATCTGGAGCGCGGCCGCCGCCATCATCTGGGCGATGCGCGCATGGCGACCGAGGCCGCCGTGCACGGCCATGGCGTGGCGCTCGGCGATTCCGTCACCGCGCGCGCCTTGCTGGCCAGGGGCATGCTCGTCGCGCCCTTTACATTGTCGGTGCCGGCGGTCGACGATTTCTACGTCGTCTGCCGCAACGAAATGCGCTCGACGCCGATCGTCCAGCTGTTCATCGACTGGCTGTTCGCCGAGAAGGAGCAGGACGAGGGCCGCGCCGACGCCCCGGTGGCCGGCCGCGTGCCCAGCCGGAGAAAACGCCCGGCGCTAAAGGTGATAGGGGCCAGAACGGCCTCTTGAAGGCTGGACTTGCATCGCTGCTTTTTGTCGGGCCAGCTTGCAAAGCGACAAGCGCGTTCGAAAATACAGTGCTAAGAGGCAGTTGGCTGAGGCAATTCCAGGAAAACCGCGCGAGGGTCTTCCATCCGGGATTGCTCGAACGAGGACTTGAAGCGTGGCGCCTGCGTTTCCGTGCGTCGTGCCTTATGGGTGAGGAAGAATGGCAAAGACCGATATAGCGCGGCGCGTCTACAACCACACCTGGAAGCTGGACCCGATCGTCCGCAGCCTGCTGGACACCGACTTCTACAAGCTTCTTATGCTGCAGATGATCTGGGGCATGTACCCCAAGGTCGACGCCACCTTCACGCTGATCAACCGCACCACCTCGGTGCGCCTCGCCGACGAGATCGACGAGGGAGAGTTGCGCGAGCAACTCGACCATGCCCGCACGTTGCGCTTCTCCAAGAAGGAGATGATCTGGCTGGGCGGCAACAATTTCTATGGCCGCAAGCAGATCTTCGAGCCGGAATTCCTAGCATGGCTGGAAGGTTTCAGGCTGCCCAATTATGAGCTCACCAGGCGCGACGGCCAGTACGAGCTCTCCTTCCCGGGACCGTGGATGTACACCACACTCTGGGAGATCCCTGCTTTGGCCATCATCAACGAACTGCGCTCCCGCGCCGCCATGCGCTCTTATGGGCCGTTCGCGCTCGACGTGCTCTATGCCCGCGCCAAGGCCAAGATGTGGGCCAAGACCGAGCGGCTGAAGGCGCTGCCCGGTATCCGCATCTCCGATTTCGGCACCCGACGCCGCCATTCCTTCCTGTGGCAGCGCTGGTGCGTGGAGGCGCTCAAGGAAGGCATCGGCGACGCCTTCACCGGCACCTCCAACGTGCTTCTGGCCATGGACAACGACCTCGAAGCCTTGGGCACCAACGCGCATGAACTGCCGATGGTCTTTGCAGCCCTTGCCAATTCCGAGGCGGAGCTGCGCGAGGCGCCCTACAAGGTCCTGCAGGACTGGCAGCGCTATTATGGCGGCAATCTGTTGATCGTGCTGCCCGACGCCTTCGGCACGGATTCCTTCCTGCGCGACGCGCCGGACTGGGTCGCCGACTGGACCGGCTTCCGCCCCGACAGCGCCCCGCCCATCGAGGGCGGCGAAAAAATCATCGACTGGTGGCGCAAGAAGGGCAAGGACCCCAAGCAGAAGCTGCTCATCTTCTCCGACGGGCTCGAGGTCGAGACCATCGAGGCGACCTACAGGCATTTCCGCGGCAAGGTGCGCATGTCCTTCGGCTGGGGCACCAACCTCACCAACGATTTCGAAGGCTGCGCGCCGACCGAAACCGACAGCCTCGATGCGATTTCGCTGGTCTGCAAGGTCACCGAGGCCAATGGCCGGCCGGCGGTGAAGCTGTCGGACAACCCCGCCAAAGCAACGGGGGATGAGAAGGAGATCAAGCGGTATCTGAGGATCTTCGGCGAGAAGGGGCGGGTGGAGCAGCTGGTGAAGGTGTGAGGGTCTTTCCCTGTGACCTGTGCGTATCCCGCATCGTCGAGCAATGCTGCGCGGCTGGATAGGTCGAGTTCCTTCGCCCCCCTCTCTGTCCTGCCGGACATCTCCCCCTCAAGGGGGGAGATTATCTTGTCGCCTCCGCTTTCGCCAATTGCCAACGTTGAAAACGGGGAGCCGGCGCCGAAACCGCCAATCTCCCCCCTTGAGGGGGAGATGTCCGGCAGGACAGAGAGGGGGGCCGTAGAACGCCGTCGCCACAGGTTAGCCCTCCCTCTAGCTTTCCTCGCCATCGCTCCCACCCCCGCCTTCGCCCACGCCTCGGACCGCGGCCACGTCCTGCTTCTCCCGACCGGCTACTACCTCGTCGGCGGCGCGCTGGCGGTCGCCGTCAGCTTCCTCGTACTGGCGCTGCTGCCGCCCGCCACCCTCGACAATTTCTGGCGCCGGCGCCTGCCGCTGTCCACCTTCGGCGACGCTCCGCGCACCCTCATCAGCCTGCTTTCCTTTGCCGGCTTCGCGCTGCTCGTCGCCGCCGGCGTCCTCGGCAGCCGTGATCCGCTCTCCAACCCGCTGCCGCTGATGGTCTGGACGCTGCTTTGGGCCGGCTTCACCCTGCTGCAAGGCATCTTCGGCGACCTATGGGCGTGGCTCAACCCGTGGTATGGACCGTGGCGCGTCGTAAGCCGGCTCTTCGGCCGATACGGTGATGAAACACAGCCGTCGCGCCTGCCCAACGGGCTCGGCTTCTGGCCGACCTTCGTGCTGTTCTTCGCCTTCGCCTGGTTCGAGCTGATCGATCCCGCCCCCGACGATCCCGCGCGGCTGGCATACGCTGCCGGCATATATTGGCTGGCCAGCTACATCGCCATGCTCGTCGTCGGCTACGACGATTGGAGCAAACGTGGCGAATTCCTGACTGTCTTCTTCGCCATGGTCGCCCGCTTTGCGCCCTTTGAGCGTCACGAAGGCCGCCTCTCGCTCGGCTGGCCCGGCGCCAAGCTGCTGGCAGCCGAGCCGCTGCCGCCAAGCGGCACGGCCTTTCTCCTCCTGGCGCTATCCTCGGTATCCTTCGACGGCCTGTCGAAGACCTTCTTCTGGCTGGGTCTCTTCGGCATCAACCCGCTGGAGTTTCCCGGCCGCACCGCGCTGATCGGCATCGGCAGCTTCGGCCTCGTGCTGACCTTCATCCTGCTCGCGGTGGTGTTCGCGTTGGCCGTAATTCTCGGCCAGCGCCTCGCCGGTGATGCGCAGTCGTTCGGAAAAGCCGCCGGCCTGCTGGTCTGGTCGATCGTACCGATCGCGCTTGCCTACCACATCGCGCATTACCTCACCGTGCTGCTGGTCGACGGCCAGTACGCCCTGGTCGCGCTGTCCGACCCGTTCGCGCTTGGCTGGAACCTGTTCGGCACGGCCAACAGGATGGTCGAGGCCGGCGTCGTTGCCGGCGCCGAATCCGCCTGGTGGCTGTGGAATGTCCAGGCGGGTGTCATCATCGCCGGCCATGTGCTGGCCGTGCTCGTCGCGCACGGCCTCGCCTGGCGTCTGCACAAGCAGCCGTCGCGCGCGGCGCTCAGCCAGCTCCCTCTCACCCTGTTGATGATCGCCTACACGATATTCGGCCTTTGGTTGCTTGCCACGCCGACCGCCGGATGAGACAAGGGCGCGCCTCCGGTGCCGTCAGGTAAGCTCGCTTGCCACGTCGCGGCTTTGGTGATTTAGTTTGTACACATGCAATTTTTCCATCCTTCGGAAGGGGGATGGTTTAGCCGCCTTATCGCTGGTCAAGACTGAAAAACAGGGGAACGGACATGGCTGACAAGAACGGATTTTTCGACCTCTCCAAGACGACGCTGTCGCGCCGCACGGCGCTGAAGGGCATGGCCGCCGGTGCCGGTCTCGCGCTGGCGCCGGGCTTCGTCCGCTACAGCCAGGCGCAGAGCTCGGCGCCGATCAAGATCGGCTTCCAGTCACACCGCACCGGCATCGGCGCCGCCTATGGCCGCTGGTATGAGAAGACGAGCGCCGCCGCCGTCAAGGCGATCAACGATGCCGGCGGCATCAGCGGCCGCCAGGTCGAGCTGGTGATCGAGGATGACGGCACCGATCCGGCGCGCGGCGCCGAGGTGGTTGCGAAATTCGCCAAGCAGCACAAGACCGACATCGTCTTCGGCACTTTGTTCTCGCATGTCGTGATAGGCTCGGCGCCCGCCGCCGGCGAGAACAAGATCCCCTATTTCGTGGTCAGCGAGGGCCACCACGTCGCCTCCACCAAGCTCAACCGCTACGTCTTCCAGCCCGGCATCACCGACGTGAAAAGCCAGATCCAGTCGATGGCGCCGTGGATCGCGGCGAACGCCGGCAAGAAGGTGACGCAGATCTTCCCCGACTTTGCCTTCGGCTACGATCACCGCGACTACCTGCCGCCGGCGCTGAAGGCGCAAGGGGCCGACGTGATCGCCCAGATCGCCATCCCGCCGACGGAGAGTTCCTTCACGAAGTACTTCCCGCAGATCCCGGCCGAGACCGAGGTGATCTACCACGTCATGGTCGGCCCGGCCGTCCTCACCTTCGTCAAGGAACTCGGTGAGTTCTACGGTTCGCAGCGGCCGCAGCTCTTCGGCTTCATGGATTCTCTGGAGGCCACCGACATCAACAGCCCCGGCCTCGAATTCCTCGACGGCAGCCATTTCTGGGAAGGCTCGCCGCGCTATGCGCAGCCGGATGATTCCGCCGCGCAGAAAGCCTATCGCGCCGCCGTCGGCATCGATGACAATGGTGCTGCCGTCGGCGATGCCAAGGACGTTTCCACCGCCTCGCATATGTTCGGCTGCTGGGAGACGCTCTACGTCGTCAAGAAGGCGATGGAAGATGCCGGCTACAAGGGACCGGAGGACCGCGCCAAGCTGGTCGAGGCGACCGAGGCGCTTAAGGAATTCGCCGAAGGGCCGGAACATCCGCAGGGACCGAAGACCTTCAACGGCAAGATCCACCAGTGCTTCGGCATCCAGAACATCTCCAAGGTCGAAGGCGGCAAGCTCAAGGTCGTGCACAAGACCAAGATCGAGGACGGCCTCTACGAGCCGGAAGGGGATTACACCACCCAGGCGCTGTAGGGCCACCCTGGCAAGCGTGAGCGCCAAGCCACCCCCCTCTGTCCTGCCGGACATCTCCCCCGCAAGGGGGGAGATCAGCGGTTCACGCGGCGGCGCCTATCTGGCGGCGTCGGCGATTGGCGAAGCCCGTCGCGACATCCAATCTCCCCCCTTGCGGGGGAGATGCCCGGCAGGGCAGAGGGGGGTGCCTCGCGCCGCCGTAACCGGGTAGCCTCATGCACTTCGGACCCCATCTCCTCCTCGCCGCCCTCGAAGGCCTCGTCACCTCCGCCGTATTGGCGCTGACGGCGCTCGGCCTGTCGCTGGTGTTCGGCGTCATGCGCGTCGTCAACGTCGCGCATGGCGAGTTCTTCATGCTGGGAGCGGTGCTGGCCTGGGCGGTCTCGACGGCGATCGCGGGTCATCCGGCGATCGGTTTCGTGGCAGCACTTGTGATCGCGCCCTTGCTCGTCGGGCTGGTCGCGCTGATCGCCGAATGGCTGGTGCTGCGCCGGCTCAACTACAACCCCGAGAGCACCATCGTCGCCACCATCGGCATGCTCTACATCATCCAGCAGCTGGCGCTGACCTTCTACGGCCCGGAAGCGCGCCCGGTGGAGCCGCCCTTCAGCTACCGCATCCTTTTGCCGTGGTTCGGCTATTCCGGCTACAAACTGTCGGTGGTTGCCGCTTCCGCCATTCTGCTCGTCATCACCTGGCTGGTGCTGACGCGCACGAAGATCGGCCTGATCATGCGAGCCACGCAATATGACCGCGAGACGGCGCAGGCCTTCGGCATTCCGGTCGAGCGCGTTTATGCCGGCGTCTTCGCCATCGGCGCCATGCTGGCGGCGATCGCCGCGGTGCTGATCGTGCCGATCAGCCAGGCACATTACCTGATGGGGCAGGACCCGCTGCTTTTGTCCTTCATCGTCGTCATCATCGGCGGCCTCGGCTCCCTGCGCGGCACGGTGGTCGCCGCCATCCTGATCGGCCTTTCCGACGGCATCATCTCGATGTTCTTCTCGCCGACCCTGGCCAAGATCATCGCCACGCTGGTGGTAGCCATGGTGCTGGTGTTCCGGCCGCAAGGCCTGTTCGGGACCACGTCCAGATGAAGGATGCTTCGCCGGCAAAGACCTACGCGCTGCATATCGGCGTCATCGCGCTTCTCTTCGCGCTGAACTTCGTCCTGCCGGACTACCACCAGGGCCTGTTCGCCCGCATCATGGCGCTGGCGGTCTTTGCCATGGGCTACAACCTGCTCTTCGGCTATGTCGGCCTGCTCAGCCTCGGCCACGCTATGTTCTTCTCGGCCGGCCTCTATGGCGCGGGCTTGACCGTCTATCACCTCGGCTGGGGTGTGCCGGAAGCCTTCGTCGCAGGGGTCGCCTGCGGCGCTCTGCTCGCTCTGGCCGTCGGCGTGCTGGCGCTGCGCACCTCAGGCGTGGCGTTCATGATCGTCACCATGATGTTCGCGCAGGTCTTCTTTCTGCTCATCCTCTATTTCGCCGCCTGGACCGGCGGCGACCAGGGCCTGGTCATCCAGCAGGCGTCACGAGTGATTTCGATCGGCGGCGCCTCCCTCGACCTGACGAATTCGACCGTGCGCTACATGAGCGCGCTGGCGCTGTTCTCTGTCGTGCTTCTCATCACCTTAGCCATCGTCCGCTCCCGCTTCGGCCGTGTGCTGGTCGCCATCCGCGAGAATGAGGAACGGACAAAAATGCTTGGCTACGACACAGTCGCCAACAAGCTCGCGGCGGTCGTGGCCTCCGGCGCCATCTGCGCGGCCTCGGGCGCGGCCTATGCCTTGCTGTTCGGCTATGTCGGATCGAGCCTCGCCTCGGTGCAGTATTCCATCCTGCCGCTGCTCTGGGTGCTGCTCGGCGGTGCCGCGTCCACGCTCGGGCCGCTGATCGGCACGCTGTTCATGTATTACGTCACCGACATCACCAGCGGATTCACTTCCGCCTATCTCCTGATCGTCGGCGTGGCGCTCATCCTGCTCGTCCTGTTTGCCCCGAAGGGCATCATGGGCAGCATTCGTGAGCGCTGGCTGGGGTGGCTGCCATGATGCCGCTGCTCACCACCAAAGGCCTGTCGCGCCAGTTCGGCGGCCTGCGCGCGGTCGACGGCGTCGACTTCACGCTGATGCCGGGCGAAATCCGCGCCATCATCGGCCCGAACGGCGCCGGCAAGACCACCTTCGTCAGCCTGCTCTCGGGCCGCATCCGGCCGTCGTCGGGCGCAATCGTCTTCGACGGCGCCGACATCACGACGATGCCGGCTTACAAGCGGGTTCGCCTCGGCGTCGCCTATACTTTCCAGATCACCAGCGTCTTCGCCAACCTCACCGCCTTCGACAATGTCGCGCTGCCGGTGCAGCGCACGCTGACGGACGGCCGCACGAAGGGGCAGGTCAGGACCGGCGTGATGGCGGCGCTCGAACGCACCGGCCTGGCCGACCGCGCCGGCACGCCGGCGGGGCAGCTTTCCTATGGCCACCAGCGCCTGCTCGAAGTCGCGATGGGCTTGGCGCTGAAGCCGCGCCTGCTGATCCTCGACGAGCCGACGCAAGGCCTTGCCGACAGCGAGATCGACAATTTCATCACGCTGGTGCGCGAGATCGCCAAGGGCGCAACGGTGCTCCTGATCGAGCACAACATGCCGGTGGTCATGCAGCTTGCCGACCGCATCACCGTCTTCAATTCGGGAAAGATCCTCGCCGAAGGCACGCCGGAGCAGATCCGCGCCGACCGCCAAGTCCAGGACGCCTATCTCGGAGCGACCCATGGCTGAGTCCGTTAGCGCCGATGGCGGATTGCTCACCATTTCCGGGCTCGACTGCTTCTATGGCGAGGTGCAGGTGCTCTACGGCCTCGACCTGGCCCTGAACAAGGGCGAGGTGCTGTGCCTGTTCGGTCGCAACGGAGCCGGCAAGACGACGACGTTGAAGGCGATCATGGGTCTGGTGCCGGCGGCTGCCGGCTCGATCAGGCTGGACGGCAAGGAGCTGACCGGGCTCGCCGCGCATGACGTGCCGAAGGCCGGCGTCGCCTATGTGCCGCAGGGCAGGCGGCTGTTCGCCGAGATGACGGTGGCGGAAAACATCGAGATCGGCCTGATGGCGCGTGGCAAGAGCAAGCAGACCCGCGAGAGCGTGCTCGATCTCTTCCCGCTGCTCAGGGAGCGGCTGAGGCAGCGCTCCGGCACGCTCTCCGGCGGCGAGCAGCAGATGCTGGCGATGGCCCGCGCGCTTTGCCTCGAGCCGCAAGTGCTCTTGCTCGACGAGCCGACCGAAGGGCTGATGCCGTCGATGATCGCCAAGATCCGCGAAACGGTGGCGAAGCTGCGCGATCTAGGCGTCTCGACCATCCTGGTCGAGCAGCGCGTCGACGCGGTGCTCTCGGTCGCCGATCGGGTTTGCTTCATCGAGAACGGCCGCAACCGCGAGACGGTCGATGTCGAGGCTTTGCGGGCAGACCCGTCAGCCGTGCGCCGCTATGTCGGCGTGGGCTAGAGCAGTTCCAGGAAAAGTGTGAAACGGTTTTCCGTCCGGAATTGCGTAAAAACAATGAGATAGAGCGGTTCGGCGATTCTGTGAAATGCTGAACCGCTCTAGGCGCCCAGCGCGCCGACCGATTTCGCGCGCAGAAATGCAAGGCCGGCGATTGCGAGATCGCCTACCGCGATGCCGCGGAACGCGAAAGCGGTTCGCTCAGCTGCACTCTGGCGACCCGGCACATCGCCTCCAACCAAACCTGTCAGGTCGCCCACAATGAGTTCGGGCTTCACCATCGGTTTGCTCATCTGCGCCTCTTGCGCCAGGTCGTCTATGACGATGCGATCGAAGGCAGCCATGCTTTCCGGCAGCCAGGGCAGGGCCAGATCGGTCATGGTCACAAAAACGCCGGCCTTCAGCCAGCGCGCATCCAAAAATGGAGCGGGCTCAGGCACCAGGGTGACCGTCGTCACCACGATGTCTGCTGCTTCGACCGCCGCCTTGGCGGTATCGCAGGACGTCGCGGTAAGGCCGCGCATCTCAGCCATACGACAGAATGCGTCGCGGCTGGCTTTGCCCCGACTGAAGGCCCTGATCTCCTGCAAAGGGAAAAGGTCGGCCAGGACCTCGAGATGGCCGCGCGCCTGAACGCCGCATCCGATGAACGCGACGCTTGTCGAGCCGGCCCGGGCCAGGCGCCGTGCCGCCACGGCGCTCAGGCCGGCCGTGCGCTTCTCCGTCACCCAATTGCCGTCGACCACGGCAAGCGGCAGCCCCGTCTCGGCGTCGAGAAGGCTGACGATCGAGTTGAGGGTTGCAAGTCCGCGCTCGGCATTGCGGGGGTTGACCACCAGCGATTTGGTCGTCAGCACCCGGGGCTCGGTCGCGACACCGAGAGTGGCCATGATGTAGCGGTCGTCGCCTGGCCGCACCACCGCCTTCGGCGCGCACCATACCTCGCCTCGCCTTTGACCGATGATCTGCCGCTCGATTTCGTCGACCACATCGGCGGTCGAAATCGCCAGGCGGTCCAGGAACCCGGCTGACAGATAGGGCAGGCTTTCAGCTTGAATGGTCATTGTCGCCCCCACGAATGGCTTGCCTTGGATAAGCACTCCCCGGCGATGGTTTCCCAGCTCACCTGAAAAACAAGAACCCGGCAATCAAGAACGTCGGGATCAGCACCAGGCCGGACCACATCATATAGCCGAAGAAGCCCGGCATCTTGAAGCCGCGGTGCCTGGCGATGGCAAAGACCATGAAGTTGGGCGCGTTGCCGATATAGGTGTTGGCGCCCATGAACACCGCGCCGGTCGAGATTGCGGCCAGCGTCGAGGCGGCCTCCGTCATCAGGTGCCTGGCATCGCCGCCGGCAAGCTCGAAGAACACCAGATAGGTCGGCGCGTTGTCGAGGAAGGATGACAATGCCCCGGTCAGCCAGAAATAGGCGAGGTTGTTCGGTTGGCCGTCGGCGGAGGTGACCAGCGACACCAGCGGCGCCAGCGCACCGTCGTGGCCGGCTCGCAGGATGGCGATGACCGGCACGATGCAGACGAAAATGCCGGCAAAGAGTTTCGCCACCTCGGCGATCGGCCCCCAGGTGAAGCCATTCGCTTCGCGATGGCTCTTGTACGAGACTTTTAGCGACAGGAAGGCCAGCGCCAGGATGATGGCGTCGCGCACCAGGTTCTGCAGCTCGAGGCTGACGCCGAGGATCGGGATGCTGATGCCCGGCTTCCAGCTCGCCGAAAGCAGGATCGCGCCGATGACGCCGGCGAGCAGGGGCAGGTTGGCCAGGCCGCGCAGGCGCACTTTCGAATCAGGCGTCGGATCCTTGATCTTCGGCATGCCGCCCTCACGGCGGTGCAGCACGATATCGAGCGCCAGGAAGACGATGAGCACCAGTCCGCCGGTGAACAGCGTCTCGCGCCACAGGCTCGCGGTCGTCCAGAAGAAGTCGACGCCGCGCAGGAAGCCGACGAACAAGGGCGGGTCGCCGAGCGGGGTCAGCGAGCCGCCGATGTTGGAGACCAGGAAGATGAAGAAGATCACCACATGCGCGTTGAACGGTCGGTTGTCGTTGGCGCGCAGCATCGGCCGGATCAGGATCATTGAGGCGCCGGTCGTGCCGATGACCGAGGCAAGGAGCGCGCCGATCAGCAGCAGGCCGGCATTGGTGAGCGGCGTGCCGTGGATGTTGCCGGCAAGCAGGATGCCGCCCGAGATCGTGTAGAGCGCGAACAACAGGATAATGAAGGACAGATATTCGGTGAGCAGCGTGTGCAGCACCGCTTCGCCTGCCGAAGCAAGGCCGAAGGCGACCGCCAGCGGCACGACCACCAGAGCGGCCCAGGCGGCGGCGATCTTGCCGTAGTGATGTTCCCAGACATGATGAAAGAGCAGTGGCCCGGTCGCGATCGACAAGAGCAGGCCGGCGAAGGGAAGTGCCCACCACAGCGACATCGCGGCGCCGGGCAGTTCGTGGATTTCGGCGGCGAATGCCTGCGCTGGAAGCAGCACCGCTATCGCGGCGACAAGCCCCCTCATCCGGCCGCTTCGCGGCCACCTTCTCCCCGTGGGGGAGAAGAGGTTGGCGCCGGCGCTCGCTATCCCCTCTCCCCTCGGGGAGAGGTCGGATTGCCCCGAATTGCCCTTCGCAATTCGGCTGGCAATCCGGGTGAGGGGGACCTTCCCCACAGCCCGGTCAGTCCGCCGAATGGTCTTCGAGCGTCACGCCTGCTTCGTCCATCCGCTTCAGCATCATCTCGACCGAACCGTTGAGGTCGATGCCGCGGCAGGCGTCGAGCCGCACCGTTGTCTTAAAGCCCTGCTTCACCGCGTCGAGCGCCGAGAAGGCGACGCAGAAGTCGGTGGCGAGGCCGACCAGGGTGATCGTGTCGATGCCGCGTTCCTTCAGATAGCCTCCGAGGCCGGTCGGCGTCGTGTGATCGTTCTCGAAGAAGGCCGAATAGGAGTCGATCGCCGTGCGGAACCCTTTGCGGACCACCAGTTCGGCCTTGGTCCAGGCAAGCCCGGAATGGAAATCGGAGCCGAGACTGCCCTGGATGCAATGATCCGGCCACAGCGTCTGCGGCCCGTAGGGCATCTCGATCGTCTCGAAAGCCTGCTTGCCGGGATGGCTGGAGGCGAAGCTCGAATGGCCGGCGGGGTGCCAGTCCTGCGTCAGGATCACATGCTCGCTGCGCCGGATCAGGTCGTTGACCAAAGGCACGATCTCGTCGCCGCCGGCAACCGCCAGCGCGCCGCCGGGACAAAAATCGTTCTGCAGGTCGATGACGATGAGCGCTTCTTCGGCCATGCGGCTCCCTCTCGTTTCAGCCCTCTCGTCCGGCTTGGGGCTCCAGTCAAAAAGCCGCTCACGCGACCGGACACGGAACCTTGACCAGATGGCCGGCGGCGTCAACCTCCGGCGCCATAACAATCGCGTTGAGGTCTTGGCGGCGCAAACTCCGGCTTTGACAATTGCGACCGGCCTGATATCATTTGCATACGAATGAATTTGACCGGTCCGGAGACCGGCAAGAAGACCCGAAGCCGGCACTTCGGGAGGCCACGGGAAGGCCTAAGCTCTGGGAAAGGCCCTTTTTCGGGAAGGCAAAGCGTGATCCGTTACGCGAAACCCACCACGGTCGACGAGGCGCTCGCTTTGCTTGGCGAGGATCGCTGGCGCATTCTGGCCGGCGGCACGGATTTCTATCCGGCGCAGGGCGCCAAACCCTTCCGCGACAACATCCTCGACATCAACGGTCTCGCCGAACTGCGCGGCATCGCCGAGACGGGCGATCATTGGCGGATCGGCGCCCGCACGACCTGGACCGACATCGTGCGCCACTCCTTGCCGGCGGCGTTCGAGGCGTTGAAATCGGCCGCACGCGAGGTGGGCTCGGTGCAGATCCAGAATGTCGCTTCCGTTGCCGGCAATCTCTGCAATGCCTCGCCCGCGGCCGACGGCGTACCGGCGCTGCTGACGCTCGACGCCGATATCGAATTGCGCTCGGCGAAAGCCATCCGCCATCTGCCGCTCGGCGCGTTCATCCTCGGCAATCGTCGCACGGCGCTGCAGCCCGGCGAGATGGTCACCGCCATTCGCGTGCCGAAGCGTTCTGCCATCGGCGCCTCGGCCTTCGTCAAGCTCGGCGCCCGCCGCTATCTTGTCATCTCGATCGCCATGGCCGCGGCGCGGCTCGTGGTCGAGAATGGCGTCGTCGCCGAAGCGGCGATCGCCGTCGGCTCCTGCTCGGCGGTCGCCCGCCGTCTCGCCGGGGTCGAAGCGGCCCTGGGCGGGCGCCCGATCGATGAGGCACTCGCAGAAGCGGCGCTGTCCGCGCCGATCGACGAACTGTCGCCGATCGCCGATGTGCGCGGCAGCGCCGAGTACCGGGAGCAAGCGGCGCGCGAGATCGTCGCTCGCGCGGTGCGCGCCGCAATCGACCCCGGTGAAGGCAAGGTGGCCGCATGAGCATTGCCCAGTCCGGCATGACCCGATCCGGCGTGGCCCAGTCCGGGGTGGCCCAGTCCGGCATGGCCCAATCCGGCATGGCCCAATCCGGCATGGAGCGCGCCGACATTGCCTTCGAGGTCAACGGCGCTGCTGTCAACGTGTCGGTGCCGCCGGTGCGCCGCCTGTCGCAGGTTTTGCGCGACGAGCTGCGGCTGACCGGCACCAAGGTCGGCTGCGATGCTGGCGATTGCGGTGCCTGCACCGTGCTGGTCGACGGCAATCCGGTCTGCGCCTGCCTGATGCCGGCGGCCTCGGTGTCCGGCGCTTCCGTCACCACTGTCGAAGGCCTTGCCAATGGCCGACTGTCCGCCCTGCAGGCCTCGTTCCTCGAACATGGCGCCGCGCAATGCGGCATCTGCACGCCTGGCCTGCTGGTCGCGGCCACCGCGCTTTTGCAACGCAACCCCACGCCGAGCGAGGCCGAGACGCAGGACGCGCTGGGTGGCGTGCTCTGCCGCTGCACCGGCTACAGGAAGATCGTCGCGGCGGTGATGGGCGCCTCGCGGCATATGAACGGCATCGATCATCGTCTGCCCGAAGCCGGGCGTGCGGTTGGCGCCTCTCCCATCCGTCTCGACGGCGTGCCGAAAGTCACGGGCGACGAGATGTTCGGCGGCGATTCCTTTCCGGCCGATGCCCTGGCGGTGCTTGTCGTCCGCTCGCCGCATTATCATGCCCGCTTCAGCTTCGGCGACCTTGACGCCTGGACCAAGGCGCATCCCGGCATCGCCGGCGTCTTCACCGCCACCGACATTCCTGGCAAGAATTGCTTCGGCGTCATCGGCCCCTTTGCCGACCAGCCGGCGCTGGCCGAGGGCTTTGCCCGTCTGCGTGGCGAGGCGGTGGCGCTGGTGGCGGGCGAACGCGAGGCGATCGTCGATCTCGACCTGACGGATTTTCCGATCTCATGGACGGAACTGCCGCATATTCTGCAGCCTGGCGAGGCGAAGGCCGAGGGGGCCGCGCTGATCCACAGCCACCGGCCGGCGAACCTGCTCACCTCCGGCTATGTCGAGCGCGGCGATCCTGAAGGAGCGCTGGCGGCTTCCGCTGCCACCGTGTCGGGGGCCATCGAGACCTCCTTTGTCGAGCACGCCTATATCGAGCCGGAAGCCGGCTACGCTTATATGGATGGCGACACGCTGGTCGTCGTCGCCTGCACCCAGGCGCCCTATATGGACCGCGACGAGACGGCGAAGGTGCTGGGCCTTGCCGTCGACAAGGTGCGCATCGTGCCGACCGCCACCGGCGGTGGCTTCGGCTCGAAGCTCGATGTCTCGCTGCAGCCGCTCATCGGCCTCGTGGCGATGAAGACCGGGCGGCCGGCGGCGCTTGCCTACACGCGCAACGAATCGATGATGTCGACCACCAAGCGCCACCCGGCCGAGATGAAGGCGACCATCGGCGCCGATGCCGAAGGCCGCGTCACCGGCATGGTCTTCGAGGGCGATTTCAACACCGGCGCCTATGCAAGCTGGGGACCGACGGTCGCCAACCGCGTGCCGGTGCATGCCTCCGGCCCCTATCTGACGCCGAACTATCGGGCGACCGGCTATGCCATCCACACCAATGGGCCGATCGCCGGCGCCTTCCGCGGCTTCGGCGTGCCGCAGGCGACCATCATGCAGGAGACGCTCTATGACGAGCTCGCCGGCAAGCTCGGTATCGATCGGCTGGATTTCCGCCTGAAGAACTGCCTGCGCGACGGCTGCGAAACGGTCACCGGCCAGCGCCTGGAGTCGGGCGTCGGCATCGGCGAATGCCTGGAGCAGCTTCAACCGCATTGGGCACGCGCGCTGGCCGATGCTGAGACCTTCAATGCCAACAACACGGCAAGCAAGCGCGGCGTCGGCGTCGCCTCCTGCTGGTATGGCTGCGGCAACACCTCGTTGCCCAATCCTTCGACCATCAAGGTCGGTATCTCGGCCTCCGGCGACGTCGTCCTGCACCAGGGCGCGGTCGATATCGGCCAGGGCTCCAACACCGTCATCACCCAGATCTGCGCCGACGCGCTCGGCCTGCCGCTGGACAGGTTCAGGCTGAAGAGCGCCGACACCGGCATCACGCCCGACGCCGGCAAGACATCCGCCTCGCGCCAGACCTTCGTCACCGGCAAGGCGGCGGAGAAGGCAGGCCGGGCGCTGCGCGAAAAAATCCTGCGCTTCGCCAATGTCTCCGGTCAGGCAACCATCGTGCTCGACGGCGCCAGCATCTCAATCCGTGAAGGCGATGCCGCGCGGCGCATCGATCTGTCGGCGCTCAAGGCCGATGCCGACGGTTACGTCTTCGTCGCCGAGGAAACCTACGACCCTCCGACGCTGCCGCTCGACGCCAAGGGCCAGGGCAAGCCCTACGCCGTCTATGGCTATGGCGCGCAGATCGCCGAGCTCGAGGCCGACCTCAAGCTGGGCACGGTGAAGCTGATCAGGATCACCGCCGCGCATGATGTCGGCAAGGCGATCAACCCGGTGCTGGTCGAAGGTCAGATCGAGGGCGGCATCGCCCAGGGCATCGGCATGGCGCTGATGGAGGAATACATCCCCGGCCGCACCGAGAACCTGCACGATTACCTCATCCCGACCATCGGCGACGTGCCGCCGGTCGAGCATATTCTGGTCGAGGTTCCGGATCCGGAAGGGCCCTTCGGCGCCAAGGGCCTGGGCGAACATGTGCTGATCCCGACCGCGCCGGCGATCCTCAACGCCATCCGCCACGCCACCGGTGTCCTTGTCACCAAGGTGCCGGCGACGCCGAGCCGCATCCTGGCGGCGATCCGCGAGAAGGAGGCGCGCCGATGAGCGAGCTTGCCGAACGTTTCGAAACCCACGATCCCGGCGAGAAGCAGGTGGCGGAAAAGATCCGCTGCGATGCCTGTCCGGTCATGTGCTACATCGCCGATGGCCGCACCGGCGCCTGCGACCGCTACGGCAATGTCGGCGGCCGCATCGTGCGCATGGACCCGCTGACCATCCTCGATCACGCGGCCGAAACCGGCGGCGCCGTCGTGCCTTTCGTCGCCGAGGGCGAAGCCTGGAACGGCGAGCTGGTCAACACCGGCCGCCGCTTCGTCACGGCGATCGGTGCCGGCACCACCTATCCGGATTATAAGCCGGCGCCCTTCATCGTCAGCCAGGAGGTCGAGGGCGTCGATCTCGTCACCGTCGTCACCGAAGGCATCTTCTCCTATTGCGGCGTCAAGGTGAAGATCGACACCGATCGCCATATCGGCGACGAGACGGCGATCGTGCGCTCGCAAGGCGAAGCGATCGGCCATGTGACGACCGGCGAATATGGCTCGCAGATGCTGTCGCTCGGCGGCGTTCATCACCTCACCGGCGGCTCCAAGGCCGAGGGGCGCGCCACCTGCGACGCAATGCTCAATCTTTGCAACAGGAAGCCGGTCGAGCTCACCATCGACGGTGGCGCGACGGTCATCGTCGAGGCCGGCAAGGCGCCGGTCATCGATGGCAAGGTCGAGCACCGCATGCGCGTCGGCTGCGGCTCGGCCACCATCGGCATGTTCGCCACGCAATGGCGCGGGCTGGTCGACGAGGTCGTGGTGGTCGACGACCACATCACCGGCGTCGTCTCCGAGCATCAGGCCGGCAAGGTGCTGGGCTGGGAGGACACCGGGATAAAGATCATCGGCCGCCGCTCGACCCCCGGCCGCTATTTCAAGGTCTCGGAACCCGGCCTCGGCTGGGGTGGGACGACGATCTCCGACCCGCTGTCGATCCTCGGCGACTGGAACGCCAAGAAGGGCGCGCGTCCCGGCCTGTCCATGCTGATGGTGTCGACCACCGGCGAGCAGTTCGCCTATTACGAGCTGGACGACCAGTTGAAGCCGGTCCAAAAGCCATTTCCCGAGCGGCTGCAAAAGTCCGTCGGCCTGATCGAGGACAATTGCGAGCCGGCTTTGTGCACGGTTCTCTTCATCGGCGGCGCCGGCGGCTCGCTGCGCGCCGGCGTAACCGAAAACCCGGTCAACCTCACCCGCTCGGTGCAGGGCCTGAAGACCTATGTGACGGTCGGCGGCGCGCCGGTCTATGTCTGGCCGGGCGGCGGCATCACGCTGATGGTCGACGTCACCCGCGTGCCGGAAGGCGCTTTCGGCTATGTGCCGACGCCGGCGCTGGTGGCGCCGATCGAGTTCACCATGCGCCGCGACGACTATGTCCGGCTCGGCGGCTACGAAAACGAGATACGCAGCGTCGAGGATATCCTCGCCAAGGGCGGCGAGTATCTCAATCCGCGCAGCAACACCGGCGCGCCGGCCGGCAATCCCTGGCCGCCGCTGGCGCAACTGCGGCGTTCAGCGGCGAACGGTGCCGGCTGATGAACGGCCCGCAGGCGCATTGGCTTGCCGACGGCAGGCGACTCCATCTCAACCACGGGCCGATCGACCTGGTCGTCGAGGCCTTTGGCGATGCAGTTGAATGCCGCGCCGCTTACGGGCAGGCGGTCGCCCGCTTTCAGACGATCCTGATCGAGGTGGTCGAAGAGCTGCCCGAATTGCGGCTTCCCGCATTCTTCCTGGCGCCGCGCAGTTTTGCCGGCGCTACGGCGCGCCGCATGGAAGCAGCCGTCACGTCGCTGGCGGAATGCTTCATCACGCCGATGGCCGCCGTTGCCGGTTCGGTAGCCGACGAAATTCTTGAAGCCCTGCTCGCCAGCCGCCGGCTCGACCGCGCTTACGTCAACAATGGCGGCGATTGCGCGCTTCATCTCGGCACAAGTCAGTCGATGACCGTGGCGATCGCCGGCACCGGCAATGGCATGGCCGACCGCGTCACCATCCGCGCCGAGGATGGCGTGCGCGGCGTTGCCACCAGCGGTTGGCGCGGGCGCTCGTTTTCGCTGGGGATCGCCGACGCTGTTACCGTTCTCGCACGCACCGGCGCGGAGGCCGACGCGGCGGCGACGCTGATAGCCAACGCCGTCGACCTGGCTGGCCATCCGGCCATCACGCGCATTGCGGCGCGCGACCTGGCGCCCGACAGCGATCTCGGTGAGATGCTGGTGACGCAGAGCGTCGGCGCGCTCACGCCCGGCGAGATTGCGCGGGCGCTGGACAACGGCCTTGCCGTCGCCGAAGATTTTCGCCGGCGCGGCCTGATCGCCGCATCGGCGCTGTTCCTGGCGGGCGAGGCCCGCATCAGTGGTTCGGTGGCGCTCGCCGTGCCCAACAAACATAAAGCGAAGGAAACTGCCCATGCCTGACTTTCCGATCCGCAAGGTCGCGGTCCTGACCGAGGAGATTTTTCATGATGGCGGCCCCGTGGCTAAAGAGCCGCGCTTGCGTGCCGCAGCCATGGCTGTGGTGAAAAATCCCTTCGCCGGCCGCTATGTCGAGGATTTGCAGAGCGCGATGGAGGACTTGAAGCCGCTCGGGCTGCTGCTCTCCGACAGGCTGGTCGCGGCGCTCGGCGGCGACGTGAAGAAGATCGACGGCTACGGCAAGGGCGCCATCGTCGGCTCCGCCGGCGAACTGGAGCACGGCGCGCTGTGGCATGTGCCCGGCGGCTACGCCATGCGCGAGCGCCTGGGTGACGCCAAGGCGATCGTGCCGTCGGCGAAGAAGGTCGGCGCCTTCGGCTCGCGGCTCGACGTGCCGCTCGGCCACATCAATGCCGCCTATGTGCGCAGCCATTTCGATGCCATGGAAGTGGGCATCAGCGACGGCCCGCGCCCCGACGAGATCCTGTTTTGCCTCGCCATGACCTGCGGCCCGCGCGTCCACGACCGCATGGGTGGCCTGGCGGCCGAGGACATCAAGGCATGGGACGGCCTGAGATGAGCGGCGAGGACAATCTGCTGCGGCTGGTGGAGGCCGAAGACGGCGACGAGAACAACTACCATCTGCAGGACCAGGTCGGCTTCATCCTGCGCAAGGCTCATCAGCGCCATGTCGCGATCTTCGCCTCGCAGATCGGCGACCTGACGCCGCCGCAATTCGCCGCTCTGGCCAAGCTTCACGATATTGGCGAGACCTCGCAGAACCAGTTGGGGACGCTCATCGCGATGGACGCCGCCACCGTGAAGGGCGTCATCGACCGGCTGAAGGCGCGCGGGCTGGTCGAGGTTTCCAAGCACGAGGTCGACAAAAGGCGGCTGCTGGTCAATCTGACGCCGGAAGGCCGCGCAGCGATCGAGCGGCTGATCCCTTTAGCCCGCACCATCACCGAGGAAACGCTGGCGCCGCTCACGGCCAAGGAAGCGGCGACTTTTCTCAGGTTGCTGGCGAAGCTAGCGTAGCCCCCAACTTCGTCATTCCAGGGCGAAGCAGGAGCGAAGCTCCGTCGCGAAGACCCTGGAATCCATGCCGTTACCTCAGCCGAAGAAAGCAGCGGAGCAGAATTCTGCACCGTGAGCGGCGCTTCTGCGTAACGGCATGGATTCTATGGTCTGCGCGCGTCGCTTCGCTCCTTGCTGCGCCATAGAATGACGACGCGATGCGCGTTGCAGCTAACCTCGAAACAGGCGGATCCAGCGGCGCAGGCATGTTCGCCAGCGCGTCGCCTACACCTCCACCCCAAACATCTCCCTGGCCTGCTCAGCTGTATAGTAGCCGAGCCTGACATCTTCCGCGACCTGCTTCGGGTCGCGCTGGCGCGGATCGCCATAGCCGCCGCCGCCCGGCGTGCCGACGCGCACGCGGTCGCCGGCCTTAAGCGCGATGTCCTGCTCCTTCGAAAGATGGGGCGGCACATGCGCTTCGCCGCCCCGGAACACGGTCACGCTGTTCGGCGCGCCGTCCTTGCCGCCCAGCGCGCCCTGCGGCCCGAAGCGGCCATGATCCATGACGAAGGACGCGCGCGCCTCGCCGCGCAATATCTCGACCTCATAGGCGAGCCCGAAGCCGCCGCGATGCTTGCCCGCGCCGCCGGAGCCTTCGCGCAGCGCATAATGCCGGTAGAGCACCGGAAAAGCCTGCTCCATGATCTCGACCGGCGGCGACTTCGAAATGCCGATCGTCGAGCAGCCATTGCTTAGTCCGTCGTGGTCGGCATTACCGCCATAGCCGCCGCCGGAGATCTGGTACATGACATAGTCGCGGCCGCGCGCCGGATCGTTGCCGCCAAGCGCGAAATTGCCGCTGGAGCCGGCGGGCGCCGCCGTCACCTTTTCCGGTAGTGCCTGCACCATCGCTGCGAACACCGCTTCGGCGATGCGCTGCGACACCTCGGCCGCGCAGCCCGACACCGGTCGCGGATATTTGGCGTCGAGGAACGTGCCTTCCGGCCGTTTGACGTTCAGCGGCTCGAAAGCGCCGGCACTGATCGGCACTTCCGGGAAGATGTGGCGCATGGCGAGGTAGACCGACGACAGCGTGGTCGCCAGCACGCTGTTCATCGGCCCGGCGCAGGGTTTCGACGAGCCAGCAAAGTCGAAGGTCAGCGTATCGCCCTTCTTCTCGACGGCAAGATCGATGGTCAGCGGCTCGTTCACCACCCCGTCGGAATCGACGAAGGCCTGCGAGCGGTAGACGCCGTCCGGTATGGCGGCGATCGAGGCGCGCATCTGCTCCGCCGCGCGGCGGCGCAGTTCCGCGATCGCCTCGACAACGGTTTCGTCACCGTAACGATCCAGGATTTCATTGAGCCTGTCCTGACCGATCAGCAATGCGGCGGCCTGCGCGCGGATGTCGCCGATGCGCTGATCGGCGACCCGAATGTTGGAACAGATGATGGCGTAGATTTCCGCGTCGAGCACGCCTTTCTTGAAAAGTTTCACCGGCGGCAGCCGCAAGCCTTCCTGTTCGACCGCGGTGGCCGAGGCCGAGAAGCCGCCTGGCACCGAGCCGCCGATGTCCGGCCAGTGTCCGGTGTTGGAAAGCCAGCAAAAGATCTTGCCGTTCCGGTAGACCGGCATGACGAAGCGCACATCCATCAGATGCGTGCCGCCGAGATAGGGGTCGTTGACGATGTAGATGTCGCCCGGCTCAGGAGCGAGGCATCGGCCGTCGGCGATCATCTCGATCACGGTCCTGGTCGAATATTGCATGACCCCGACGAACACCGGCAGGCCCTGGCTGCCTTGCGCGATCAGCGAGCCGTCGACCGCCGAATAGATGCCGTCGGAACGGTCGTTGGCTTCCGCGATGACCGGCGAGAAGGCCGCGCGGGAAAAGGTCAGGTCCATCTCGTCGCAGACCTGCTGCAGGGCCGCCTGCAGCACCGAAAGCGTGATCGTGTCGAGCTTCGCCATCTTAGGCCTCGCCGATGTCGATGATGATGTTGCCGTCGGCGTCCGAGCGCGCCCGGTCGCCCGGTTCGAGCACGGTGGTGGCGTCCATCTGCTCCAGGATCGCCGGTCCCTCGATCACGGCGTCGAGCGGCAGCTTTTCGCGGGCATAGACCGGCGTGTCGTGCCATGTGCCGTGATACCAGACCGGCCGGATCTCGCGCCGCGCCTCCTCGAGCGTCGCCGTGCGGCCAGCCGGGTCGATCAGCTTCGACAGGTCGATCTGCGGCCTCACGCCGGTGACCGATGTGTTGAGGTTGACGAGATTGGCGCGGATCTCCGGCAGCTCGACCTTGAAGCGCGCGAAATAGGCTTTTTCGAACAGAAGCTGCAGCGTTTCTCGTGAAACCGATGAGGAGGGCAGCGGCACGTTGATGATGTGTGTCTGGCCGACGAACTGCATGTCGGCGGAATGCGTCACGCGGATCGCGTCCGGCTTCACCGCTTCCTTGGCGATCAGCGCCTCGCCTTCGTTTCGGTGCCGTTCCAACACCTCGCGAAGCGCAGCTTCATCGAGCAACTTGACCGGCTGGTTGATTGTGTTGACGAAGTCGTGGCGTAAATCCGCGACGACGCAGCCGAGCGCGTTGGTGATGCCGGGGCGCGCCGGCACCAGCACCCGGGGCAGGCCGAGCTCGCGGGCGAGCGCCGTCGCATGCAGCGGCCCGGCGCCGCCGAAGGCGAACAGCGCGAAATCACGCGGGTCGTGGCCGCGCGACACCGACACCATGCGGATGGCGCCCGCCATCTTCATGTTGCCGAGCCGAAGCACGGCACCCGCGGCCTCGACGCCGGAAAGGCCGGTACGCTTGCCGATCTTGTCCTCGAAAATGCCGGTCACGCGTTCAACGGTCACAGGGTTGTCGACCGCGAGCAGTTTCTTCGGCGCCAGCCGGCCAAGCACCAGATTGGCGTCGGTGATGGTCGGCTCCAGGCCGCCGCGCCCGTAGCAGATCGGACCCGGATTGGCGCCGGCGCTTTCGGGGCCGATCTGGATCAGCCCGGCCGCGTCGACGCGCGCGATCGAGCCGCCGCCGGCGCCGACCGTGTGCACCGCCACCATAGGCACATGGATCGGCATCGCATATTCGATCTCGATCTCGTTCGACACCGCGGGCTCCGCATTGCGGATCAGCGCCACGTCAGTCGAGGTGCCGCCCATGTCGTAGGTGACGAGATTGCCGAAGCCGGCGCGCTTGCCCGTGTAGGCGGCGGCGATCACGCCGGACGCCGGGCCGGACATCACGGTCTTGGCCGATTCCAGCGTGACGAAGCGGGCCGAGATCATGCCGCCATTGCCGTTCATGATCAGGAAGTCGCGCGCGTAGCCTTTCGCGCCGAGTTCCTTGCGCAGCCGTTCGACATAGCGCTCCAGGATCGGCTGCACCGAGGCGTTGACGGCCGCCGTCACGCCGCGCTCGAACTCGCGCGCTTCCGAAAGCAGCGCATGTCCAGTGGTGATATGGCCGTTCGGCCAGAGCTCCGCCGCGATCTCGGCTGCGCGCCGCTCATGCGCGGGGTTGGCGTAGGAATGCAGGAAGTGGATGACCAGCGACTCGCAACCGGCGTCGAGCAGCTTTTTCACCGCGTCGCGCATTTCGGCTTCGTCGAGCTGAATGCGCACCGCGCCCGAAGCCTCTACCCGCTCCGATACTTCGAGCCGAAGGTCGCGGGGAATGACGGGGACAAAAGTGCCCGTCATGCCATAGGCCTGCGGCCTTGTGCGCCGGCCAAGCTCGATCACGTCGCGAAAGCCGCGCGTGGTAATCATGCCGGTCCTTGCCAGCCGGCGCTCCAGCACGGCGTTGGTGGTGGTCGTGGTGCCGTGCACGATGAGGTCGATGCCGTCGATCGGAAAGCCTGTCGCGCCAAGTGCTGAGACCACGCCAAAAGCCTGGTTTTCGACCGTGGTCGGCGTCTTGGCGATATGGACTTTTCCGCCCGCCTTGCCGTCTATCAGCAACAGATCGGTGAAGGTTCCGCCGACATCGATGCCGGCAACGACACTTCCCGCCGATGCCGAAAATTTCTCATTCATTGCCGAAACCCGAAATGCCAGGACTACGGATATGCCTTGGTTTGGAAAGGCGTTTTACGCTGCCATCTTGACCTGGAGATCATTTGTATACTAATAAATTCCGGACACAAGAGCTTACCGCTTGGCAGTGTGCAGGGAGCACGCCGGAACCTGACCGTTCGGGTGCGCAGGAAAAGTTTGGCGCCCGGTGCGTTCCATCTGGGCCGGAAAGTTGGGTTGGAATGAACACGACATCCGCGTTGAACGTCGCCGGCTCGAAGCCGCTGCAGTTCCCCATCCCGGCCAATGTCTATGCCGAGACCGTGGTGTCGGTGAAGCATTACACCGACCGGCTGTTTTCCTTCCGCATCACCCGGCCGCAGTCGCTGCGCTTCCGCTCCGGCGAGTTCGTCATGATCGGCCTGCCCAATGCCGAAAAGCCGATCTTCCGCGCCTACTCCGTCGCCAGCCCCTCCTGGGACGACGAGCTCGAATTCTTCTCGATCAAGGTGCCGGACGGTCCGCTGACCTCCGAGCTGCAGAAGATCCAGGTCGGCGACACCGTCATCATGCGCCAGAAGTCGACCGGCACGCTGGTGCTCGACGCGCTGACGCCCGCTAAGCGCGTGGTCATGATCTCGACCGGCACCGGCATCGCGCCCTTCGCCAGCCTGCTGCGCGACCCCGATACCTACGAGAAGTTCGACGAGGTCATCCTCACCCATACCTGCCGCGACAATGCCGAGCTCACCTACGGCCAGGAGCTGGTCGCGGCGCTGGAGAGCGATCCGCTGATCGGCGAGCTGACCGGCGGCCGCGTCACGCTTTACAATTCGACGACGCGGGAAGAGTCGGCGCGCATGGGCCGCATCACCGCGCTGATCGGCTCGGGCAAGTTCTATTCCGACCTCGGCATCGACAAGCTCAATCCCGAGACAGACCGCATCATGATCTGCGGCTCGATGCATATGCTGAAGGACGTCAAGGAACTCGCCGAGAGCCTTGGCTTCCAGGAAGGCTCCTTGAGCCATCCCGCCAGCTTCGTCGTCGAGCGCGCCTTCGTCGGCTGAGGCGCGCCGCCAGCCAGCTCTGTTAAAGCGTCTGAGATTAGCGACGACATTCGCGCTTCGTCGTTCTAGGGCGAAGCAAGGAGCGGAGCGACGCGCGCAGACCCTGGAATCCATGCCGTCACGCTAAGGCGTTGCGGTGGTTACAGAATTTTGCACCGTTGCACTCCGCGGCAGAGGTCACGGCATGGATGCTCGGGTCAAGCCCGAGTATGACGAAGGGGTAGGCGTTTCAGCCAATCTCCAACGCCGGGAGCGCCTACTCAGCATGATGTTTTGACCATATGGTCAAAAACAGGCTGCTTTCGCCGCCTTTTTCCACTATGACCCACTGAAGGACTCGTGAAGGACAACTTCGCGGGTTATCTTCGGCTGAGGTCGCTGAGTGAAAGGGCAGGAGATGAGCACGATCCGCGAAGCAGGCGCTGGCGCCTCCAAGGTGATGCCGCTGCCGGCGCGCGCCGCCGCCAACACGCCGCTGCCGCTGGAGCATGGCATTGCCCGCAATCCCGGCATGAAGCTCGATCTCGGCTTCCTGGAATCGGTGCGCAGCGTCAACCGCTCGGCGCTGGAGCGCCGTGTCGCCACGCTCACCAAGCGCCGCTCGATCAAGGCCGACAACCAGGCCGCCTGGCTGCTGCGGGCCATCGCCTGCATGGACCTGACCACGCTGAACTCCAACGACACGGACGAGCGCGTGCGCCGGCTCTGCGCCAAGGCGATCAACCCGCTGCGCCGCGATATTGTCGAAGGGCTCGGCATATCAGGCGAAACCATCCGTCCGGCGGCCGTCTGTGTCTACCATCCCTTCGTCGCCACCGCGGTCGATGCCGTACGCGGCACTGGCATCCATGTCGCCGCAGTCTCCACCGCCTTTCCGCACGGCCTCGCCCCTCTGTCGACCCGCCTGCAGGAGATCGAGGCCTCGGTGAAGGACGGCGCCGACGAGATCGACGTCGTCATTCCGCGTGGCCTGGTCTACGGCGCCAAATGGCGCGAGCTGTTCAACGAGATCGTCGCCATGCGCGCCGCCTGCGGCGAGGCGCATCTCAAGGTCATCCTCGGCACCGGCGATCTTGCCACTTTGCGCAACGTGATGCTCGCCTCCATGGTGGCGATGATGGCGGGCGCCGATTTCATCAAGACGTCGACCGGCAAGGAAAGCGTCAACGCCACGCTTCCCGTCGGCCTTGCCATGGTGCGCGCCATCCGCGCCTATTTCGAGGAGACGGGCTACCTCATCGGTTTCAAGCCGGCCGGCGGCATCTCCACCGCCAAGGTCTCGCTCGACTGGCTGGTGCTGATGAAGGAAGAGCTTGGCCGGCCCTGGCTCGAGCCGGACCTGTTCCGCTTCGGCGCCTCCAGCCTGCTCACCGACATCGAACGCCAGCTCGAACATCATTTGACCGGCCATTATTCGGCCAACCATCGCCACGCGATGGCGTGAGGCGAGTGAAGGCCGTGAACGCCGAGTTCCTTCGCCGGCTTCGCTAAAAACCCTCTCTTGCGAGTGCGCCCCATGAATATCCTCGAACGTTATCACGCCATGGAATACGGCCCGGCACCGGAAGCCCGCAACGAGGCCGATGCCTGGCTCGCCACACGCGATTTCTCCAAGTCTTTGTTCATCGACGGCGCTTGGAAATCGGCGGCCAGCGGCAAGACTTTCGACACCAGCGAGCCGTCCTCCGGCAAGCTGCTCGCCAAGATCTCGGATGCGGGCGCCGCCGATATCGACGCCGCGGTGGCGGCGGCGGCCAAGGCGCTGCCGAAATGGAGCGCCAGTTCAGGCTATGCCAGAGCCAAGGTGCTCTACGCCGTTGGCCGGGCCATGCAGCGCCATCAGCGCCTGTTCGCGGTGCTGGAATCGATCGACAATGGCAAGCCGATCCGTGAGAGCCGCGACATCGACGTGCCGCTGGCGATCCGCCATTTCATTCATCACGCCGGTTGGGCACAGACGCTCGAAAAGGATTTTCCCGACCACAAGCCGGTCGGCGTCGTCGGCCAGGTCATTCCGTGGAATTTCCCGCTGCTGATGCTGGCCTGGAAGATCGCGCCGGCCCTGGCCGCCGGCTGCACCGTGGTGCTGAAGCCGGCCGAATTCACGCCGCTCACCGCCATCCTGTTCGCCGAGATCTGCGAGCGTGCCGGCGTGCCGAAAGGCGTCGTCAACATCGTCCAGGGCGGCCCTGAGGCGGGCGCTGCCATCGTCAATCATCCCGGTGTCCAGAAGATCGCCTTCACCGGCTCCTCGGAAGTCGGCAAGATCATCCGCAAGGCGACGGCCGGCTCCGGCAAGAAGCTGTCGCTGGAGCTCGGCGGCAAGTCGGCCTTCATCGTCTTCGAGGATGCCGACCTCGACAGCGCCGTCGAGGGTCTGGTCGACGGCATCTGGTTCAACCAGGGCCAGGTCTGCTGCGCCGGCTCGCGCCTCCTGGTCCAGGAAGGTATCGCCGAAGCCCTCATCGCCAAGGTCAAGGTCAGGATGAGCCGGCTGCGGGTCGGCAGCCCGCTCGACAAGAACACCGATATCGGCCCGCTCGTCGACCGCACCCAGCTCGACCGCGTCAAGGGGCTGATTGCCGAGGGCGCGAAACAGGGCGCCGTCTGCTGGCAGCCGGACGCCACCTTGCCATCCTCCGGCTACTATCATCTGCCGACGCTGGCGACAGCTGTTTCGCCGGCTAACATTCTGGCGCAGGAAGAGGTCTTCGGTCCGGTGCTGGCGACGATGAGCTTCCGCAACACCGAGGAAGCAATCGAGCTCGCCAACAACACGCGCTATGGCCTTGCCGCCTCGGTGTGGAGCGAGAACATCAACCTTGCGCTGCATGTCGCGCCCCAGCTGAAAGCTGGTGTCGTCTGGGTCAACGGCACCAACATGTTCGACGCCGCCTGCGGCTTCGGCGGTTATCGCGAAAGCGGCTTTGGCCGTGAGGGCGGTCGCGAGGGCATGTTCGAATATCTGGCGGTAAAACTGCCGGTCGGCCCGGCCATCAAGCCGGCCGCGGCCGGCCCGACCCAGCCGGTCGAACAGGCCGACGGCACGGCCATCGATCGCACGGCAAAGCTGTTCATCGGCGGCAAGCAGGTGCGGCCGGACGGCAATTACTCGCTGGCCGTCGCCACTGCCAAGGGCAAGCTGGCCGGCGAAGTCGGCCTCGGCAACCGCAAGGATATCCGTGACGCCGTCGCCGCCGCGCGCGCCTGCAAGGCCTGGCCGGACGCGACGGCCTTCAACCGCAGCCAGGTGCTCTATTATCTCGCCGAAAACCTGTCCGGCCGCGCCGAGGAGTTCGCCGCGCGCCTTGTCCAACTCACCGGCGCTGCCGCCAAGGCCGCGCGCGAGGAGGTCGAGCAGTCGATCGAGCGGCTGTTCCTCTATGCCGGCCTCGCCGACAAGTTCGAGGGCCGCGTCCATCAGGCGCCGGCCCGCGTCGTGACACTTGCCCTGCATGAGCCCGTCGGCGTCGTCGGCATCGTCGCGCCGGACAACCAGCCGCTGTTGGGCTTCATCTCGCTGGTGGCTCCGGCGCTCGCCATGGGCAACACCGTGGTTGCGGTCCCGTCGGAGCGGCACCCGCTTTTGGCCACCGACCTCTACCAGGTGATCGAATATTCTGACATTCCGGCCGGTGCCATCAACATCGTCACCGGCCGCAGCGCCGAGCTCGCCGGCGTGCTGGCCAAGCATGACGATGTCGACGGGCTCTGGGTGTTTGCCGATGCCGACACCTGCGCCAAGGCGGAGGCCGACTCCATCGGCAACTTGAAGCGCGTCTGGACCGGCAATGGCCGCACGCTCGACTGGTCGTCGGAGGAGGCCGCCGGCGGGGCCTTCCTGCGCCGCGCCATCGAGGTCAAGAACGTCTGGGTTCCCTACGGCGACTGATGCCTCTTGCCTGACGCACTCCGCGCCGGCGCCATTTTGGCTGCAGTGGCGAAGGTTATGGCGTTTGGGCTTGACGCTTGTGCGTGTGTTCTTTAACGAGAAAAAACATCTTTATCTGTGAAGCGGAAAATCTGACCGCATGATGCCCGGCTGTCTGGCACACGACGCCGAGGCCGGCCATGGATAAGGCGGACGCATCAGGCAGGCAGGAGAAAAGCATGGCGGATCTGACGGGCAAGGTGGTTGTGATCACCGCGGCGGCGCAAGGCATCGGCCGGGCGAGCGCGCTGGCCTTCGCCAAGGCTGGCGCGACCATTCACGCCACCGACATCAACGAGGCGGCCCTGGCCGAACTTGGCAAGACCCCCGGCATTGCGACGCGAAAACTCGATGTGCTGAACGATGCGGCCGTCGCTTCAGGCTTCGCCGCGATCGGTCGCGTCGACGTGCTGTTCAACTGCGCCGGCTTCGTCCATGCGGGCTCCATCCTCGAAATGAAGGACGAGGATCTCGACTTCGCTCTCAACCTCAACGTCCGTTCGATGATCCGCACCATCCGCGCCGTGCTGCCCGGCATGCTGGAGCGCGGCGACGGCTCGATCATCAACATGGCGTCGCTGGCAAGCTCGCAAAAGGGCGTGCCGAACCGCTTCGCCTACGGCCTGACCAAGGCAGCGGTGGTCGGCCTCACCAAGGCGGTCGCCGCGGACTATGTCGCTAAGGGCATCCGCTGCAACGCCATCTGCCCGGGCACGGTCGAAAGCCCGTCGCTGCAGGACCGCATGCATGCGCAAGGCGACTATGAGGCGGCGCGTGCGGCTTTCATCGCCCGCCAGCCCATGGGCAGGCTTGGCACGCCGGAGGAAATCGCCGATCTGGCGGTCTACCTTGCCGGCGCCACCTACACGTCGGGGCAGGCCTATAACATCGACGGTGGCTGGTCGATCTGACGAAAGGCTCGGAAGGATTGTCGGCGAGGATCGGAGCCGATCCTGTGTCTGGGTGGATCGAAGCGTCTGAAAATCCTCCCGGTTGGCCGGCCCGAACAGATGGCAAGCTTGCCGCCGGCGGGGTCGGCGACTACGGTCCGCTGGCTTTGACGGAATTTGTGAAAACGGCCATTGGCCGCATGGTGGAGAAGTTGAGATGAAGTTGTTGCGCTATGGCGAAGTAGGCAGCGAGAAGCCCGGCCTGCTCGATGCGGATGGGACGATCCGCGACCTTTCCGCTCATGTCGCCGATATCGCCGGCACGACGCTTCATCCGGCCTCGCTGGAGATGCTTTCCAAGCTCGATCCGAAGTCGCTGCCGGCGGTCTCCGGCAAGCCGCGCCTGGGCGCCTGCGTCGCCGGCACCGGCAAGTTCATCTGCATCGGCCTCAACTATTCCGACCACGCCGCCGAGACCGGCGCCACCGTGCCGCCGGAGCCGATCATCTTCATGAAGGCAAGCTCCGCGATCGTCGGGCCGGATGACGACGTGCTGATCCCGCGCGGTTCGGAAAAGACCGATTGGGAAGTCGAGCTCGCAGTGGTTATCGGCAAGACCGCGAAATATGTCTCGGAAGACGACGCGCTGGATTATGTTGCCGGCTACGCCGTTGCGCATGACGTGTCCGAGCGCGCCTTCCAGACAGAGCGCCAGGGTCAGTGGACCAAGGGCAAGTCCTGCGACACGTTCGGCCCGACCGGCCCGTGGCTGGTCACCAAGGACGAGGTCGCCGACCCGCAGAACCTGAAGATGTGGCTGACCGTCAATGGCAAGACCATGCAGAACGGCTCGACCAAGACCATGGTCTACGGCGTGAGGTATCTGGTCTCCTACCTCAGTCAGTTCATGTCGCTGCATCCCGGCGACATCATCTCCACCGGCACCCCGCCCGGCGTTGGCCTCGGCATGAAGCCGCCGGTGTTCCTGAAGGCCGGCGACGTTGTAGAGCTCGGCATTGAAGGGTTGGGTCAGCAGAAGCAGACTTTCAAGGCGGACGTGTAGCGCAGACCTGGCCTTCTCCCCTTGTGGGAGAAGGTGGATCGGCGCGCAGCGCCGAGACGGATGAGGGGTGCTCCAGCGGAGTGCGACCTTCAAGATCGAAGGAATCCCGCGCGCTTATTTCTGCTGCGTCGCGATCCTTCCAACACCCCTCATCCGGCCGCTTCGCGGCCACCTTCTCCCACAAGGGGAGAAGGGAACGTCGCGCCAACTACTTCAACACCTTCCCATCCGCGCCGAACCGGTACGTCTTCGCCGCATCCGGCGTTGCATAAAGCGTCGCGCCCGGCTCGGCATTGTAGACGCCGAAGATGCGCACCGTGATCAGCCCGGCCTTCTCGCAATCGAGATAGAGGTTGGTGTCGGCGCCGAGATGCTCGGCATGCACCACCGTGCCTTTCCAGGCGCCGGACTTCGTGTCGACCGTCAGGTGCTCCGGCCGCACGCCGATGGTCTTCGCCGTCTCGCCCAGCTGCGCGCCGTCAATGAAATTCATCTTCGGCGAGCCGATGAAGCCGGCGACGAATTCGTTGGCCGGCGAATTGTAGAGCTCCATCGGGCTGCCGATCTGCTCGATGCGGCCGGCATTGAGCACGACGATCTTGTCGGCCAGCGTCATCGCCTCGACCTGGTCGTGGGTGACATAGATCATCGTCGCCTTCAGCCGCCGGTGCAGCTGCGCGATCTCAAGCCTGGTGTTGACGCGCAGCGCCGCGTCGAGGTTCGACAGCGGCTCGTCGAAGAGGAAGAGCTTCGGCTCGCGCACCACGGCGCGCCCGATGGCGACGCGCTGGCGCTGGCCGCCCGACAATTCCGCCGGCCGGCGCTCGAGATAGGGTTCGAGCGACAGCATCGCAGAAGCGATCTTGATGCGCCGCTCGATCTCGGCCGCTGGCGTGCCGGCCTGCTTGAGGCCCAGCGCCATGTTGTTCTTCACCGTCAGATGCGGATAGAGCGCGTAGGTCTGGAACACCATGGCGATGCCGCGCTTCGCCGGCGGCGTGACCGAAACGTCCGCGCCGTCGATCAGCACGCGGCCGGAGGTTGAATCCTCCAGGCCGGCGATCACGCGCAGCAGCGTCGATTTTCCGCAGCCCGACGGGCCGACGAAGACGACGAATTCGCCGTCATTGACCTGAAGGTCGATGCCCTTCAGCACCTCGACCGGCCCGAAAGCCTTCTTCACATTCTCGATCTTCAGCGAGCCCACGGCAGTCCTCCAAATTGATGAGCAGGCGCCAAGGCACCCCCCTCTGTCCTGCCGGACATCTCCCCCTCAAGGGGGGAGATTGGCAGCTTCGAGGCCTCGCGCCACTCTGCGGCGCTGACAAGTTGCGAAGGCCGTGGCGACATCTGATCTCCCCCCTTGAGGGGGAGATGGCCGGCAGGCCAGAGGGGGGCGCCGTAGAGCGCAACCCCTGATGACAATTCCTTTGTCATAACCGCACCGCCTTGCCGCTGCGCACGCTCTCATCCGCGGCAAGGCAGACGGCGAGCGACTTCACGGCATCGTCCATGTGGCGGGTGAGGTCGATATCCTCGCGGATGGTCTTGAGCAGGAAGGCCTGTTCGAGGTCGCAGAGCTCCTGGTGGCCCGGCTCGCCTTCCATCGACAGCAGCTGGTCTTCTTTGGCGAACTTGCCGTCCGACCCGGTCTCGGCGCTGTGCAGGCGGATCGTCGAGGTCTTGGTGTGGGTGTCGATGTCGTCGGATTTCACGCCCTCCTTCATCACGATCGACACGCAGCCCTTTGGCGACATCACGTCCTTCACGAAGAAGGCCGTCTCCGAGATCATCGGCCCCCAGCCGGCTTCATACCAGCCGACCGAGCCGTCCTCGAACAGCACTTGCAGGTGCCCGTAATTGTACATCGAAGGCGAAACCTCATTGCTCAGCCGTACGCCCATGCCGCGCACTTCGACCGGCCTAGCGTCGGTGATCTGCAGCATCACGTCGAGGTAATGCACCCCGCAGTCGACGATCGGCGATGTGGTCTGCATCAGCTGCTTGTGCGTGCCCCAGGTATGGCCGGAGGACTGCTGGTTGAGGTTCATGCGGAAGACGTAAGGGCCGCCAAGCTTGCGCGCCTCGGCGATCAGCCGGATCCAGGACGGGTGGTGGCGCAGGATATAGCCGATCACCAGCTTCCTGCCGTTGGCCTTGGCCGCATCGACGACGCGCTGCGCGTCGGCAACCGTCGTCGCTAGCGGCTTCTCGACGAAGACATGGCAGCCGGCCTCGAAGGCCCGCACCGCATAGTCGGCATGGCTGTCGGAATAGGTGGCGATCGCGGCGACGTCCGGCTTCTCGTCGCGCAGCGCATCCTCGAAGGAGCGCCTGATGCCGTAACGCCCAAGCCCCTCCGGCAGCGGCACGTCGGAGCGGTTGATCAACGCCGCGATCTCGAAGCCCGGATTGGTGTGATAGGCCAGCGCATGGCTGCGGCCCATGTTGCCGAGGCCGGCGACCACAACGCGAAGGGGTCTCTCTGTACTCACTTCACAGCTCCAGACGTGATGCCGCGGATCAGCTGCCGCGAGAAGATGACATAGAGGATCAGCACCGGCAGGATCGCCAGCGACAGCGCCGCCAGGATCGCGTTCCAGTTGGTGACGAACTGGCCAAGGAAGAGCTGGGCGCCGAGCGTCACGGTCTTGGTCTCTTCCGAAGGCGCCAGGATCAGTGGGAACCACAGGTCGTTCCAGATCGGGATCATGGTGAAGACGGCAACCGTCGCCATCGCCGGCCGCACCAGCGGCAGCACCAGGCGGAAGAAGATCGTGTATTCCGACAACCCGTCGATGCGCCCGGCGTTCTTCAGGTCGTTGGACACCTGCTTCATGAATTCCGACAGGATGAAGATCGCCAGCGGCAGCCCCTGCGCGGTGTAGACCAGGATCAGCGCCGTCAGCGTGTTGACCAGCCCGCTCGCCACCATCAATTGCAGGATGGCGACGGTGCCGAGCCTGATCGGGATCATGATGCCGAGCGCAAGGTAAAGCCCCATCAGCGTGTTGCCGCGGAAGCGGTATTCCGACAGCGCGAAGGCGGCCATTGCGCCGAACAACAGCACGAAGAACAGCGAGGCGACGGTGACGACGAGGCTGTTCTGGAAATAGTGGAAGAAATCGCCCTGGCCGATCACCGTGGTGTAGCCGATCAGGTCGAAGGTTTTCGTCGTCGGCGGCGTCAGCGGCGCGCCGAAGATGCCCGCGCGGGACTTGAAGGAGTTCATCACCACCAGGATCACCGGAAACAGCGCGATCGCCGTGTAGGTCAGAAGGATCGCATGCGCGCCGATGGAGCGGGGGAGCGAATGGGTAGCTGTGCTCATGGCGTGCCTCAGAACTGGTAGCGACGCAGGCGCGTCTGCACGAGGAACAGGTAGACGCAGACGCCGGCGAGGATGATCAGAAACATGATCGTGGCGATCGCGGCGCCCATGTTGGGATCGCCGACCTGCAACTGGAAGCCGAAGAAGGCGCGGTAGAGGAAGGTGCCGAGGATATCGGTCGAATAGTTCGGCCCGGCCAGCGCGCCCTGCGCGGTGTAGATCAGGTCGAAGGCGTTGAAATTGCCGACAAAGGTCAGGATCGAGATGATGCCGATCGAGGGCAGGATCAGCGGCAGCTTGATCTTCCAGAACTGCGCCATGCCGGTGACGCCGTCGCATTCGGCGGCCTCGATCACCTCGTCGGGGATCGACAGAAGTGCTGCATAGATCAGCATCATCGGGATGCCGACGAACTGCCACACCGAGACCAGGCTGAGCGCGGTGAGCGCATACTGCTCCTTGCCGAGCCACGGCGTGAAGAAGCTCTTCAGTCCGACGAAATCCATCAGGTGCGGCGCCACGCCCCAGATCGGCGACAGGATCAGCTTCCATGCGAAGCCGACGATGACGAAGGAGAGGATCGTCGGCACGAAGATCGCCGTGCGGTAGAACGCGGTGAAGCGCAGCCTGGGGCTGGAAAGCAGCGCCGCCAGGAGGATGCCGATCGGGTTCTGCACCAGCATGTGGATGATGAAGAACCAGACATTGTTCCTGAGCGCATTCCAGAAATTCACCGACCAGTTCGGATCTCCGAACAGCGTGCGGAAATTGCTAAAGCCCACAAAGACCTGGGACTGCTCGATGTTGCGGAACAAGGACAGCTGGAGCGTGCCGACCAGCGGCAGGATCATGAATGCGGTGTAGACCAGCACCGCCGGCGCCAGGAAGACGCCGACATGCCAGCGGATCGGTCTTTTCGCTCGCGTTTCTGCAGCCATAGTTTCGGTAGCCATGAGTTCGGTTCCCCGCCGTCTCTGGGTTCCAGTTCAGTCGATGCTAGCTGATGCCTCGATGCACGGCCCGCTTGTCCCCTGTTGGGGGTAAGACAAGGCCAGCGACAGATCGGCTCCGTCTTCCCCGCAAGGTGAGGGTAAGACCGGGAGGCTGCGCCGACAATCGCTATCTGGAACTGTTTGAATGCCGGCCGGGCATGCGCCCGGCCGGTCCGTTGCCTGATCTCTTACTTCGCCGGCTTGTACCAGCTGTCGAGGCCGGTCTGCAGCTTCTTGGCCGCGGCTTCCGGCGTATCGGTGCCGTTGATCACATTGGCCGATTCAACCCAGGTCTCGTTCTCGAGGTTCGGCGTGCCGCGCGACAGGATCTGGTAGGTCGAACGGATCGTCGACTTGCACTTGCCGCGCCAGGAGACGAATTCCTGAGCCAGCGGGTCTTCCATCTTCACCGGCGCGGAGTTCAGGCTGAAGAAGCCCGGCAGCGCGTTGGCGTAGATGGTGGCGAAGTCCGGCGAGGCCACCCAGGACAGGAATTTCTTGGCCGCATCCGCATGCTTCGACGCTGCATTCAGGCCCATGCCGATGTCGGTATGGTCGGAGATGTAGCAGGTGTCGCCGGCCTTCTCGACCGGCGGCGGGAAGGCGCCCATCTTGAACTGCGCCTGGGTGTTGAACAGCCCGATTTCCCACGAGCCGGCCGGATAGATGGCGGCGCGGCCGAGCGTGAACAGGTTCTGGCTGTCCGGATAGGTCTGTGCCTCGAAGCCGTCGCCGAGATAGGGTTTCCACTTCGCCAGTTCCTTGAAGGGTTCGACCCACTGAGCATCGGTGAGCTTCTGCTCGCCCTTGATCAGGGCAGCGCGGCCTTCCTCGCCCTTCCAGTAGTTCGGGCCGATGTTCTGGTAGCCCATGGTCGCGGCTTCCCAGAGGTCCTTGGTGCCCATGGCCATCGGAATGTAGGTGCCGTCGGCCTTGATCTTGTCGAGCACGGCGAAGAACTCGTCCCGGGTCGTCGGCACCTTGAGGCCGAGCTTGTCGAAGGCATCCTTGTTGTAGATGAAGCCGTGGATGACCGAGGCCATCGGCACGCAGAAGCTCGACTTGCCGTCATCGGTCTGCCAGGCGGACTTGGCGACGGGCGAGAAGTTCTCCATGCCCGGCAGCGAGCTCAGGTCGGCGAGGTTGCCCTTCTTGAACAGCTCGAGCGACTTGTCGAAGGGGCGGCAGGTGATCAGGTCGCCCGCCGAGCCGGCGGCGAGCTTGGCGCCCAGCGCCGCGTCATACTCGGTCGGAGCCGAAGGCGCGAACACCACCTTGATGCCAGGGTTCTTGGCTTCGAAAGCCGGGATCAGCTTGTCCTTCCAGATGGTCAGGTCGTCGCCGCGCCAGCTTTCGATGTTGAGCGTCACGTCCTCGGCCAGCGCCATCCCGGTCGTGCCGAGGATGCTTGTGCCGAGCAGAAGGGCCGTCAGTAGCTTGGTCTTCATCTTCAGTCTCCCTGTTGACCTTTTTCAGGTTCCGTTTTGAGAACAAAGGCTCAGCGCCTCTTGCTCCCCTCGATCGCGGAAAGCGCCGGCCTGAGCTTCTGGCCGGTTCCTTCCAGTATCTTCTCGGCCGCGTCGGCGTTGGCAGCGCCGGCGGCGAGCAGAATGGCTGTCTTGACGACTCCGCCGCATTCCTCAAGCAGGCGGGCGGCGTCGTCGCGGCTCTTGCCGCTGATGGCGGCGACCATGCGCACGGCGCGGTCGCGCAGCTTGATGTTGTCTGCGGTCAGGTTGACCATGTAGCCGTCATGGACATGGCCGAGATGGACGGCGGTGAGCGTCGAAAGCATGTTGAGCGCGATCTTCTGCGCCGTGCCCGCGCCCATGCGCGTCGAGCCGGCGATCAGCTCCGGCGGCGTTTCGAGCAGGATGGCGACATCGGCTCGGCTGAACAGCGCCGCACCCCGGTTGTTGGCGATGGCGATGGTGGCGGCGCCCCGGCGCCGCGCGTCCTGCAGCGCCTGGACCGCATAAGGGGTCGAGCCGCTGGCCGAAATGGCGATCAGGCAGTCGCCCTTGCCGATATCGGCCGCGGCGACGGCCGCCGCCGCTTCCTCGGTGTCGTCCTCCGGGCCGCCGGCCAGCGTGCGGAAGGCCTCGTCGCCGCCGGCGATCAGGATGGCGATGCGGTCGCGTGCGATGCCGAAGGTGCCGGGCAGTTCCAGCGCGTCGGCCGCCGCCATCAGGCCGGAGCTGCCGGCGGCCGCATAGGCGAGCTTGCCGCCGCTCTTCAATTGCTTCGCGATGAGCTCGGCGGCGACGGCGATCGCCGGAATGGCGCCATGGACGGCCTTGCTGGCCTCGATCTGGGCATTGGCGAGGAACGCAAGGATGGCTTCCGGGGTCTGGACATCCAGCCCCTCGGCATTCTGGTGGAGCGCTTCCGTGCGCGTCTCGGCCATCCGTTTTCCTCCAACTGAGCGAACAATACCAAAAAAATACCACTTGTCCATACGCATTAACGAACTTCAGGCGGGGGAACTCGCTTGCCGGCAAATTACCGTGGGTTTTCAATAAAATACGGCTTAATCTTTTTTGAACCGAAATTAACTCTTGGCTATTGGTATTTTATTGGTATTATCTCGGCCGAGGAGAAAATCGCGTGAAATTTGTGCTTGGTATCGATGGCGGCGGCACCAGCTGCAGGGCGGCCCTTGCGACCGTCGACGGCACCGTCGTCGGCCGCGCCAAGAGCGGCGCCGCCAACATCCGCACCGACCTCACCGGCGCCCGCGCCAACATCGTCGAGGCGGCCAGGCAGGCTTTCCTCGCCGCCGGCCATGATCCGGAGCTGATCCCGCGCACGCCTGCCATCCTTGGTCTGGCCGGCGCCAATGTCGGCACCTACCGGCAGCAGCTCGAAGCGATCCTGCCGTTCAGCAAAAGCCGCGTCGAAACCGACGCCGAGATCGCGCTCGAGGGCGCGGTCGGTGCAGGCGATGGCGCCATGGCCATTTTGGGTACCGGCACCGCCTATATGGCGCGCAAGAATGGCAAGTCGCGCGCCATCGGCGGCTGGGGTTTCCAGGTCGGCGACCAGGGCAGCGGCGCCCGTATCGGCCGCGACCTGCTGGAGCAGACGCTGCTTGCCTATGACGGCATCCGTCCGGGCTCGCCGTTGACGGACGCCATGCTCGCAGTCTTCCGCAACAATCCCGAAGACGTGGTCGAATTCACCACCAACGCCAAGCCGGGCGATTTCGGCGGCTTCGCGCCAAAGGTCTTCGAGCATGCCGAAAAGGGCGATCTCATCGCCAATTGGATCCTCGCCAAGGCGGTGGCCGATGTCGAGGCTTCGCTCGGCGCGCTCGATCTTGCCGACGATGCTCCGCTCTGTCTGCTCGGCGGTCTGGCGCCGCTCTACGCGCCGCGCCTGTCGGCGCGCTATCAGGCGCTGCTTAAAGCCCCGCTCGACGATGCGCTCGGCGGCGCCGTGCAGATGGCCCTGCGCATCTTCGCCAGGGGTTCGGAGGCCGGCCGATGAGCGCTGCCGACCAGATCTTCGCCATGCTGCGGGAATCTTCGCAGAGCGGCGCGCCGCTCTATTTGCAGCTGAGGAGAAGCATCGAGGAAGCGGTCAATCGCGGCCTCATCGGCCCCGGCGATGCGTTGCCTTCCGAGCGCGACATCGCCAGCAAGGCCGATATCTCGCGCGTCACCGTGCGCAAGGCTGTGCAGGACCTGGTCAAGGGCGGCATCCTCGTCCAGCGCCATGGCTCGGGCACCTTCGTCGCGCCGCGCATGGAGCGCGTCGAGCAGTCGCTGTCGCGGCTCACCTCCTTTACCGAGGATATGGCGCGCCGCGGCATGAACGTGCGCTCCGTCTGGCTCGACCGCGGCCTCTATGCGCCGTCGCCGGACGAGATGATGGTGCTTGGCCTGTCCTCGACCGAGCTGGTCGCGCGGGTTGCGCGCCTGCGCATCGCCAACGACACGCCGCTGGCGATCGAGCGCGCGGCGCTCTCGGCCAGCGTGCTGCCGGATCCCGAAGCGATCGGCTCCTCGCTCTATGCGGCGCTGGGCACGACCGGCAATCGGCCGGTCCGCGCCGTGCAGCGTATCTCGGCCACCAATCTCGGCGACGCCGATGCGCGCCTGCTGGAAGTGCCGCCGGGGGTTGCCGGCCTGCAGATCGAGCGCATTTCCTATCTGGCGAGCGGCAAGGTGATAGAGTTCACCCGCTCGGTCTACAGGGGCGACGCCTATGATTTCGTCGCGGAACTCCGGCTGACTGGGCCGGGAGAGGAGATCCGGCCATGATGGCAAACACCACCCATATGCGGCGAGAGATCGACGAGATCCCGGAAGCCGCCGCCCGCCTTCTCGACGGTTCGGCCGTGGCGCTGGCCGAGGCGGGTCGCGGCCTGCGCGAACGCGACCCGCATTTCGTCGTCACAGTGGCGCGCGGCTCGTCCGACCACGCCGCGACCTTCATGAAATATGCCGTCGAACTGACCGCCGGCCTTGCGGTCGCTTCGGTTGGCCCTTCGATCGCGTCCATTTATGGCGCGAAGCTCAGGCTGCGCGGCTCCGCCTGCCTGGCGGTCTCGCAGTCGGGCAAGAGCCCCGACATCGTCGCCATGGCCGAAACGGCAAGGGCAGGAGGAGCGCTGACCGTCGCCATCACCAACACGGCCGACTCGCCGCTGGCGCGCGCTTCCGACTATGCCATCGACATTCTGGCGGGACCGGAGCGCTCCGTCGCGGCCACCAAGACCTTCGTCAATTCGGCCGTCGCCGGCCTTGCGCTAATGGCGCACGCCACCGACGACAAGCCGTTGCTTCAGGCGCTCGCCGGCCTGCCCGGCCATTTCGAGAAGGCGATCGCCTGCGACTGGATGGCGCTCGCCGGCGCGCTGGAAAATCCGCAGTCGCTGTTCATCCTCGGCCGCGGCCCGTCCTTCGCGATCGCCAGCGAGGCGGCGCTGAAGTTCAAGGAAACCTGCGCCATGCACGCCGAAGCCTACAGCGCAGCCGAGGTCATGCACGGGCCGCTGGCGCTGGTCGGACCGAGCTTCCCGGTTCTGGCGCTTGCCGCGCGCGATGCGTCCGAACTCTCGGTCGCCGAGGCGGCTGACGGCCTGACGGCCAAGGGCGCCGCCGCCTTCATCACCTCCGACAAGGCGAAGGCCGCGAGGCTTCTGCCGTATGTCGCCACCGGCCACCCGCTGACCGATCCGCTGCCGCTTATCGTGTCTTTCTACGGCTTCGTCGAGGCCTTCGCACGCCATCGCGGCCTCGACCCCGATACG
This sequence comes from Mesorhizobium sp. CNPSo 4661, assembly GCF_057784215.1. Taxonomy (NCBI): domain Bacteria; kingdom Pseudomonadati; phylum Pseudomonadota; class Alphaproteobacteria; order Hyphomicrobiales; family Phyllobacteriaceae; genus Mesorhizobium; species Mesorhizobium sp. CNPSo 4661. Next base: position 41,109 of record NZ_JBWGIO010000015.1, on the reverse strand, counting down.
CCGCGCAACCTGCGCAAGGTGACGGAAACCGTATGAGCGACCGTTTCGCACTCACCGGCGCCCGCATCTTCGACGGCGCCGACTGGCATGACAACGCCGCCCTTGTCGTCAAGGGCGACGCGGTCGAGGCCATCCTGCCCAAAGGCGCCATTCCGTCCGGCGTTCCGGCGGTCGAGACCGGTGGCGGCCTGCTGGTGCCCGGCTTCGTCGACATCCAGGTCAATGGCGGCGGCGGCGTCATGCTCAACGACCATCCCGACGTCGCCTCGATCGAGACCATCTGCCGGGCGCATGCGCCTTTCGGCACTACGGCACTGCTGGTGACGCTGATCACCGACACGCCGGCGATCACCGCCGCCGCCATCGCCGCCGGCGCCGAGGCCACTAGGCAGAAGGCGCCGGGCTTCCTTGGCCTGCATCTGGAAGGGCCGCATCTTTCCATAGCCCGCAAGGGCGCGCATGATCCGGCGCTGATCCGGCCGATGACCGATGCCGATCAGGCCGCGCTCATGGCCGCGCGCAAAGAGCTTCCCGTGCTGCTGACCACGGTCGCGCCGGAATCGGTCGAACCGTCTCGCGTCGCGGCGCTGGCCAAGGCCGGTGTCGTCGTCAGCCTCGGCCACAGCGATACCGATTACGCGACAGCCAGCGCCTTTGCCGAGGCGGGCGCCACGGTGGTGACGCATCTGTTCAACGCCATGAGCCAGATCGGCAACCGCGAGCCGGGCCTGGCGGGTGCTTCGATCGACACCGGCGGCTTGTATGCCGGCATCATCGCCGACGGCATCCATGTCCATCCGGCAACGATGATCCTTGCGCTGCGCGGCAAGCAGGGGCCGGGCAAGATCGTGCTGGTCACCGACGCCATGGCGACGATCGGCACCGACATGACGTCGTTCACGCTCAACGGCCGCACCATCTACCGTAAGGATGGCAGCCTCAGGCTTGCCGACGGCACGCTGGCCGGCGCCGATCTCGACATGATCTCCGCCGTCCGCTTCGTCCACCGCGTCGTCGGCCTCGATCTCGACGAGGCCCTGCGCATGGCCTCGCTCTATCCGGCCGAGGCAATCAGCCAGGCGCACCGGCTTGGCCGTTTCGCCAACGGCACAGCCGCTGATATTGTTGGGCTGTCGAACGACCTGGATGTCCGGAATGTCTGGATCGGTGGCAAGAAAGTGTTTGGGGCGTAGGGCTCCGCGATTTTCGTCATCCTCGGGCTTGACCCGAGGATCCATGCCGTGACCTCTGCCGCAGAGTGCAGCGGTGCAGAATTCTGAACCGCAGCAACGCCTTGGCGTCACGGCATGGATTCTAGGGTCTGCGCGCGTCGCTTCGCTCCTTGCTCCGCCCTAGAATGACGAAGCGATGGGCGTTTCGGCCAATCTCCGAGGCTCTGTACTCCGATAATTGTTAGCCGGCGTTATTTCGCTGCGTAGATATCCTTGTACGCATCGCGCAGCACATTCTTCTGCACCTTGCCCATCGTGTTGCGCGGCAGTTCGTCGACGAAGATCACTTGCTTCGGATGCTTGTATTTCGCCAACCGGCCGGCGATGGCGTTCGCAATGTCGGCAGCATCGATCGTCGAGCCCGGCTTGCGCACCACGACCGCGGTGACGCCTTCGCCGAAATCTGGGTGGGCGACGCCGATCACCGCGCTTTCGCCGACGCCGTCGAGCGCGTCGATCTCGCTCTCGATCTCCTTCGGATAGACGTTGTAGCCGCCCGAGATGATCAGGTCCTTGCCGCGCCCGACGATGTGGACGTAGCCGTCGGCGTCGACGAGGCCGAGATCGCCGGTGATGAAGAAGCCGTCGTCGCGAAATTCGGCCCTGGTCTTCTCGGGCATGCGCCAATAGCCGGCAAAGACGTTCGGGCCCTTGACCTCGATCATGCCGATCTCGCCCTGGGCCAGCGGCTTGGCCGTCTCGGGCTCGGTGACGCGCAGCGAGACGCCGGGCAAGGGGAATCCGACCGTGCCGGCGCGCCGCTCGCCGTCATAGGGGTTGGACGTGTTCATGTTGGTCTCGGTCATGCCGTAGCGCTCAAGGATGGCGTGGCCGGTCCGGTCGCGCCAGGCCTTGTGCGTCTCGGCCAGCAGCGGCGCCGAGCCGGAGATGAAGACCCGCATGGCGCTGGCCGCCTCGCGCGTCAGGCCGTCCTGCTGCAACAGCCGCACATAGAAGGTCGGCACGCCCATCAGCGCGGTCGCGCGCGGCATCAGCGACAGGACGCGCGCGGGGTCGAATTTCCGCTCGAAGAACATTGTCGCGCCGGCCATCAGGATGACGTTGGTGGCGACGAACAGACCGTGCGTGTGGAAGATCGGCAGCGCGTGGATCAGCACGTCGTCGACGCCGAAGCGCCACTGCTCGACCAGCACGCGGGCATTGGAAGCAAGGTTCTCGTGGCTGAGCATCGCGCCCTTCGAACGGCCGGTCGTGCCGGACGTGTAGAGGATGGCGGCAAGATCGTCCGGCCCGCGCCCGACATCGCTGAAGTCCGTCGCCTGCCTCGAAGCCTGGCTGGCCAGCGTTCCCTGCCCGTCGCGGCCGAGCGTGAGCACCGTCGCGCCGATCGCCGCGGCAAGCGGCTCGACGCCCGAAAGACGGTCCGGATCGCAAACGATCAGCCTCGGCTCGGCGTCGCGGAAGAAATAATCGAGCTCCGGCAGCGTGTAGGCGGTGTTGAGCGGCAGGAAGACCGCGCCGGCGCGTAACGAAGCGAGATAGAGCAGCGCCGCCTCCGGGCTCTTCTCGACCTGGACGGCGACACGGTCGCCGGGCTCGACGCCGGCCTGCGCCAGCGCATGCGCCAGTTGCGCCGACTTCCCCAGCATGTCGCCATAGGTGATCGAACGGCCGTCATCCGTCTCCATCAGCAGCCGGTCGGGCGCCGGCATGCGGGAACGGAAAGCATCGAACAGATGGTTGGTCATGAATGTCCTCTAGAGCAATTCCAGGAAAAGTGTATGCGGTTTTCCGTCCGGAATTGCGTCAAAACAAGGAGATAGAGCGGTTCGCCGTTTTCGTGAAACGGTGAAACGCTCTAGGCGCATGCCGAATGGCACATGCGTTGCGCTGCCTGAGCGAATACCAGATTTGGCGGCCGGAGCAAAAACTGCGTGGCAGTTTTCCGTCGCTATCTGCGGCGCGGCTTGCTGACGCCGGCCCTCGGGTCATAGCCCTGTGCGAAACGTTCCATGCACATCGCTGCGGTGAGGCGGTAATGATTGAGAAGCGCCTCGACCGCGCCGTTGGCGTCCCCATCCAGCGTGCGCTCGGCAATGATGCGGTGCTCGCCGAGATCGTCGCGGCCCGTCCCCGGCGCGTTTTGCGAGATCAGGCGGTAGCGCGACGCCTGGTCGGAAAGCTGATCGCAAAAGCCGATCAGCCAGTGCGACCGGCACGCCGCGATCAGCGCACGATGAAAGGCGCCGTGCAGCTTCTCCCATTCTGGATTGTTGGTTGCCGGGTCGTCCGGCAGGCGGCGCTCGGCGCGCGCAAGGCGGTGCAGGGCCAGCACCAGCTGCTCTTCCCATTCGGCGGTGCGGTGGGCGATGGATTCGCGCAGCGCCCGCTCCTCCAGCCAGCAACGCGTGCGCGTCAACTCCTCCAGCTCCGTAGCGCTGGCCGGCATCAGGAAGAAGCCGCGTTGGTCGTGGCGGCCGAGCAGGCCCTCGGCGGCCAGGCGGTTTAACGCCTCTCGCACCGGCGAGGCGCCGGCGCCATAGCGGGAAACGACCCACTCGACACGCAGTTTCGTCTCGGACTCCAAGGCCCCGCGCAGCAAGTCGTCGCGGAGTTGCTGGTAGACCGAACTGGCAAGCGTGCTTTTGCCGCCCTTGCTCTCACCCGGCTCGGTACTTCCGTTTGTCAATCGAGCTCCTGTTGCTTTGCCCCTGGTTTGCCAGGGCCCCGCGGCGAAGCAATTCCCGTACAAATATCATACAGCCGGGCAACGACGCCTCAAAGCGGAAGATGACGATATTCGACTTTAAGACAAGGCGGACCGTCTATTTATCGGATGAAGTAGTTTCTCGGTGAAAAGCCGATATTCCGGCGCCGCTTCGTATATTGAACAGTCGTTCAATCGACCCGCGATTGTGCAACTTCCGCTAGAGGTCGGACGATTATACGTTTAACTGACGGCCCTGTCGGCAGCCGTTCGAATTGCTTCGATATTTGACCTATAGGCTTCGGCGCTGCCGCCCTTGAAGACGGCGGCGCCGGCCACCAGCACATTGGCGCCGGCCGCGGTCACCAGCGGCGCCGTTTCGGCCGAAACGCCGCCGTCGATCTCGATATGGATCGGCCGGCTGCCGATCAGCGCCTTGACCCGTTTCACCTTGTCGACTATCGCCGGGATGAAGGCCTGCCCGCCGAAGCCCGGATTGACGGTCATGATCAGGATGAGGTCCAGCCGGTCGAGCACATATTCGATCGTCGTTTCCGGCGTCGCCGGGTTGAGCGAGACGCCGGCCTTCTTGCCAAGGCTCTTGATGGTCTGCAGCGAGCGGTCGAGATGCGGCCCGGCCTCGGCGTGCACGGTCATGCCGTCGCAGCCGGCTTCCGCAAAGGCCGCCAGGTAAGGATCGGCCGGCGCAATCATCAGATGGCAGTCGAAGAACGCCTTGGTGCGGTTGCGGATCGCCTTGATCACCGGCGGGCCGAAGGTGATGTTGGGCACGAAATGGCCATCCATCACGTCGAGATGGATCCAGTCGGCGCCGGCCGCCGCGACAGCCTCGACCTCGTCGCCGAGCTTGGAGAAGTCCGACGCCAGCACCGATGGCGCGATCAAGGTCTTCTTGCTCATGGTGCAAATTCTCCCGGCAGTCCTGCGCGCGTGGTCGCGCCTGTCAGGGCGATTGCCTAGAGCAATTCCAGGAAAAGTGCGAGCGCTTTTCCGTCCGGAATTGCGTCAAAACAATGAGATAGGGCGTTTCACCGTTTCCGCGAAACGCCCCAGACCATGATCCGGCCAAGGGGAAGCATGTTTTCGACAGGCACACTCGCCCGCCTGCCCGCAGCTTGTCTTTGTGAAAGAAAACCCGCCGGATCGCTCCGGCGGGTCTGGGTCTTGAGCCGCAAGATTACGGCTTGAAGTTTTGGATGTTGGCGCCCGCCGGATCCTGCAGCACGCGCCGCGGCTGGCGCTGCGGCACCAGTTGCTGCAGCACGTTCGGGTTGAGCAGGATGCCGGGGTTGATCTCGACGCCCGGCCGCCTGCGGATCGGCGTGCAGTCCGGGAATAGTCCCGTCGTCCCGACCGGGCAGCGCCGCCTGGTCAGTATCGGCTGGCACTGGCCGTCGACAACGCGCGAGCCCGGCGCGCATTCCTGCTGTGGCTTGCGGCAGGCGCCGTCGCGGATTTCGGTCCCGCGCGGGCAGACGCAGTCGCCCCGCTTGTTGTGGACCTGACCGCGAATGGTGCACTGCTCCTGCTTCGGCCTTGGCGGCCTGCAGGCTTTGCCCTGCACCTCCAGGCCGTCCGGGCAGGCGCAGTTGCCGTTGGCGTCGCGCACCTGGCCGCGTATCGGGCATTGCCTCGACACGACCGGCCGGCAGGCGCCGTCACGGACTTCCATGCGGCTCGGGCAGACGCAATCGCCATCGGCATTGCGGGACTGACCGCGGATGCGGCACTGGGCAGGCGGCTGCCTGTCGGGTACGCAGGCCTTGGCTACCCGGTCGAGATGCGTGCCGTCCGGGCAAGTGCAGCCATTGCCGTCCGAAGTCGGCACCGCGCCGCGCACCGTGCATTTCGGCGGAACGACCTGGCAGACGCCGTCCACCAGCTCGCCACGGCGGCACACGCAGTTGCCGTCCTGGTCGCGGTACTGGCCGGGACGCAGCGTGCACTGCGGCTCCTGCGGCTGTTCGCCCCGCACGCATTTGCCGTTTTCCAGCTCCGTGCCGCGCGGGCAGACGCAGCGTCCGTCCTCGGTCCGGATCTGGCCCTGCAGCAGGACGCAGCGCGGTGGTGGCGGGAGAGGCAGGAGCTTGGTGCCGCCACCCGTGCCCCCAACACCCGAACATTGGCCGTTGCGGAAGATAGTACCTTCCGGGCAGACGCAGCGGCCGGCCGAGTTCAGCACCAGCCCAAACGAGCACTGGTTCTTCACCTCGTGCCTGATGGTGAAGGGGTGGCACGCATAGGCCTTGCCGCGATCGCCCTGGTTGGTGGTCAGGTCGCGCGACAGCACCTCGCCGCCCTGCACCGGTGTGTTCGGGGGCAGCACGCCGACGCAGTTCTGCCCGTTGACCGTTCCCTGCAGATTGGCGAGGCGCCCGTCATCAGGAAGGATCACGGTGACGTGGTGGGTGTGGCTCTCGCCGGCCCCCAGCGTCAGGTTGGCGATGCAGGACGCCGGCAGCGTCGTCGGTTCCGGCGAGCAGCCGAACGGCGGATCGATCGAGCTGATCTCAACGCCTTCCAGCCGGCCGAGGCCCTCCACGCCGATCGCATCGCCGATGCGGACCGGACCGGAGAAGGGATTCGGCCCGTCATTTGTGATGGTGATCTCGAACGAGCATGGCTGGCCGGGCTGGCACTCGGCATCGCCGGTCTTCTCGACCCGGATGGTCGAGGCGCCGCCGCCCTTCGCGCAAGCCTGGCCGATCGGGTAGACGATGTCGTCGCCCGGCGCCGGCCCGTAGGAGCCGCGCGCGCAGTTCTCGAACGCGCCGTTGCCGCTTACCGTCACGTCGAAGTGCCTGGAGGTTCCGGGCGTCATCACGGCGCCTGGAATCTGGCACGACAGCGTGTTGGCAGGCACTGGTCCGCAGCTCCACTCCGCGCCGTCGGGGGCCACGGTCTGGATTTGCACCGGAGCACCCCCCGACACCAGCGTCGCGGCGTCATTGACCCGCACCGGTCCGGTGGGGGCCGCGGTGCCGGCATTGGTGACGGTGATGCGGCAAGAGACCCGCCCGGCGGCAATGAGTCGATCGCCGCCGCATTCCTTGGTGATGCGCAGGCCGGGCCGGCCGCCATTCGGATGGCGGATGCGCTCGGTGGCGCAGGCCTTGTTGTTGGCGAGGTCGACCTCGCCGGGAATGGCCTTCACCTCGGCGCAGTTCTCCACCGTATCCGGCCGGTAGTTTGCCGGCATCACCGCCTTGACCACGATCGGCGTCGAGGCGCCCGGAGTCAGCGAGATGCCCGCATTGTCGCAACGGAACTGTCCAGGCCCATTCGGTCCGCAGGTCCATGGCGGGCTCGGCCCGAAGGTCGACGAGGTGGGTGCGCCGCCGGGGTAGTTGTCGATCACCGTCAGCGGCCCGTTATAGGTGTTGGTGCCGTTGTTGATGATGTCGATCACAAAGTAGCAGACGCCGTCGGCCGTGCAGACCGGGATGCGGGCGCGCTTCTTCAGGATCAGGTCCACCTTCTTTTCGACCGGGTTGCACTGCGGATCGCGGTCGCCACGGCGGCAGATCGGGATCGAGGCGCAGCCGCGGTCGTTGAGCTGGCTGCCGAACAGCGGCTTGCCGCTGGCGTCGTAGTCATAGGCGGCGCAGTTGCGCAGCACGCTGCCCTGCCATCCGCCTGCCGGCTTGAAGCCGAGCTTGAGGTTGACGGAGGCGCCGGGGTTGAGCGTCGTCACCGGATAGGTGCAGGTCATCGGCGTCGTGCCGGGCACGCAGACCCAGGGCGCATTCGGCCCGGAGGTCAGCACGGAGCCTGCCGGCAGCGTCACCTCGTCGAGCACGATCTTGCCGTTATAGGGCGCATCGCCGACATTGGTGACAGTGATGGTGAAGTCGCAGCCGCCGGCCATCGTGCATCGCGGCACGTCGGCATGCTTCTCGACCTTGAGGTCCGGCTCCTTGTCCTTCGGCGGGCACCTCAGATCGCGCGGGATGACGATGTCTATCACCTGCGTGCAGCAGAGCCCCCAGCCTTCTTTCGGTCCGGCGTAACCCTCTATGCCGGTGACGATGAGGTGGATGGCCTCGCCGGGCGAAGCGCCGATGATCTTCCAGTTCAGCACGCCGCCGCCGGCCGGCACTTTCTGCATGGCGGGCACGATGGCGATGCCGGGCGTCGTCGTCGACACCTGCACCCACTTGCCGCCCATCTCCGGACCGACCGGCATGTGATAGATGAAGGCGCCGCCGCCGGGCACGCAGTCGACCGTGCCGCGCTCGACCTTGAAGCATTCCTTGCCGGGTGGTGGTGGCGGGTTGCACTTGGTGACGTCGATATGGATCGTCGTCTTGGCGCCGGTGAGGAAGTCGCCGTCATCCGGCTTGCTCGGATCCTGCGACGGGATGATGGTCCCCGGGCCGGCTCCGACTGTCACCTTGATCAGGCCCTGATTGTCGACATTGGCCGGCGCGGGAAACGCCGCCCGGTCGATCTTGGCCAGGATCTGGAAGGTGATGACGCGTTCGTTCGGCGCGCCCGAGCCGTCGAGATCGGTGGCGGAAATCCGGAAGTCGGACACCGTCGCCGTATCGTCGGGATTGGCCGAGCTGCTGATCGTGGCCGCCGGCAGCGCGCCGCCGGAGCCGTCCGTGCCGTCGCCCGTCACATGCACGCTGACGATCTTCAGGCCATGCGGTAGCTGGTCCTTGAACTCGATCTTGGCGTTCTTCAACGCGTTGACCAAAGCCGGATTGGCGAAAGCCTGTTCGCTGCCGCGCAGACCGAAAGTCAGCGTGTAGGAAACATAGTCGCAGCTTCGCTGGCCGCCCGTCTTGGTGAAGAAGGGCACGATGCGGCCGGGTTCGGGGTTGACGATGCGCGGGTTGTCCAGGTCGAGCCTGGGCTCCGGCCCGGCAACTTCCACAAGCTTGGCCGGCGCGGTGTCGTCGGCAAGCGCCGGCAGGGCCGGCATCATGGCGACCGCGATACCGGCCGCCATCAGCCAGCGCGCGCCGCGCCTGGCGTATGACAGGGGTTTCATGATCGTCTCCATGACGGTTTTGCGTGAGGCGAGGCGGGAAAGGGCGAGATTGTCCATCTGTCCCTCCCTCAACGTTCGCAGCTGACGGCTGGCGTTCTGAGCGGCAGCGTCATCTTGCAGCAAGGGTAGTAGCCACCCTTGTCCTGGTCGGACTTGCGATAGAAGCAAAGCCCGACATTGACGGTGTCGCCAGGATAATGGCCGGTGATATCGATCGTGTAGGGCCTGCCCGGAACATGCGACATGGGGGTTGTCACCCCGACGCCGGGCGTCCCGGACTGCGCCTTGATCGAATCGCCGCCAAAGCCGGCATGGTCATGGAGATAGAGATCGGCCTGGAGGCCGCGCGGCGTGCAGTAATACTGCACGTCCTCGACATCCACGCAGGGTGGCAGGTTGCCGGGCGGTGGGAAGTCCGGCGGGTAGAAGGGAGGCAGATAGCCGCCCGGGATTTCCTCATAGTAGCCGGCGCGGCCCTCGCAGGGGCGCCAGACCCTGACGTCGCCGACATGGCCTTCGACCTCAGGGTCTTCGAAATAGCCGTCGAAATCGACGAACCACGAGCCGAAGGGCGGCACGTTGGCCGGCTTGACCAGCGCGCTCGGCGTCAGCTGCACGCCATGCACGGCAAGCGGCCCGCCGGCGGCGAGCCGCTCGGCAAGCTCGGGGTTGTCGCGCAGCTTGTCGCCGGTGTTGTCGACAGTGTCGGTACAGACGGAGGTGTCGAGATTGCCTTCGGCGTCATAGCCATATTGCAGATCGACCCCGCCGGCCGACTGGCGGTTGCCTTGCGGGAAGCCGACCGCATATTCCTGCGGCACCTCGACCCAGGCCGATTCCGTCGCCGGATCATCCGGGTCCTCGCGCCAGTAGCGGATCAGCTCGCCTTTGCCGGAATCGGCGAAGCGGCTGTAATCGTAACGGTTTTCGACCGGGCCGCGCTGGGCCAGATACATGAAGCCCTTGTTGTCGAAGGCGATGTCGGTGACGGCATAGTCCTTGTCGGCCTTGACCGTCAGTTCCCAGCGCGGATCGCCGGCGAACGTGCCGTCGCGCGCGATGCCGACCGACCAGATCTCGGACTTTTCGCCGACCGAATAATAGAGCCGGCCGCCATGATAGGAGACCGCCCAGACGCGGCGCTCGTCCTGCGTATAGCCCCAGGTCTCGGGATCTTCGGTGTCGAAGGCGGCGCCCTGGATGTCCATGACGGCGCCGTCGTCGGCGACGGGACCAAGCCCATGCGCCGGGCGGCCGGCGACACCATGGTCGAACGTGTCGATCAGATGGCCGCTGGCGTCGATGCGGTGGATGAGGCCGGTGTCGAGGTCCGAGGCGAAGAATTGGCGGTGGATCGGGTCGAAGGCGAGGTTGCCGATGCCCGGCCCGCTGTTGGTGTCGATGTCGGCGAATTTCGAGACGGCGCCGGTGATGCCGTCGATCTTCCAGATCGTGCCTGGTCCGCCGCCATTCTCGGTGCCGAACTGGCCGTCCATGAAGGCAGCGCCCGCGGTGCCGCGACGCTGCCGCTCCGGACGCCCGTCATCGTCGGCGTCGGGCGTGACGATCTCGACGCCATGCAACGAGGTCGCGGCGGCATAAAGGTTGGGGATGCCCGACGGTATGCCATCGCGCACGCCGTCGTCATAGGTGAGGCCGAACACCTCGCCGATCTGGCCGGCCGTCACCTCGAAGGGCGGCGGCGTGTTGACGAGCTGGCCCGAGGCCGGGCCGCCCAGATGCGAGACGTCGAAAACGCGCAACGTCGCGCGCGATGTGTCGATAAACGTTTCATCAACCGGGTCGACGCCGGGCGGCAGGCCTTGGTCGAAACCGGGGATAACGGTGCCCGGGAAGCCGGTGACCGCCATCGAGCCGGGATAGATGATCTGGGTTTCCTGCGCCTGGGCGGCGCTGCCGAACCAGAGGCCGGCGCTCAATGCCAAAGCAAGAATTCCGCTGGTTGCCTTGATTGCGCGGCGCAAACGGGATGCGCGCGTGGGCACGAACGAGCAAGACATTGAACTCCCCCCGAAGCCGCTGGGAGGGACGTCCCGCCCTACCGCGCCAACCAGGGCAAGTCGCGGCGTTGCGGCACGTTCTTCCCCGATCGAATTGTCTGCTTTCCTCCGCGTAACGATACGCCTGCTCCTGGGCAGGGTCAACGGAATCAGCCGAAAGCCCAGCGCGTCGACCCCGTCCCGAAGGCGGTGATCGCGCTGGGCTCCCGTTGTTCCCGGAGACCGTGGAGTCTCTGGGTTTCTGGTCATGGGGCTTTCCCTTTCCGGGCCGCATCATTGCGGCGCCTGGCCATCAGTCGCCGGCCGGCGTGGAAAGGTTCACGTCAGGATAGCGGAGCGGAACGCGTTCCCGGCCGCTAGAGCAATTTCAGGAAAAGTGTGAGCGGTTTTCCGTCCGAAATTGCGCCAAAAGGAGATAGAGCGGTTCGCCGTTTCCGTGAAACGGTGAAAAGCTCTAGCGGCGTTACCAGATCCAGTCGCCCCGGCCGAGGGCCGATACCGCCTCGACGATGCGGGTGAAGCTCGTCCGTGCCCGGCCGACCATGTGCCGGGCTCTGAGGTAGCCATGCACCAGGCCCGGCTCCTCGAACCAGGTGGCGTGTCCGCCGGCTGCGACGATGCGGTCGCGATAGGCCTCGCCGTCGGACGACAGTGGGTCGCACTGCGCGGTGATCAGCACCGTCGGCGGCAGATAGGCGAAGTCGGCATCGGCAAGCGGGTAGAGCGTGATGTCGCCGGTACGGTCCACGCCGCCGCCGGTGCGGATATGCTTGTAGAAGTCGAGGTCGCGCACGGTGAGCATCGGCGCCTCGGCATGCGTGACGTAGGAGCCGTTTGAGTGGTCGCCGCCGAGGCCGGGATAGATCAGCATCTGGCCGGCTGGCTTCTTCACATGGCCCCGCGTTGCGTGCGCGACCGCGGCGCAGAGATTGCCGCCGGCGCTGTCGCCGCAAAGCACGACGGGGCGATCGTAGGTCCTGGCGGCCCATTCGAAGGCGTCCATCGCGTCGTCGAAAGCGGCCGGATGCAGATGCTCCGGCGCCAGCCGGTAGTCGACCGAGACCACCTCATAGCCGGTGCGCGCGCAAAGCTCGGCGCAGACATCGTCATGGCTGTCCAGCCCGCCAAGGATGAAGCCGCCGCCATGGATGTAGAGCACCATCGCGGCTTTGTTCGGCGCCGCGTTGCGGTAGATGCGGACCGGCACGCCGTCGGCGATGGTCGTTGTCTCGGCGCTCACGCCTTGCGGGTAGCCGGCAAAGAATTCCCGGCACATCCGGTCGTAGATCGCGCGCTGCTGGGTGATCGTGTAGTCGATCGTATCAGGCGGATAATAGGCGTTGGTCTTCTCGATGAAGGCCCAGGTCTCGGCATCGATCAGGGTTTTGTAGTCGGTCATGAAGGGTGGCCAACTCTAGATGACGGCGCCCAGGCCCCCCTCTCTGTCCTGCCGGACATCTCCCCCTCAAGGGGGGAGATCAGATGTCGCCAAGGCTTTCGCCAATCTCCTACGTCCCAGGAAATGCGCCGGGTCAGAAGCTGCCAATCTCCCCCCTTGAGGGGGAGATGCCCGGCAGGGCAGAGAGGGGGGCCTGGCGCCGTCATCTCCGACGTTATCGACCCTTCCACACCGGGTCGCGCTTTTCGGCGAAGGCCCGGAACCCTTCCATATTGTCCTCCGACCCGTAGAGAACATCGACCGTCGGCAACTGCCGGCGCGTCACCTTGTTCATGGCGTCCTGGAAGGTCAGTGCCTCGGCCACGCGCGCCGTCTCCTTGATCGACGCGAAAACCAGCGGCGGGCCGCCGGCGAGCAATCTTGCGATCTCCCAGACACGCTCCTCGAGCTTGTCCTTGGGCAGCACTTCGTTGACCAGGCCCCAGCGATGCGCCTCGGCGACATCCATCCAGCGGCCGGTGAACAGGAGGTCCATGGCGATGTGGTAGGGAATGCGCTTCGGCAGCTTGATGGTGGCTGCGTCGGCCAGCGTGCCGGCGCGGATCTCGGGCAGCGCGAAGGAGGAATGGTCCGAGGCATAGATGAGGTCGCAGGACAGCGCCAACTCGAAGCCGCCGCCCACTGCCATGCCGTTGACGCAGGCGATCACCGGCTTGTTGAGGTCGCGCAACTCCTGCAGCCCGGCAAAGCCGCCGACGCCATAGTCGCCGTCGACCGCGTCGCCGCCCGCCGCCGCCTTCAGGTCCCAGCCGGCGCTGAAGAACTTGTCGCCGGCCGTCTTGACGATGGCGACGCGCAGGTCGGGATCATCGCGGAATGCCTTGAAAGTCTCGCCCATCAGCCGCGACGTCTTCAGGTCGATGGCGTTGGCCTTCGGCCGGTCGAGCGTGACCTCCAGGATCGTGCCTTCGCGGCGGGTGGTGATGACGTCAGCCATTCTTCTTTTCTCCAAGCACTAGCAGGGCGTCCGCGATCCAGGCGCCCTTGCCTTCGGCGCAGACGATCAGCGGGTTGATGTCTAGCTCCTCGATCTCGCCTTCGTTCTTCTGCACGAAGTCGGCAATGCCGGCGATGGCGTCGATGGCGGCGTTGACGTCGGCCTTCGGCCGGCCGCGATAGCCTTCGAGCAAGGGATAGAGCTTGAGCCCACGCAATGCCGCCTCGATGTCGTCGCGCGTCGCCGGCAGCATCAGGGTGACGCTGTCACGCAGGAGCTCGACCAGCACGCCGCCGGTGCCAAGCGTCATGACGGCGCCAAACATCGGGTCGCGGGTGAAGCCGACGATCAGCTCGGCGACGCCGTCGCGCACCATGCGCTCGGCATAGAGCCCGGTGCCGAGCGGCAGAAGGTCGTGCGCCGCGGTGCTGACGGATTCGGCGTCCTTGAGGTTCAGCCTGACCGCGCCGACCTCCGACTTGTGCGTCACGCCGAGCGCCTTCAGCGCCACCGGGAAACCCAGCGCCATGGACGAGATCACCGCCTCGACCGCGTTGGAAGCGCGCTCGCCCTTCGGCACCGGCAGGCCGGCCTTGATCAGCCTCTCCTTGGCCTCGGCCTCGTCCGGCGTGACACGCTTGGCTTCGGCCGCACCCGCCGCCGTGGTGTCGACCGGCTGCGCCTGCGGTTCAGCCCAGGCCCAGCCAATAAAGGCCGCAGCTCCGGCGGCATCCATCGCCTCCGAGATGCCGAACAATGGTACCATGCCGCGCGCCATCAGCCCGGCGGTGTATTCCTCGGGCAGGTTTTCCGGCAGCGAGGAGACGATCGCGCCTTGCGCCTCGTTGGTCTTCAGCGCCGCCTCGAAGGCGCGCAGCGTCGCCCACCAGTCGACGTCCGAGCAGCGATCCGGGCGCGGAAAGTCGAGCACCAGCATGTTGAGGTCGAAACCGCCCGACACCATGGCGGTGAAGGTGGCCGTCATCGCCGGCTCGTTGTTCCAGATGAAGGTGTGGTAGTCGAGCGGATTGGCGACCGCGACCAGCGGCCCGAGCGTCGATTTCACATGCGCGCGGTGCTGATCGGTGAGCGCCGGGAAATGCACCCAGCGCCCTTCGGCGCTGTCGGCCATCACGGAGGCCTCGCCGCCCGAGCAACTCATCGACGACAGCCTGTAGCCGGGCAACGGACCGGTGATGTGCAGGAGTTTCAGCGCCTCGATGAAGGCCGGAATGGAATCGACACGCGCGATGCCGAGCCGCTTCAGGAACGCACCGGAGGCGGCGTCCGAGCCGGCGAGCGAGGCGGTGTGCGACACCGTCGCCTGTCGCGCCTGTTCGGACCGCCCGACCTTCATGGCGATGATCGGCTTCTTCAGCTCGCGTGCCCGCGCCGCCAGCCTCTCGAAGCCGGCTACCGAGTCGAAGGCCTCGATATGCAGGCCGAGCGAGGTGACGCGCTCGTCCTCGATCAGGCCCAACGCCATTTCCGAAAGGCCGGTCTGCGCCTGGTTGCCGGCCGTCATCAGGAAGGCGATCGGCAGGCCGCGCTTTTGCATCGTCATGTTGATGGCGATGTTGGATGACTGGGTGATGATGGCCACACCCTTGCCGCCCTCCGGCAGCCTGATCCCGCCATGCTGGTCGGGCCACAAAAGCGCGCCGTCGGCGTAATTGATGAGGCCGTAGCAGTTCGGGCCGATGATCGGCATATCGCCGGCAGCAGTGACGAGCTCCGCCTGCAGCCGCTCGCCGTCCTCGTCATAGGCCTCGGTCTCGAGGAAGCCCGCGGCAAAGCAGACGGCGCCGCCGGCGCCGCGTTCTGCCAGCGCCTTGATCACCTCGATGGTGAGATGCCGGTTGACGCCAACAAAGGCGGCGTCCGGCGCTCCGGGCAGATCGGCGACGGAGCGGTACGCCTTGCGTCCGGCGACCTCGTCCTTGGTCGGATGCACCGGCCAGATTTCGCCGGCAAAGCCCATCTTGATCGATTGCGCCACGACGGCGGCGGCCTGCGCCCCGCCGAACACGGCGATCGATTTCGGGCGCAGGAGACGTTCGAGTTTATGCATGGCCATCTTTTCGTTTGAGCACGATCCCGTCCAAAGCCGGATCCTGGCTTTGGCGCATCATGCCCTAGGCTCCGAACGGACGCAGCAGCGCCCGCGAAATAATATGTCGCTGAATCTCCGAGGTGCCTTCCCAGATTCGCTCGACGCGCGCATCGCGCCAGATGCGCTCCAGCGGCAGGTCGTCCATCAGCCCCATGCCGCCATGGATCTGGATGGCTTCGTCGGCGACGAAGGCCAGCATCTCGGTGGCCTTCAGCTTGGCCATCGCCATGTCCTGGTCGGTGACGGTGCCCTGATCGTACTTCCAGCCGGCTTCGAAGACCATCAGGTCGGCGGCCTTCAGTTCCGTCGCCATGTCGGCGAGCTTGAACGAAACGCCCTGGAACTTGCCGATCTGCTGGCCGAACTGCTGGCGCTGCGCGGCATATTCGATGGCGTGCGACAGTGCGCGCTCGGCGCGGCCGAGGCAGGTCGCGCCGACCTGCAGCCGCGTGGCGCCGAGCCAGGAATTAGCGACGTCGAAGCCCTTGTGCACTTCGCCGAGCACCTGTGAAGCCGGCAGCCGACAGTCGTCGAACTCCAGAATCGAGTTGGTGTAGCCGCGATGCGAGACATTGCGGTAGCCGTCGCGCACCGAAAAACCCTTGCTGCCCTTGTCGACGAAGAAGGCGGTGATCTTCTTGCGCTTGCCGCGCGGCGAATCCTCCTCGCCCGAGGCCATGAACACGATGGCGAAGTCGGCGATGTCGGCATGGGAGATGAAGTGCTTGGTGCCGTTGAGCACCCAGTCGGACCCGTCCTGCACCGCGGTCGCCTTCATGCCGCGCAGGTCTGAGCCGGCGCCCGGCTCGGTCATCGCCAGGCAGTCCCATTTCTCGCCGCGGATGCAGGGGAAGAGGTACTTCTCGCGCTGCTCCGGCGTGCCGGCGAGCAGGATGTTGGACGGGCGCGCCACGCAGGTCCAGTGCAGCGCGTAATTGGCGCGGCCGAGCTCCTTCTCATAGAGCAGCCAGCTTACCGTATCGAGGCCCGCGCCGCCGACATCGGCCGGCATGTTGGCGGCGTAGAGCCCGGCTTCGATCGCCTTGGCCTTCAATTCGTCGATCAGCTCGCGGCGCAGTTCGCCGGTGCGCTCCACCTCGCGCTCATGCGGGTAAAGCTCGTTCTCGACGAAGGCCCGTGTCGTCTCGACGATGAGCTTCTGTTCTTCCGAAAGACCGAAATCCATCGCCTCAGCCCTTCTTCTTGCTCTTCTTCGCCTTGTCGGCCTTGGCGGGTTTTTCAGCCTTTGCCGGCTTTGCGGCTTTCTTCGCCGGCTTGGTCGCCTTGGTCTTTGCGGGAGCCGTGGCGGGGGCTTTCTTCGCCGCCAGCTTGGCGAGCTGCCTGGTATAGTCCTTGTGCAGCGCGCCGGCGCCCCAGCCCTTGCCCTTGTTCTGCTTCGACAGCGCTTCCATGATCGCGACCAGATTGTCGTCGCGGATATTCTCCAGCTCGCGGATCGACAGGCCGTGCGCCTGCTCGTCCGACTGGGTGGCGATCAGGTCGACCAGCTCGTCGTTGAACTCCGGCACGTCCATCAGCTTGGTCCACGGCCATTTCAGGCAGGGTCCGAACTGCGCCATGAAGTGGCGCATGCCTGCCTCGCCGCCGGCGACGCGATAGACCTGGAACATGCCCATCTGCGCCCAGCGAAGGCCGAACGAATAGCGCATGATGTCGTCGAGTTCCTCGACGGTGCAGATGCCGTCCTTGACCAGCCACAGCGCCTCGCGCCAGGCGGCTTCGAGCAGGCGGTCGCCGACGAAGGCCTCGATCTCCTTGCGCACCACCACCGGCTTCATGCCGATCGAGGCGTAGAGCTCCTTGGCGACCTCGATCGCTTCCGGAAAGGTCTGCTCGCCGCCGACGATCTCGACCAGCGGCAGCAGATAGACCGGGTTGAACGGATGGCCGACCACCAGTCGCTCCGGATGCTTCTTCATCGCCACCTGCATGTCGGTCGGCTTGATGCCGGAAGTGGACGAGCCGACGATGGCATTGGCCGGCGCATGCGCGTCGATCTCGGCCAGCACCCTGTGCTTGAGGTCGAGCCGCTCCGGCACGCTTTCCTGGATGAAATCGGCATCGGCCACCGCCTCGGCGATGGTCTTGGCGTAGGTGAGCTTGCCTTCCTTGGGCAGGCCGCCGGGCAGCATCTGCTTATAGGCGCGGCGCGCGCCCTTCATCACCTCGCCTACTTTGCGCGACGCTTCCGGATCGGGATCGAAGATCGATACGTCGATGCCGTTCAAGAGCAGCCGCGCCACCCAGCCGGCGCCGATGACACCGCCGCCGATTGCGGCCGCCTTGTTGATGATGCTCATGCTTGTCAGGCTCCGGTTCTGATCTTGGCTGTATCGAGGTTGGTGAGGGCCACGCGCTCGCCGGCGCGGATCACCGCCGGGTCGTAGGCCTTGCGGGCGAAGACTTCGAGCACGAAGGGCCGGAAGAACTCGACCGGCAGCGTCTCGTAGTCGGGATCGAAGCTCGACTGGTCCCAGCGCTCGCAGAACCGGTCGCAGTCGTCGAAATAAGGATGGCCGGCGAAGCGCTCGCGCGCGTGCCGGTTGCCGCCCAGGTGGTGCGCGTAATAGAGGCGCTGGAAGTCGCCGTGCTTTTCCACCACCCAGGTGCATTGCTCGCGCACGAAGGGTTTCAGGATCGCAGCCGCATATTCGTCGTGATTGTAGGGCGCGTAGATGTCGCCGATGTCATGCAGCAGCGCTGAGACGATCCAGTCGGTGTCGGCGCCGTCCTGCCAGGCGCGCGTCGCCGCCTGCAGCGAATGGCCGAGACGGGTGATCTTGTAGCCGGAAAGACCCTCGTCCAGCTGCACGAGCGCATCGAGCAGCCGATCGCCGGTCCTGGCGGCGTAGTCGATCTCATGGGCGGTCAGGAATTCGTAGTCTTCCTTGTCGCCGTCCTTCATCGCGGTGAATTTGACGGTAGCCATTCTCAGCTCCCGCTCAAGCCGCGACAGCTAGGGGCGCCCGCTTGGTGAGGTTGAGCTTCTTGCGCACTTCCTCCGGCCCGAGGATGCGGGCGCCGAGATTGGTGACGATGCTGGCCGCGCGTTCGACCAGCTGCGCGTTGGTCGCCAGCACGCCCTTGTCGAGCCACAGATTGTCTTCCAGCCCGACGCGGACATTGCCGCCGGCAAGCACGGCCGCCGCCGCATAGGCCATCTGGTTGCGGCCGATCGAGAAGGCCGACCAGTTCCAGGTCGAGGGCACGTTGTTGACCATCGCCATGAAGGTGTTGAGGTCGTCCGGCGCGCCCCACGGCACCCCCATGCAAAGCTGCACCAGCGCATCCGGGTTGAGTACCTTTTCCTCGACCAGCTGCTTGGCGAACCACAGATGTCCAGTGTCGAAGGCCTCGATCTCCGGCTTGACGCCCAGCGCCGTCATCATGCCGCCCATGGCGCGCAGCATGCCGGGCGTGTTGGTCATCACATAGTCTGCCTCGTTGAAATTCATCGTGCCGCAATCCAGCGTGCAGATCTCCGGCAGGCACTGGCGCACATGCTCGATGCGGTTGGTGGCGCCGCCCATGTCGGTGCCCTTCTCGTTGAGCGGCAGCGGCGCCTCGGTCGAGCCGAACACCATGTCGCCGCCCATGCCGGCGGTGAGGTTCAGCACCACGTCGACATTGGCCTCGCGGATGCGCTCGGTCACCTCGCGATAGAGATGCACGTCGCGCCTGGGCTTGCCGGTCTCCGGGTCGCGCACGTGGCAGTGGACGATCGCGGCGCCAGCCTTGGCCGCGTCGATCGCCGAATCGGCGATCTGCTTGGGCGAGCGCGGCACATGCGGGCTGCGGTCCTGCGTGCCGCCGGAGCCGGTCACGGCACAGGTAATGAAGACCTCGCGGTTCATCGCAAGCGGCATCTTGATCCTCCCAGATTCGATCGGCCAAGCATGCCACCCAGAAGCGTGAGCCGACAACGGCACGGCATGCACAGGAATTCATCAAGAATGCCCGACTTGCCGGAAACTGTTTTGCGTTTTACGAAGACCTCATGATCAAAAGCGAAAAACCGACCATCTTTCGATCCGAACGCGAAACACTCAAGGTGACGTTCCTGGTGTTTTCGGGCTCGTCGATCATGTGCGTCGCTTCCGCTGTCGACCCGTTGCGCGCCGCCAACCGCATTTCGGGCGAGACGCTGTTCGATTTCAAGCTGGTCTCGGTCACCGGCGAGGCGCCGGTGACCACGTGCGGCCTGCCGGTGGCGGTCAGCGGCCGCTTCGATGCCACCGAGTCGACCGACATGCTGGTGGTCGTCGCCGGCTTCGGTACGCAGAACTACGCCACGTCGGCGCTGCTTGCGGGCCTGCGCAGGGCGGCGCGCGCGGCCCGCGCCTGCGGCGGTGTCGAGGCTGGCACCTGGCTGGTGGCGCGCGCCGGCCTGCTCGAAGGCCGCAGCGCCACCACGCATTGGGAGGATATGGAGGATTTTTCCGCCGCCTTTCCGGGCGTCGACGTGCGGCCGGACCGCTATGTCATCGACGGGCCGGTCTTCACCTCCGGCGGCGCCTCGCCAACCTTCGACCTGATGCTGCATCTGGTCAGAACCAGGCTCGGCATGGCCGCCGCGCTCGATGTGGCGAGCGTCTTCATCTACGACCAGGCGCGCGCCGCGACCGACGCGCAGCCGCTGGTCTCGCTCGGCCGGCTCGACGGCTATGATCCAAGGCTCGCCCAGGCGATCCGGCTGATGGAAGCGCATGTCGACCAGCCGCTCACCATCGACGCCGTGGCCAGGCGCGCCGGCGTGACGGCGCGGACGCTGGAGAGCATTTTTCGCAAGTCGATCGGCGAAACGCCGGGTGCCTATTATCTAAGGCTGCGTCTCAGCGCCGCCCGCCGCCTGGTGGTGGATACGCGTATCGCCATGGCGGATATTGCCGGGCGTACCGGCTTTTCGTCCGCCGCGGCATTTTCCAGGGCATTTTCAAGAGCGTTCGGCGAAGCGCCGGTCAGGCTGCGGCGCGGCTAATGCATGTCGCCCAAAAGTGCGAAGCGGTTTTGGGACAACGACATGCATCAAACAAAGGCTTAAAGCACGTCGCCTGAATCCGCTTCAGCGCGACGTGCTTTAATGCATGTCTCCCGAAAGTGGGCCCGGTTTCGGGACAAAGACATGCTTAAAATCAAAAACTTAAAGCAGGTCGCGTGAATTCTTTTTCACGCGACCTGCTTTAAGTATCCAGTCGGTCGCTGCCGCAAGATCGTCGACCACAGCGGTAGGCGCCGGATCGAAGCGCGTTTCGTCGCCGGGGCGATATTTGCCGGTCCGCACGAGCAGTGCCGCACCAAGCCCCGCGCGCAATGCGCCGGCGACATCGCTTTCGGCATCGTCGCCGACCATCACCGCATCGGCCGCCGGGCAGTTCAAACCGGTAAGCGCCGACAGGAAGAAATCCGGCGACGGCTTGCCGAGCACGACAGGGCTGCGGCCGCTGGCGAATTCCAGTGCCGCGACGAAGGCGCCGGTGTCGAGGCTGAGCAGGCCATCGGCGTCCTTGAAGGTGCGGTTGACGGCAAGCGCCAGGAAATCAGCGCCGGCGACCAGTTCACGGAAGGCGCGGTTGAGGCTGGCATGGTCGAAGGCCTCGCCGGCATCGCCGACGACGACGGCACGCCCGCTTCCGCCTTCCAACCCGGAGAACTCGGTCTCAAGGTCGGGATGGACGAGCAGATGCGGTCGGCGGTCATGCCTGCGCAGCCATTCGACGGCGGCGCGCGCCGGCGTCAGCAATTCTTCGTCGCCAACTCTTATGCCCATGGCGGCGAGCTGCGCGATGATTCTCTTGCGCGGCGAGCGCGTCGTGTTGCTGACGAAGCGAAGCGGCAAGCCCGCCTCGCGCAGACGTTCGATGGCTGCAACAGCACCTGCTATCGGGGTGTCGCCGTCATAGACGACACCCAGAAGGTCCAGGAGCACCGCGCGTATCATCGCTGCAGGATGGAGAAACAGCCCCCGATCGTCAAACCGTCAGGGCGTATCAGGCGGCGTCGCGGCTTTCGCCGTCAATGCGCGAGCGCATGCTCTTGGCGAGCGCCGTTTCGAGACGCGCGACGACCGCGCGATCCCATTCATTTGTCCTGCGGCCGCCGTCTTTCGAATGCGGCAGCGCCATCAGCCGATCGATGATCGAACCAGCCTCGCTAGGAGAGAGCAGGGCGTCGATTTCGCGTTCGTGCTGCATATCGGTTCGCCTCCTTCTTCTTCACCCGCCACAGGAGGCATCTTTATACGAGATCCGTGACGGCTGTTTGAAGGCAAGAACGAGGTCATTGAGGGGCAGCGCGGGACAAAGTTTTGTCAGCCGAACTTGTTTTGCGGCAAGTCGATTCCAGGCGCGCTTATGCGCTCTCGAAAAGAAAATGCCGCGGCGGCTTTTCGTCCGCACGCGGCAGATTTCAGAGTTCCGATCGGTCAGACGTAGCGGTTGACGATGTTTTCGAGCAATTCCTGCCGGCCGGAGCGCGGCTGCGGCTCGATCTTCTTCTTCACCACGCGTTCGGCGATCTCCTCAAGCGTGCGCTTGCCGGACAGCATCGCCTTGCCTTCGGCCGTGTTCCAGCCGGCGTAGCGTTCGGCGAGCGGGCCGGACAGCGCCTTGTCCTCGATCATCTTGGCGGCGGCCTTGAGACCGCGAGCGCAGGCGTCCATGCCGCCGATATGGCCGATCAGGAGATCGTCCGGGTCGAGCGACTGGCGCCGGAGCTTGGCATCGAAATTGGTGCCGCCGGTCTTGAAGCCGCCGCCCTGCAGGACCTGGTAATAGGCCAAAGCCATTTCCGGCACGTTGTTGGGGAACTGGTCGGTGTCCCAGCCCGACTGGTAGTCGTTGCGGTTCATGTCGATCGAGCCGAAGACGCCAAGCGCATTGGCCAAGGCCAGCTCATGCTCGAAGGAATGGCCGGCGAGAATCGCGTGGCCCTGCTCGATGTTGAGCTTGACTTCCTTCTCCAGCCCGAAGCGCTTGAGGAAGCCGTAAACCGTGGCGACGTCGTAGTCATACTGGTGCTTGGTCGGCTCCTGCGGCTTCGGCTCGATCAGGATCGTGCCCTTGAAGCCGATCTTGTGCTTGTAATCGACGACCATGTTGAGGAAACGGCCGGCCTGCTCCTGCTCACGCGCAAGGTCGGTGTTGAGCAAGGTCTCATAGCCCTCGCGCCCGCCCCACAGCACATAGTTCTCGCCCTTGAGCTTCTTGGTGACGTCGATGCAGCTCTTCACCGTCGCCGCCGCATAAGCGAACACATCCGGATCGGGATTGGTGGCCGCGCCCGACATGAAGCGGCGGTGCGAGAAGAGGTTTGCCGTGCCCCAGAGCAACTTGACGCCGGTCTCTCTCATCTTGGTTGCGAAATAGTCGGTGATCTCGTCGAGCCGCGCGGCGCTCTCCGAAAAATCCTTGCCCTCCGGGCGCACGTCGGCGTCGTGGAAGCAGAAATAGGGCGCGCCAAGCAGCGAGAACATCTCGAAGGCGACGTCGGCCTTGAGCTTGGCCAGTTCCATCGTGTCGACGCCGCCCGGCTTGGCGAACCAGGGCCGGTCGAAGGTCTGGCCGCCGAACGGGTCGCCGCCCGGCCATGCGAAGGAATGCCAGTAGGCGACGGCGAAGCGCAGATGGTCTTCCAGCCGCTTGCCGGCCACCACCTCATCAGGGTTGTAATAGCGATAGGCCAGCGGATTGGTCGAATCCGGCCCCTCATATTTGATTGTCTCGATGTCGCCGAAAAATCCGCTGCTCATGGTTTCCTTCCTCTCCAAGATGGCTTCGCCCGATTACCTCAGGCGTAATTGGTTTCACTCTTTTGCGGGGCGAAAAGGGTCATGTCGAAACGATCCAACGAAGGAACCTGACAATGACCGACCTCAACACGATCGCCCGCAACTACATCACCGCCTGGAACGAGAGCGATGCGGCCCGCCGCAAGGCGCTGCTCGAAGTGGCCTTCACCAAGGATGTCAGCTATCGCGACCCTGTCATGCAGGGCGACGGCCATGACGGCGTCGCGGCACTTATCGACGGTGTGCAGCAGCGCTTTGCCGGCTTCCGTTTCTCGCTGAAGGGTCAGCCAGACGGTTTCGCGGACCAAATCCGCTTCTCGTGGAACCTGGGGCCGGAGGGTGTCGAGTCCGTCATCGAAGGCACCGATATCGGCCTCATCGAGGACGGTCGGTTGAAGAGCGTCACCGGCTTCCTCGACAAGGTGCCGGCGCAGTGAGGCTTTGCCGTTAAGGTAGGCGTGAGGCCCCCCTCTCTGGCCTGCCGGCCATCTCCCCCTCAAGGGGGGAGATTGATCGTCACGCAGGCCTTCGCCAACCACCAACGTCGAACAAAAGGAGGCGGCGCTGAAGCTGCCAATCTCCCCCCTTGAGGGGGAGATGCCCGGCAGGGCAGAGAGGGGGGCCTCGTGCATAGTCACGCAGTTACAGCCCTTACCGCCGGATAAAGCGCGCGATACCTCTGATAGGCATCCGCGAAAGCCCCACCCAGCCCGGCGTCCGGCTCGATCGTGGCGTCTGTCGCGGGAGCCGTGCACACGCCGAGCGGATCGGCGCCTGTCGCGGCAATCAACCCCAGCCTTGCCGCACCAAACGCCGCGCCGAAATCGCCGTCGGCGGGAATATCGACCGGAACCTGCAGCGCGGTGGCGATCGCCTTCAGCCAGTAGCGCGAGCGCGAGCCGCCGCCGATCGCGGTCACCCGTGTCAGCGTCGTGCCGGCTGTCTTCAGCGCTTCCAGACTGTCGCGGAAGGCGAAGGCGACGCCTTCCAGCACCGCCTGCGTCAGCACGGCCCGGCTCGACTGATGCGCCAGCCCGGTGAAGGAGCCGCGGATGACGGAATCATTGTGCGGCGTGCGCTCGCCCGAAAGATAAGGCAGGAAGGTGACGCCCGTCGGCGCCTTCAGCGTATCGCCGAGCTCGCCGGTCAGGTCGCCGGCGCTCTTTCCGGTGATTTCCGATAGCCAGTTGAGCGAATCGGTGGCCGACAGGATCACGCCCATCTGGTGCCATGTGCTGGGCAGCGCATGGCAGAACGTGTGCACCGCGCTTTCCGGATTGGGCAGATAGGAGGCGTTGGCGGCGAAGAGCACGCCCGACGTCCCGAGCGAGACGAAGGCGTGGCCGGCGCCGACAGTGCCCATGCCGCAGGCCGAAGCCGCGTTGTCGCCGGCGCCGCCGGCAATTGGAATGCCCGCCGCGATGCCCCATTTCGAGGCGAGCTCGCCGCGCAAGCCGCCCGCCTTCTCAGTGCCTTCGACCAGCGAGGGCATGTGCTTTTCGTCGAGCGACGTCGCTGCAAGCAGTTCGGGCGACCAGCGGCGCTTGCCGACATCGAGCCACGAGGTGCCGGCCGAATCCGACATTTCGGAAATATGCTCGCCAGTCAGCCAGAGCCGCAGGTAGTCCTTGGGCAGCAGCACCTTGGCGACGGCGGCAAAGATCCTGGCTTCGTGTTCCTTCACCCAGGCAAGCTTCGGCGCGGTGAAGCCCGGGAAAACGATGTTGCCGGTGAGCTGGCGGAAACGCGGATCGGCATCGAGCGCGGCCGCCTCGACATGGCTGCGCGTGTCGTTCCACAGGATGCAGGGGCGCAGCACCTTGTCCGATGCATCGAGCAGGGTAGCGCCATGCATCTGGCCGGAAAGGCCGATGCCCTTGACCGCGGCCAGCTCTTTCGGATGAGAAGCCTTGAGTTCGGCAATGGCCGTCTCGCAGGCCTCGATCCAATGCGCCGGATCCTGCTCCGACCAGCCCGGATGCGGCCGCGAGACGTCGAGCGATCCATGGCCGGAGCCGATGACCTTCTGGCCGTCGTCGATCAGCAGCGCCTTGACGCCCGAAGTGCCCAGGTCGAGGCCGAGATACATGATTTCCTCCCAATGCCGTTAATTTTTTCGGATCTCGAAAAAATCTGGCTTGGCCAGTTTTTAGGGCAAGATCCGTCCCGGGTCAATTCTCTGACAAATCGGCGGCGCGCCTCGAGAACAGCGCCGACAGCGGGCTGTCCGGCCGGGCCAGTTGCCGTTCGGCGGTCAATGCCCGCGCGAGCGCGGTATCGCCGGCGCGCAGAGCGGCCTCGATCAGCGTCAGGTCGATCACGTCGCGTTGCGCGTGGCTGCCGCCGAAACGATGCGCGATCGAGCGGATCGGCCGGATCAGCCGTGCCGCCTCGTCGTGCTTGCCCTCGCCGAAGGCCTTGATCGCAAGCGTCAGCGGATGGCCGACATCGCGCGTGAAGGCGGCATTGTCGTCGCTGCCGCGCATCGCTTCGCGCTGCGCCTCGAGCAGCGTCCCGGCTGGCGCCTCCAGCCCCGCGCCGACAAAGGCCATCATCGCATGCGCGTCGTTGAAGGCGTAATTGCCGGCGGCGGCTTTCGGGATCCAGTTGGCGGCAAGCGTCGCCCAGCGGTCGCCGACATCGACGTCGCCGAGGCTGAGGCGCCACAGGATCGCCGAGGCATCGACCATGTTGAGCGCCAAGGTCGAGCGGTCGCCATAGATCGGCCCGTCATAGAGCTTGAGCACCTCGTCGGTTTCGCCGAGATCGTAATGGAACAGCGCCAGATGCCACCAATTGTGGATTTTGAGGAAGCTGTCCTTCGACCACGCGTTGGGATTGGCCCGCATCCAGGCGATGCCGTCTTGTTGCCGGCTTTGCATTTCCATGACGTGGGCTACCGCGTGTTGCGCCCAGCCGTCGCGCGGCTCGATCTCGACGGCCTGCCGTCCAAGCGATTCGGCGCGCCCATAGTCGCCCATTTCCTCCAGCCCAAAGGCCTGCATGCCGAGAATGGCGTGGTAGCCCGGCATATCCTTTTGCCAGGCCGGCAGCGCCCGACCGATGCGGTCGCGCAGCATGCGGGCGTTGCCGGTGAAGAAATCGATCTGATGCCCCACCTGCAAAGCCAGCGCATCGTGCGGACTGTCGATCGCGATATCCTCGAGGATGCGCGCGGCCTCATGCCAACGCCCTTCGGCGAGATGGCCGAGCGCCGCGACATGCGCCTGTTCGCGCGTGGTGCCGGCCAGCGGCTGCGCCGCCACATGACAGGATCGCACGACGGCCATCGCCTCCCGCTCCGTGGCTAGGCCGAACAGATAGCCTTTGAACACATGCGCCATCACGAAGCCGGGATCGTCGGCGATGGCGCGGTCGATCGAGCCGACCGGATCGCCGATGAAGCATTGCAGCTCGTGCACGGCGCGGGTGTAGGACGAAAACCCGGCTTCGGTCGCGCCCGAATAGGTGAGGCCGAATGCGTCCTTCATAGCGTCAGTTGGCCGACCGCATCGCCACCGTGGCGATGCCGGCGCCGACCAGCAGCGTGCCGCCGGTGCGATTGAAGAGGCGGATCGCCTTCGGGTTGCGCACGATCGCGCGGGCCCTGGATGCGATCAGCGCGTAGCCGAACGCGTTGGCGAAGGCCAAGGTCAGGAACGTCGTCTCGAAGATCAGCATCTGCGACCAGAAGTCGGCGTGCCGGTCGAGGAACTGCGGCAGGAAGGCGACAAAAAAGGTGATGCTCTTCGGGTTGAGCGCCGTCACCAGCCAGGCATGCGCCATCATCTTTGCCGCCGACACGGCGTCGGTGCGCGGCTCCGCCTTCAGCGCGCCGCCGGCGCGGAACAGCTTTATGCCGAGATAGATGAGATAGCCGGCGCCGATCACCTTAAGCATGGTGAACACCGTGGCCGAAGCCGCGAGCAGCGCGCCGATGCCGAGCATCGACAGCGTCATGGCGGTGAAGTCGCCCAGCGCCACGCCCACCGCCATCGGCAGCGCGGTGCGCCAGCCTTGCCCAAGCGCGTAGGAGACGACCAGCAGGATCGTCGGGCCTGGAATGACGAGAAGGATGGAAGAGGCGGCGGCGAAGGCGGCCCAGTTTTCGAAGGACATTTCCCTGCTCCTTGAGCGCAAAGAAAAGGATAAATCCTGGGGCCGGCGGTAATGTAAAGGGCCTGTTGGAAAAATCTTCGGGGGCCGTGCCGCAGGCCCACTGGCCGCCGCAACGATCCGTTAGGGTTAAGCCCGGCTTCCGCTCTTTCACCCTTTTTCAACCATGCGTGGCGAAAATGCCTGCGATCCGGCCGGACCGTGCTTCCCGCCGGCAGCGTAGGGTTTGGTGCATGCGCGAGTTGCCGCAACGTCTGACGCCGCCTTCCAACGGCGCCGCAATCGATACCGAAATTCAGTTCTCCCGCCGCGCCGTGCTTTCGGGCGCCGGCGCCATGGCGTTGCTCGGCCTGGCCGGCTGCAGCACCACCGACACGCTCGACCTGCCGCAAATGCAGCTCGACAACACCGTCACCGGTTCCGTGCCGCCCATGCGCCCGGCGATCAGCGTCGACAAGAACATCACCGGCCCTGATGTCATGTACGCCTCGCTCACCGATGGCGGCTTCCAGGTGCCGGAGGTGCCGTGGCAGAAGGTCAAGCCGCAGTTTCGCCGTCAGATCGTCGTTGACAAGACCGGCGAGGCGCCCGGCACCATCGTCGTCCATTTGCAGGAGCGCATGCTCTATCTGGTCCAGCCCGGCGGCGACGCCATCCGCTACGGCGTCGGCATCGGCAAGGATGGCTTCCGCTGGTCGGGCCGCGCCAACATCCAGTACGGCCGCGAATGGCCGGTGTGGACGCCGCCGCCGGAAATGATCCAGCGCAAGCCCGAACTGGTGAAATGGCAGGGCGGGCAGCCCGGC
The DNA here is from genome assembly GCF_057784215.1 of Mesorhizobium sp. CNPSo 4661. Lineage (NCBI taxonomy): Bacteria > Pseudomonadati > Pseudomonadota > Alphaproteobacteria > Hyphomicrobiales > Phyllobacteriaceae > Mesorhizobium > Mesorhizobium sp. CNPSo 4661. Next base: position 12,930 of record NZ_JBWGIO010000015.1, on the reverse strand, counting down.
GGCCTCACCAATCCGCTTGGGGCCCGGGCGCTCTACATCTACCAGAACGGCAAGGACACCGGCTACCGCATCCACGGTTCGCCCGAATGGTGGAGCATCGGCCAGGCGATGTCGTCGGGCTGCGTGCGCCTGATCAACCAGGACATCATCGACCTCTACAGCCGCGTCTCCAAGAAGAACCCGGTCGTCGTGGTCTGACGCACGCCGTCCGTCGTCTCTTCTGGCGCGTGCCGCCCAAAAACCGCTGAGCATTTTTGCGCGGCAGGCATGAGTTTCTTCCGTTGCGCGATGCCGCAAGACAGGCGAAGGTGCCATGAAAACCTTCGCCTGGAGCCGGATGATTTCAGGTCCAATGGACCTGAAATCTGAATCCGCCTCTACATCAAAGAGATAGAGCATGATGTCGCCCGAAAACCGCTTCTCACTTTTCGGCATCATGCTCTAGGGAGAGAAAAAGCATGGCTGGAACCTTCGTCATCGCGCAGGGCGGCGGCCCGACCGCCGTCATCAACCAGACGGTCGTCGGCGCCACGCTGGAAATCCGCAAGCGTCATCCCGGCGCCAAGGTGCTGGGCTCGATCCATGGCGTGCGCGGCATCCGCGACGGCAATTATGTCGACTTGTCAGGCATCCCGGAGGACAGGCTGCGGCTGATCGCCGGCACGCCGAGCGCCGCCCTCGGCTCGACCCGAGACAAGCCGGACGCCGCCTATTGCGAGATCATCCTCAACGGCTTGAAAAAGGCCGGCGCCGACGCCTTCATCTATATCGGCGGCAACGACACGTCGGGCACCCAGCAGATCCTGACCGATGCAGCCGGAGGCTCGATCGCCTTCGTGCATGCGCCGAAGACCATCGACAACGACCTCGAGGAGAACGACCATACGCCGGGCTTCATCTCGGCCGCCGAATTCGTCGCCGGCGCCTTCCTCTCGGTCGATCTCGATTTCCGCGCGCTGCCCGGCATCTATGTCGGCATCGTCATGGGCCGGCATGCCGGCTTCCTCACCGCCGCCGCGGCCGCCTGGCAGCTCGATCCCGACAGCGGGCCGCATCTGATCTACGTGCCGGAGCGCGCCTTCTCGGCGAAGCGCTTCATCGATGAAGTGCGCGAAAAGCTGGACCGCCACAAACGCTGCATCGTCGCCGTCTCCGAAGGCGTCAGCACCGCCGACGGCAAGGCGCTGGTCGAGAGCCTTGTGCCGCCGGAAAAGCTCGAGCGCGACCAGCACGGCAATGTCAAGCTGTCCGGCAGCGACCTGCCGGCAGCGCTGGAGCGGGCTTTGGCCGAAGGCCTGCCGGGGAAGCGCGCGCGGGTCGACGCGCTGGGCTACATGCCACGCGGCTATGTCGGCGCGATCAGCGCTGTCGACGCCAGGGAGGCCTTCGACGCCGGCGCCTTCGCGGTTGCCGTCGCCGGTGAAGGCGGCGGCTCGGTCGCGATCCAGTATGACGGGTCGAAGACCGTGCTGAAGAAGGTGCCGCTGAAGGCGGTGGCCGGCAAGACACGGCATATGCCCGACGATTTTATGAAGCCGGACGCCAACCAGCTTTCGGAAGCCGGCATGGCCTATCTGAAGCGGCTGGTGCCGGAAAAATACAAGGTCGGGAAGCCGTTCGTCTGATGGGCGGTGGCCCGATGCCCGAGCTCGAGGTTGGCGACTGGTTCGGCAAGGCGAAAGTCGATGCCGGCACGACGATGCTGACCGAACCCTTCGTGCATGATTTCGTGCGTGCCAACATGTGGCACTTGAAGGGTCGCGACGCGGACCTGCTGGTCGACACCGGCATGGGCATCCGGCCGCTGGCACCCGAGATCGACACGCCGGCCGGCAAGCCGCTCATCGTCGTCGCCACGCACATCCATCTCGACCATGTCGGCTCGCTGCACGAATTCCCGCTGCGCATGGGGCCGAAGATGAGCGCGGCGCGGTTCGACGACATGGATGATGCCGTCACCTACGCCTACATGTTCCACAATCTCGACGGCGCCGTCTCGAAGCTGCCGGCGCCGGACTGGAAGGCGGCCGATTACCGCATTCCCTCCGCCCCGCTGATCCGCGCGCTGGACGAGGGCGATATCGTCGATCTTGGCGACAGGAAATTCCGCGTGTTGCATCTGCCTGGACACTCGCCGGACTCGATCGCGCTTTTCGACGAGGCCGACGGCCTCTTCTTCGCCGGTGATGCCATCTATGACGGCATGCTGATCGACGATCTGGCGGATTCGGATCGTACGGCCTATTGCCGCACCATGCAGCGCCTGCTCGACCTGCCGATCCGCATCGGCCATGGCGGTCATGGCCCGAGCTTCGATGCCGCCCGCATGCGCGAAATGGCCTCGTCCTACCTGCGCCGGCGGGAGCGTTTCGTAAGCGCCCTCTGAATTAAATCTTCGTAAGGTCGCCCAAAAACCCTAATTCGGGCCATTCCACGACCTAGATGCTTGTCTGTCGAGACGGCCGGCTGCCATGCACGGCGAGACAGGCAAATCCGGCCATCGGCACGTCGACGGACGATCCCGCGGGAGCGCCCGCGACGCTGGATCAACTCTCGCCCGGACAGAACGACCATGTCACCCTCAAGCATTCTTCGCAGACATCGCGTCGCCGCCCTGCTGGGCGCCGCGCTGATCATTTCGCCCGTCGTCGTTTCCTTCGCCCAAAGCAATGCCGGCCTCAGCACCGTGGCCGCGACGACGCAGACCCCCGTCCCCGGCATCACGGCCCCGAACGGCTCTTTTGCGCCGGTCATCGCCGTTACCAAGCCGGCCGTCGTCACCATCACTTCGGTGATGAAGGCGCAGGCCGAAGATGGTTCGCCGATGGGCGGCAATGTGCCTTTCGACCAGTTCTTCCAGCAATTCTTCGGCGACCAGGGCATGCCGATGCCGAAGACGCCGCCGCAGCAGCAGCCGCAGCGGCAGGAGGCCCTGGGCTCCGGCTTCATCGTCGGCGCTGACGGCACCATCGTCACCAACAACCACGTCGTCGACGGCGCAAGCTCGATCAAGGTGACGCTCGACGACGGTACCGAGCTTCCCGCCAAGCTCGTCGGCCACGACGCCAAGAACGATCTGGCGGTGCTCAAGATCAAGGCCGACAAGCCGCTGCCGACCGTCAAATGGGGCGATTCCGACAGACTGATGACCGGCGACCAGGTGCTGGCGATCGGCAATCCGTTCGGCATCGGCACCACGGTCACCGCCGGCATCGTTTCGGCGCGCGGCCGCGACCTGCATAGCGGGCCGTTCGACGACTTCATCCAGATCGACGCGCCGATCAACCACGGCAATTCCGGCGGTCCGCTTGTCGACGTCAACGGCAATGTCATCGGCATCAACACCGCCATCTATTCGCCCAATGGCGGCAGTGTCGGCGTCGGCTTCGCCATCCCATCGGACCAGGCTGAGAAGGTCGTCGCCAAGCTGATGAAGGGCGGCGACATCGAATACGGCTATCTCGGCGTGCAGATCCAGCCGGTCACCCCGGATGTCGCCAGCGCCATCGGCCTCGATCATCCGGCCGGCGCGCTGGTTTCCCAGGTCACCGACGGGTCGCCGGCGGCCAAGGCTGGTATTGAAACCGGCGACGTCATCACCGGCTTCGGCGGCCAGGAGATCAAGGATCCGAAGGACCTGTCGCGCGCCGTGGCCGACGTGTCGCCGGGCGCCAAGGAAACCGTCGATGTCTGGCGCAAGGGCAAGGCGATGCAGATCTCCGCCGATGTCGGCCGCAACGCCGATGATCAGAAGACCGCCTCGAACGGCAATGAAGGCCGCAGCCCATCGGCCGAACAAGGACTTCGCGTTCCTTCGCTCGGCCTCGGCCTGACCGACCTCACGCCCGATATCCGCGACCAGCTCAATCTTGCCAACAACCAGCACGGCGCGGTGGTCGCGCGCGTCAATCCGGACAAGGCGGCCTCGGCCGCCGGCCTCCAGCCCGGCGATCTTATCGTCGCCGTCGACCAGACGCCGGTGAAGAATGCACGGCAGGCCAACCAGGCGATCGCCGAGGCCGGCAAGTCCGGCAAGAAGTCGGTGCTCTTGCTGGTCGATCGCGGCGATGCGCAGATCTTCGTCGCCGTGCCCTTCGCCGCCGGCTGAGCGCGCGTGGCGACCCGCCGGATACTGGCGGGTCGCCGAGATTCCTGTTGCCCGCGGCGACATCTTCGAGAACACTGCGCCGATCGTTTCCGCCGGCGCAGGAGATGTCTCGATGGTGACCCGTGGTTTCTTTTCCGGACGGCGTCCTCCTTCCGACACTGACGCGCGCATTCCGCCCGGCCAGTATCTGGAGCAGGGTTTCCCGGTTCTGTCGGCCGGGCCGACGCCGCGGGTGCGCACCGAGGACTGGTCCTTCACCCTCAAGCAGGGGCCGCGGCCGATCAAGAAATGGAACTGGGCAGAGTTCAACGCCCTGCCGCAGAGCAAGATGACGCGCGACATCCATTGCGTCACGGCCTGGACCAAGTTCAACACGCCCTGGCAAGGCGTAATGGTCGACGACATCCTCGCCGACGCCGGCATCGAGCCGCCGACTGCCTACACGCTGGCGCTGTCTTTCGACGGCTATTCCACCAATGTGCCGACCAAGGACCTCGTCACCGGCAAGGCGATGGTGGCGCTGCTCTATGAGGGCAAGCCGATCACATCGGATCATGGCGGGCCGGCGCGGCTGTTGGTGCCGCATCTCTATTTCTGGAAATCGGCCAAATGGGTGAACGGGCTTCAGTTCACCGAACGCGACGAGCCGGGCTTCTGGGAGCTGCGCGGCTATCACATGTATGGCGACCCCTGGCGCGAGCAGCGCTATTCGAGCGATCCATGAGGGGCGATCCATGAGGGGCGATCCGTGAGCAGCAATCGATGAGCGCCGAGCCGTCGCCGCAATCGCCTTGGCAGGCAGCCACGATCGCCCGCATCGAAAAGCGCACGCCGCGCGTCACCAGCTTCTGGTTCCGACCGTCGCGGCCCGTCGCCCATCTGGCCGGGCAGCACGTCGACATCAGGCTGACGGCGCCGGATGGCTATCAGGCGCGCCGCTCCTATTCCATCGCATCGGCGCCGGTAGCCGGTGCTGCTATCGAGCTGGCGATCGAGCGGCTAGACGACGGCGAGGTCTCGCCCTTCTTCCATGACGTGGCCGCCGTCGGCGACGAGATCGAGTTGCGCGGGCCGCTCGGCGGCCATTTCATCTGGCAAGAGAGCGACGGCGGGCCGATCCTGCTGGTCGGCGGCGGCTCGGGCGTCGTGCCGCTGATGGCGATGGTGCGCCATCGCACGCTGCGCAACAATGCGGTGCCCGTTGCGCTGGTGTTCTCGGCGCGGGTCTGGGACGAGGTGATTTTCCGTGACGAGCTGATCGGCCTCGACGATCGCCGCGACGGGTTCGATCTGGTGCTGACGCTGACCCGCGAACCGGCGAGGCGGCCGTCCGATTACTCCCGGCGCGTCGACGCCCGCATGATGGCGCAGGCCATCGAGCGCCTGCCGAAAGCGCCAAGGCTCGCCTATATCTGCGGCTCGAACGCGTTCGTCTCGGCCGCCGCCGATGCTCTGATCGGCGCCGGCGTTCCGGCGGAAATCATCCGCACCGAGCGTTACGGAGTTTGAATTGCAATTGCGAGCCGTTGAAATTCGATCCAGAAAGTAATACCTTACTTGTATCAGGTATTACCGAGGGGGCGAAGATGGCCACCACCGTTACAGCAAAGGGGCAAGTGACCATCCCCAAACCGCTCCGCGACCTGCTGGGGATCGTTCCCGGAAGCAGGGTCGATTTCAGGCGCGCCGCCGATGGAAGCATCGTGCTGGCTCGTGTCGACAAAAAACGGCCGGTGAGCCGCTTTGCCAAGCTGCGCGGCCATGCTGGTGAGGGACTCACGACCGACGCGATCATGGCTCTGACCCGCGGCGAAACGTGACGCTCGTCGATACCAATGTTCTGCTCGACCTCGTTTCGGACGATCCAAACTGGGCGGATTGGTCTGTTGCGCAGCTTGAGGCGGCAAGTCTCAATGGACCATTGTTGATCAACGACGTGATCTATGCCGAGCTTGCCGTTCGCTACGCCCGCATCGAGGATCTTGAGGCGTTTCTTGATGTGGCCGGTCTTGAGATGACTGCCATGCCAAGAGCGGCTCTTTTCCTTGCCGGAAAGGTATTCACACAGTACCGCCGGTCAGGAGGACACAAAACCGGCGTGTTGCCTGACTTCTTCATCGGAGCTCATGCTGCGGTCGGCCGCCTCCCGCTTCTGACCCGCGATGTCGGCCGATATCGGACCTATTTCCCCTCCTTGGAACTGATCACTCCGGACTCCTGAGCAACTGCCAGGCTGCCCTCGCCGAGCCGCTGACGCCGTAATCAACGCCAGCGGCCCGCCAGGGCTCATCCGGTCGGAGAAAATTTTGCTGAAACGAGCTGGAAAGGCAGCGCGCCATAGGTGGCGACGGCCTGCTCGTTGTCCCAGACGCGAAACTGCCGTGACGGCCGTGCCTCCAGCACCAGGGCCTGTCCCGTCCGGTCAAACTTCAGTTTGCCGCGAAAGCGCAGCATCCGCTCCCCACCGGAACGACTGATCATCATCGAGCGCAGCCGCGCCACGTGCCGGTCGCCCGCATTGATCTCCATTTCGATGCGTCGCCTGACCGGCGGGACGACGATGCGCACGACGAGATCGAGCATCATCTCGCTGATTTCGCCCTGCGGCTCATCCAGCGCCTGGGAAAGCACGAACGGAGCCGGCGCGCCGGTTGCCTTCGCCGTCATGGACTTCCCGCGCCACACGATGTCCGGCTCGGTCTGCTTCAGCCGGCCTTTCTTGCGCCGCAGGCGCAACTGCTTCGCAAATCCCCGCGACAGCCAGGTCAGCGCGCCGAAATCAGTGCGCGGCTTGGCCTGCAGGACCGACGACAGGCGCGCGGCGCCGCGCCGGTCGGCCATATCCACCACCTTGGTCAGGATGGCCTCCGGCACCGCGATGCCGATCTCCAGCGCAAGGTAGGAAAGCGCCACGGCCGCGGCCACGGCGAGGCCGCGCCTGGCGATGACATCGAGGAATATGCCCCAGTCGACATCGCCGCCTTCGATGGCCACGGCGCAGTCGACCAGCCAGTCGCTATGCGTATGCGCGTCGAGGCCGCCATGCGCGATAGCCAAAGCGATGCGGTCGGCGGGCGAGGGCACGACCACGCCGACGTCGCTGAATTTGGCGGCAATCGCGCGGCGCCAAATCGCCAGGTCGTCCTCGGCATTCTGCTGCGAGCCATCATAGGCGAGCTGGTGCAGGTCGATGTCGCCGTAATTGCCCTTGAAGAAATTCATCGAGCGCAGCGACGCCAGCCTTGTGCGCAGATATTGCGGGGAAACACCGGTGGCGATCTGCCAGCCACGGTCGCGCAGCACGTCGAAAGCCGGCTGCATATCGTCGGGCCGCACCAGTATATCGATGTCATGCGCCACGCGCCCGCGCTGCGCGGCGGCGTCGAGCGCGATGCGGCTGGCGCCTTTGATCAGCATCACCGTGCAACCGGCATCGACCATCGCCTTCAGCGCCGGCTCGGCCTCCCGCATGGCCATGCGCGACTTGGTCCACAGCATCTTCTGCAGGCCGACCAGGCGCGGATAGGCGGCGTGGCCGGCAAGCTTGCGTCCGAACCGGTCGGAGATCGCGGCAAGCAACCGGTGTTCCCGGAACGAGACATGGTCGATGTCGTTCTCGTCCAGCCAGCGTTCGGCGCAAAGGCGCGCCGCCTCTTCGTCGGGCAGAAGCGCTGCCTTGAGCAATTGGTCGAGCGAGCCGGTCGGCCACGACCAGCCATAGTCGGGAAAGCGCCTGCCGATGCGCCGGATTTTCGCCATCAGCTGGAGCCGGCCTTGCTTTGCGCCCGTCGCAGCATGGCAAGCCGTGCCACTTCCAGGTAACCGCGGTCGCGTGCCGAATCGCGCCCGTAGGACAGGCTTCCCGGCCTGATGCGCCGCAGCGCCAGGACGTCAGGCATCATGTCGAGGATAAAACCGCTTTCCCGCGCACGGGCGATCCAGTCGATCATCTCGCCACGGCCGCCTGGCGGGTCGACCATCGGTCCGACGCTCTGCGCGGCCGCCCGGCGTATCAGCATCGTCGAGCGCGACCAGCCGGGCGTCGCGGTCGGGGCCATCGCGGCGGGCTCTCCGTCGCGGAAACTGCGTATATGGGTGAAGACCCCGGATGTCGCCGGAAGCCGTTCGAGATGGGCAAGCTGCGCCGCTATCTTTCCGGGCAGCCAAAGGTCGTCGGCATCGAGCGTGGCGATGAAGTGCGTCGACAGCGCGGCGATGCCGCGCGTGGTCGCGCTGCCGGGCCCTGCATTGTCCTGGCGCAAAAGCTTGAGCGGCAGGTCGATGCCGCCGATCGCGGCGGCGAGATCGTCGGTCGAGCCGTCATCGACAACCACGACCAGCTCTGGGCGCGCCGTCTGCGCCGCTACCGACCGCAGCGTCTCGGCGATCGTGGCGCTGGCGTTGTAGGCCGGAATGACGACGCCGTATCCGCTCATCACATGAACCGCCAGTCCGCGAGTTTCTTCAGTTCGAAGATGCCTTCGATCGGCTTCAGCGACGGGTCGGCCCTGCGGCGCTTCATCGATTTGTAGATGGCGCGCATGAACTCGCGCGCCTGGACGTCTTCCTGCCTTGTCATGTTGCCGGCGTGCCGCCGGTAATAAAGCGCCAGCGTGTCCGGCAGCACGTATCGGGGGCCGACCTCGAAGCTGCGCAGCAGGAAGTCCGTATCCTCGGCCTGGGCGAAGTCCTCGTCGAAACTGCCGATCCGGTCGACCAGGCGGCGCGAGAAGATCGCCGCCGAGAGATGGATGCCGCGCACGGTGATGCTGTTGCTGTCGCGGGTTGGTTCGAGCGTCTCGTCGTCGAGCCTGTCGACCAGCATCATCCTGGAATAGGTGAGCTCGAGCGAGGGATCCCGCCTGAAAAGGTCGAGGTCCGCCGCGAAGCGCCCGGCTGGCGAGATGTCGTCCGAATCGAGAAAGGACACCAGTTCCGTCTCCGGCCTGAGCCGCCCGAGCCCGCTGTTGCGCGCCCTGGTCACGCCCATGTTTTCCTGCCGGAACAGCCGGATGCAAGATGCTTCGCCCATCATCGAGCGCACCGCTTCGGCCGAACCGTCGGTCGAGCCGTCATCGATGACGATGATGTCGAGGTCGGCGGCGTCGCGCTGCCTTATGAGCGAGCGAAGCGCCGCGCCGACATAGGTCTCGCGATTGTGGACCGGCATGATCACGGAGAGCTTCATCCGAAGCTCCTCGTTGGTCTTGCGCTGTCTCGCCCCCCGGCGCTCATCACATGACCTGCCAGTCGGGCGGGCTCTTGAATTCGAAAATTCCCGGAGCCTCGCGCAGCGAAGGATCCGCCCTGCGCCGTCTGATCGATTTGTGGATCGCCCGCAGGTGGTCGCGCAACCTGCCGTCATTCTCCCTGGTGGCGTTTCCCGCATGGCGCCGGTAGTAGATCGCGACGCTATCCAGGAGCTCGTAACGGGGGCCCGTTTCGAAGACGCGCAGCAGATAGTCTGTGTCCTCGGACAATTCGAACTCCTCGTCGAACCAGCCGATGCGATCGACAAGCGCCCGGCTGAACAGGGCGGTGCTCAAGGAGAGCCCGCGAAGCGTCATGATACGGCTGTTCGCGGCCGGCTCCAATGTCTCGTCGTCGATCCGGTCGGCCAGCGTCATAAGCGAGTAAGTCAGGTCGAGGGCGGGATGCGTTTCGAAATGGACGAGGTCGGCCTTGAACCGGCCGGGAAGCGAGATGTCGTCGGAATCGAGGAAGGACACGAAGCTGGCATCCGCCGGCAATTGCCGCAGACCTGCATTGCGGGCGCCGGCAACACCCGTATGAGCGTGCCGGAACAGGCGTATGCAGCTGTTTTCGTCCATCATCGAGCGCACCGCCTCGGCCGATCCGTCCGTCGAGCCGTCGTCGATGACGATGATGTCGAGGTCGGCGGCGTCGCGCTGCCGCAGCAGCGAGCGCAGGGCCGGGACGACGAAGCGCTCGCGGTTATAGACCGGCATGATCACGCTCAGCTTCATCGGGCACCCGCGCTAGGAAATCCGCAATCGTACCGGCAATCTCCTCCGGATGCGTCCCGAGGAAAAGCCGGTAGCACGGCAGCAAGCGTGTGAGATCGCTGAAGAAGCGAAAGCCGCTTTCCCGCTCGCCAGGCATCTGGGCAATGCCGGAGGGCGCCAGCGCGATGATGGCATCCTTGCGCGAAATCGGTGCGATCGAACTCGTCTTTCCGCCACTGACATGTGGCACCATCAACGCAGAAATGTCCAGAGTCGCACGCATTGGCCGAGGTGCTATCTCGTTAATGTGAAAGGCGTGCTTGCCTTGCCAGTTGATCGGGCGGTCTCCGCCCAGTCGTCTTTCCAACCCGAGCCGGGCAAAACCTTGGGGGTCCTGCTTCAGGAGTGAAAACAGCGGCCGCGCGGTCACGCCGTTATCGAGGTCGATCAGCACATAGTCGTCGCCGACGCTGTCCAGCCCGTTGAGCAGGCCGGCAACGACGGTTCCGGATTTTCCCGCGCCCCCGGCGCCGGCCAGCAGCACGCCCTTGCCGTCGAGGCCCAGCGTGCCGGCATGGGCCAGGCGCATGCCGCGTGCGGCGTATTCCCAGTGCAGGAACGCGCGCAACGGCGCCCCCTGCTCCCAGGGTGGAAACGCGTCGGCGGACCGCATCAGCTGGACGCCGACCCGTCGGTCGGGATCATAGACCTGCCAGAAATCCAGATCGTGGAAATGATGGCCGCGCAGCCCCGCCTCGGCGAGTTTCTGGGCAAAGCCATGTTCGGTGAAATGCGCATCGCCCCAGCTTGCCGGCACCGGCATGTCGCCGACGCCCGGATGGCCGATGAAAATGCGGCATTGGCGCAAGTCCCGCCGACCGCCGTCGGCTTCCACGAACGCGTGGCCAAGGGCATCCGCGAGCGTGCCGGAATCGAGGTGCGCGATCAGTTCCAGCCCGGGCAGGCGGATGGTTCGCTGGACCGGGAATTGCGCGGCCGCGCTTTCGGCGGCGGCGAGGAGAAAGCGGGCGTAGTCCGGCAGGGTCTCGATCGTGACGCGTGGCATGGTCTGTTCCAGCCTGACCTGGCCCGTCGCCGGTCGCTCAGGAAACCTGCTTGACGGCGGGCCAGCCGAGCGGTTCCTCGACTTCGTGGATCGGGTCGACGGTGATGAGGTCGGCAAGATCGTCGTGGACGCTGACATTGAGCGGCTCGCGCGCCGCCGCCAGCGCCGCCGGCAAATCGTCGGAAGAGGGCAGCGGCATTGCGTCGGAAGGGGCCAGCAGCCCAAACTCGACCAGCTGCCCAATGAAGGACTCGAGCGTTGCGACGTCGATCATGGCAGCGCCCGCCGCGGATCGGATCAGCGCCTCGGTGCCGACACCCGAGGACAGCGCCTGCCACACCTTGCTGCCGGAATCGGAGAAGCCGAAATACTTGCCATTGGAGAGGTCGAGCACGACGGCTTCGCCGTCGAAGGATTCGAAGACGATGTCCCTGCTCGCAACGGCATAGACGTCGGAAAGAGGCATGTCCTTGACCCCGCTCTGCAATTCCAGCCGGCCGGCTGCGCCGGTCGCATCATTGCCTGACCCCTGGACAACGCCTGTAAACGCTCGATCCTTGCTTGGCAAGGCAAGGGGTGCCGGCGCCGTCTCGACCATTTTGGGGTTTGGTTGGCGGATCGAGACTTGATTTCCAGCATGGACAAGCAGGCGGCTGCAACCTCTTCCGGCGCGAACGCGCTCTTGGCTCTCAGCCAGAACACGGTCCTGCAGCGGCCCGAATCGGCCTTTGAAACAGGGGGTAGGATGATTAACAGTATCGAAAAGTGACTATTAGGAGATTCTAAAATCGAACTGAACGGTTCGTTTCTGTTGACGGTGCGTGCAGGACGGTGTGAACGTCGAGCCTCCGATACATTTTGTGAGCCAACTGCCGAATGCGCATAAGAGTATGATTTCATTCAATAAAAATAAAATCATAGGCATGCTTATCAAAATTTCAAGATGCGGAAACATGGTCCAGGCGGAAAAACTTCGTGATTGGAATCAGGCAGCCGGTTCACCCAAATCAGCGTTGTCCGAACGACGCGATTTCATTCCCAAGACACGCCGCTAGACGGACTGAATAATGATACTGGAGTAGCAAAAAATGAAAAAGATTGTTCTCACTGCCGCAGCCCTTCTGGCAATTTCCGGCAGCGCCTTCGCTGGTAGCGACCATTACAACCCGAACGAAGCCAATCAGGCGGCCGCCAAGGTCGACTCGTCCTACACGGCTTCGGTCCACCAGTCCGCGCCGGCCACTCAGCAGCCTGCGACCACGGGCGCCGACCACAACCTTTTCGGCAACAACTAACAGCCGACCTTGAACCGGCGGCGGGCTTGCCCGCCGCATCGGTCGGATGTGAAATTCAGGAGTACTAAAATGAAGAAGATTGTTCTTGCCACTGCGGCCTTGCTGGCCGTTTCGGGCGCCGCCTTTGCCGGCAGCGACAACTACGGCAACAGCGGCGTCAACCAGCCGGCCCCGGCTGTCGACACCACCCGCACGTCGTCGATCGGCACCGATTCGCCTGTCTACAAGCTGCTGAACTCGTCGCGCGACGCGCAGAAGTCGGCCCCTCAGGGTAGCGACCGGGACCACTTCGGCAACCGGTAACAGTCGGCTATGGTTTGAAGGAAGGAGCGGCGGGCTTGGCCCGCCGCTTCAGACTGCTGACAAACCCCTGGCGTTAGCCGGGGGTTTTTGATTCCCTGGGTCATGTTGAAGCGACCCGCCCCCGAACAGACCGCGCTTGAGATGGTAACGTTGGATCAGCTGGTTCCGGCTGATCATCTGCTTCGCAAGATC